>NZ_CP029552.1:25000-325000 GCF_003173775.1 Methylobacterium sp. 17Sr1-1 | reverse complement strand
CGCGGGCGTGGCGATCGCAGTGGTGGATGGGGGCATCAACCTCGCGCACCTGGCCGCGCGCGACGTCGCGGCCTCGCTCGACGCGACGCTGAGCTGGCCGCCCCGTCCGGTCGAGGCCGGCCACCACCCGGTCGGCCCCGGCACGATGTGCGCCTACGGCGCCCTGATCGCCGCCCCGCGGGCGACGCTCCTCGACCTGCCCGTCCTGCCCGAGGCGGGGCCCGGCGTCCTCAGCGACGCGCTCCAGGCCTACGCGCACCTGCTCGCGGTCGTGCGGACGGACAAGCCGCGCTTCAAGGCCCTCGTCGTCACCAATTCCTGGGGCCTCGGCCACGAGAGCTGGGATTTCCCGCCCGGCCATCCCGGGCGCTACGTCGACAATCCGCGCCATCCCTTCAACCGGATCGTCGGGGCGCTCTCCCGCTGCGGCGTCGACATCCTGTTCGCGGCCGGCAACGACGGTCCGGAGCCCCAGAACTCTCCCGGCGGGCGGGCCGGCCCGCGCAGCCGGGCCACCATCATGGGGGCGAACGCCCATCCGGACGTCATCACGGTGACCGGCGCGACCCTGCGGGGCCGGCGCTCCGGCGACGCGCTGCAGGGCCCGGGCATTCCCGGGATGGTCTAAGCCAAGCCCGACCTCGCGAGCTACACCGACTTCCTCGGCTCGGAGGCGGGCGGGCCGGGGAAGGCCGATGCCGGGACCTCCGCCGCCTGCCCGGTCGCCGCCGGCTGCGTCGCCGCTCTGCGGACCCGGCTGCCGCACGCCGCCCTCAGCCCCCGCGACCTCACCGTCGCGCTCCAGGCCGAGGCCAGCCGCCGCGGCCCGTCGAGCTGGCACCCCAGCCTCGGCTACGGGGTGATGGCGCCCCTGCGCACCGCCATGCGGCTGGGGCTGTGAGGCGCAGTTCCGATGATCTCCCAACAGATTTGACACCCTGCATGTCATTCCGGGGCCGCGCACATGTCATTCCGGAGCCGCGCAGCGGAGCCCGGAATGACATGCAGGGTGTCAAATCTGTGGGCCTTGATCGAACGGGCTCTGAGTTCTTCCGGAGCGAGTCGAACAAGCTCCGAACCGGATCACGCCCGCATCCGCAAAAAATCCGCCATCAGGGCGAGCTGGCCCTCGAGCATCGGCCAGCCCGGATGGGTGCGGCAGCCCCGCGCCGCCGCGGTCGCGAGCAGCGGCGTCTCGGCCGGCTGCATGATGATCTCGGCCACGAGCTGGTCGGGGTTCAGCCCGGCGGGGTCGAGGGGCAGGGCGTCGTCGGGGCGCAGACCCAGCGAGGTCGCGTTGACCACGAGGTCGTGGCCCGACGGATCGGGCGTGCCGAGGCTCAAAGTCAGGTCCGGGACGAGGCGGCGCAGGCGCGCGAACAGGTCCTCCACCCGCGCCGCGGTGCGGTTGTGCACGGTGAGGCGGCTCACCCCGGCCTCGGCCAGCGCGAAGGCGATGGCGTTGGCCGCCCCGCCCGCCCCGGCGAGATAGGCGCTGCGGCCGCGCGGATCGTGGCCCGCGCTCCTCAGGCCCGCGACGAAGCCGGCCCCGTCCAGGATCTCGCCGACGAGGCGGCCATCGGCCTCGCGCCGCACGGCGTTGACCGCCCCGACCAACCGCGCCGCCTCGCTGACGTGATCGAGGAGCGGCACGATCGCGGTCTTGTGCGGCACGGTGACGATCGCGCCGCCGAAGCTCTGCACGCCCCGCAGGCCCGCCAGCACCGTCGCGAGGTCGGCGGCGGCGACGTGGAGCGGCACCATCACCCCGTCGACCCCGCGCTCGGCCATGATGCGGTTCAGCCCCTGCGGCGCCTTCACCTGGGCGATCGGGTCGGCGAGGATCGCGAAGACGCGGGTGCGGCCGGTGATCTCTCGAACTCCGATCTCGTGTCGTGTCGCTTCTTGCATCGCGCGGTCTATCCTCCGAAGCGCTCGGTGCGGATCGTGCGGGCCGGCACGCCGGCCTCGACCAGGAGGTCGGCGGCGGCCGAGACGAACGGGTTCGATCCGCACACGAAAGTATGGGCCGGGGTTCCGAGGGCGGCGAGCGCCGCGCCGACGGTGTCGGCGTCGATCCGCCGGCCGCCCGGGGCCCGGGTGAGGACGAGCCTCAGCCGGAAATCCGGCTCCTCGGCGTCGCGGCGCATCAGCTCCTCGCGGGCGATCACCTCGTCCGGCGTGCGGGCGGAGTAGAGCAGCAGGGCCGGCACGTCCGGCGCGGCCTCCGCCCGGTGGCGCAGCATGGCGAGCAGCGGCACCACCCCGGACCCGCCGCCGACGAGGAGCAGCGGCCCGCCCGAACCCGGATCCCACACGAAGGCCCCGCCGATCGGCCCGCGCAGCTCGATCGCGTCGCCGGGCTCGGCCACGTCGGAGAAGAAGCCCGAGACCTCGCCGTCGTCGAGGCGCTCGATCAGGAGGTCGATCGTTCCAGGGGCCGTCGGCGAGGAGGCGATCGAGTAGCTGCGCTGGGCCTGGTAGCCGTCCGGCGCGGTCAGGCGCACGTCGACGTGCTGGCCGGCCCGGAACGGCTCGCGCCAGCCGACCGCCAGGGTGAGCCGCCGCACGCGGGACGTCTCGGGTGCGGCGGCGGTGATCCGCGCGTCCTGCCAGACGAGCGGCACCGCTCAATCCCCCGTGAAGCGCTGCTCGCGCCAAGGGTCGCCAACCATGTGGTAGCCGCGCAGCTCCCAGAACCCGGCCTCGTCCTTCTGGGTGAACCTGAGGCCCTTCACCCACTTGGCGCTCTTCCAGAAGTAGAGGTGCGGCACCAGGAGTCGCGCAGGCCCGCCGTGGTCGGGCGGGATCGGCGCGCCGGCGTAGCGGGTCGCCACCATGGCCCTGGCGCCGGTCAGGTCGGCCACCGGCACGTTGGTGGTGTAGTCGTCGTAGCCCTCGGCCAGCAGGTAGGGGGTCGGCGCCGCGATCCCGGCCGCCGCGAGCAGGTCGTCGATCGTCACGCCCTCCCAGGCAGTGTCGAACTTCGACCACTTGGTCACGCAGTGGATGTCGCCCTTCCAGCGGGTGCGCGGCAGGGCCTCGAACTCGGCCCAGCTCCAGCTCTTCAGCGGCCTCGCTCCCTCCCGCAGGGTGAAGCGCCAGCGCGCGAGGTCGATCGTCGGCGTCGGCCCGAGCTGCAGCACCGGGAAATCCTCGGTGAGGTACTGGCCCGGCGGCAGGCGCTCCGCATCCGGCCGGGCCGGGCGGCGCCCCGTGAACCCTCGCGTCACCATCGGTGGAACTCCCTATTCGGTTTCACCATCGATGATCCGCGCGATGGCGTCGAGGAGGGAGGTATCCTCGCCGGCCATCCTGTCCATCCCGGCCATGCGGGCGATCACGGTGGCGGCCACCCGCTCCTCGACGGTACCCTCGGCGTAGGCGAACAGGATCGCGGCGCGCTCGCCGTCGCGGTGGCAGCGGCCCTCGATCTGGCTGAGCTGGATCGCGCTGTGGCGCATGTCGTGGACGATCAGGCTGCGCGGGCGCTCGCCGCCGGAGAGTTCGTTGCGGTGAAGCGAGATCGATTCGGTGACGGTGAACACCACCGCGTCGAGCTCGCCCCGCTGGAAGGCGACCCGCACCGCCTCGTTGGTTTCAGGGCTTTGCGTCCCGTCGATGGCGCCGGCACGCCAGCCGCGGCCGGTGAAGGCCTGGACGAGCGCCGCGCCGGTCTCCAGGAACGCCACCGAGACCGCCACCTGCTCATCCGACGCCAGCAGGTCCTCGGCGAGGTCGAGCGTGCCGGCGACGCGGATCAGGCTCGCCTTCTGGCGGAAGCGCAGATCCGCCGCCCAGCCGGCGGCGCGCCGGTTCGAGCCCCCGGCGAGGCCCCATTCGCGGCGGAACTCGCGCCAGGTCGCGTCGTAGAGGCGCTTCGAGGGTGCATCGAGGGCGGTGGGGGCCAGCTCCCGCTGCACCTCGGGCCAGCCGGCGATGTCGGCCGGCCGCCGCCGCAGCCCGATCGCGCGTGCGCCGCGATAGAGCAGGTCGGCCATCACGGTCTGGTCGCGGGCGTTCGGCTCCCACGACCAGTTCTGCCAGCGCCCCTTGGCGCGGCCGATCTTCAGGTGCTGCATCAGGGCGCGGAAATCGGCCATGGTCTCGACCGGGCGGCCGACGGCGTGGCCGAGCAGCGCGCCGAGATAGGACAATTCATGCGGCGCCTGGCCGGCGGTGGCGCTGGCATAGACCGTGAAGGCGGCGGCCTCCGCCATCCGCCGGCAGGCCTGGCCCTGCTGCGAGGTCGGGTTGCGCAGGCGGTGGGCCTCGTCGAACACCACGATCGGCCAGACGCGCTTCGGCTGCCCGAGCTTGGCGAGCTCGTTGTTCTTCGCCCGCACCGAGCGGCGGGCGCTCGCGGCGGGCAGGGCCAGCAGGGACTTGGTGCGCTCGTAGTTCATGAGCGTCACGTCCTTCTGGGCGAGCCCCGAATCGCGGATCGTGCGCCGCCATTGCGGCATCGCCCCCTTCGGGCAGACGATCAGCACGGCGGATTCGGGCATCGCCGCCACGGCGCCCCAGACCGACAGCGTCTTGCCGAGCCCGGTCATGTCGCCGAGGAGGAAGCCCGGCCGCCCCTCCGCCCGCGCCGCCAGGATGGCGCGGATCGCCTCGACCTGATGCGGGCGGGGGATCAGGCGGGGTGGCGCGGAGAGGGAGGACATGGCCTCCATATGCAGAGGGGTGGGTGAGGGCTCAAGCCTGCACCCCGATCGGTACGCCGCGGAGGTGCCTTTCCGCAGGGCAGGATTTTCGACCGGCCCGAAGCTTAGCCCAGGCCGGTCGTCGGCGCCTGCCACGCCACGCCGGGATGCTCGCGCACGTCCCCGGTTTTCGAGCCGGTGTCGGAGGTGCTGACCCAGTCGCCGGGCTCGGCGACCTCGACCACCTCGTCGTCCGGGTAGGCCGCTTCGAGAAACAGCCTCGCCTCGCCCTCGGCCGCGGCGCGCACCGTCACGAGCGGCCGATCGCCGGACGTCCCGCGCACCCGCGCGATGAAGAGTTTCGTCATCGTCGTCCTCGTGAGAAACCGGGCCGGCCGCGAAGCGGCCGGCCGTCTCGACTCGGGGCGGCCCGGATGCGCCCGGTGTCCTAACCCGCCCCCGGATCGACCTCGTCACCCTGCCGGTCCCCGGCATTCGCCCCGGACTTGTTCGTCTCGCCGTCGCCGTCCTGCGGCACCGCCGCCACGCCCTTCAGGTCGTCGGCGGTGATCCTGTCGTCGCGGGGAGACTTGGGCCCCCGGTCGTCCTTGCGCTCAGCCATCCCGTTCTCCTCACCAATCGACCTTGCCGCCCGTCTTCTCGGTCCGGTACTCGCCGTCCGCGGCCTTCTTCCCCTCGCGGGGCCCCTGGGCGGCGATCTGATCGGAATGGCCGCCGGAGCTGCCTCCGACCGAGACCGGCGGCCGGCCGGGGGTGCCGGCCGAGGACCATTCGCGTTTCAGCTCGGCTTCGTCGCGGCCGCCTCCCTCCTGCCGGGTGATCGCCTCCTGCTGGGGCGTCTGGTGGCCGCCGCCGGCGGCGGGACCGCCCCGGCTGCCCACCACGTCGTCGGGCTTGCGCGTCATCGTCTCACTCCCCCTCGTCAATCCGTCTCATCTTGGCCGACCGCCGCGGTCGCCCGGTCGATCGCCTCCTTGGCGGCGGGATTCTGCGTGGCGGAGCTGCCGGTCGAGGGGTCGCTGATCCGGCGCAGGTTCTCCGGCGGCGTCTCGTCCTCGGTGGCCTGGCTGCCGTCGGTCGCGCCGGTCGCGTCGAGGCGGTTGAAATCGGACGCGACCCGGGCGTCGCGGGCCTGGCCCATCGGGTCGTGGGCCATGTCTCCTTGCGTGCGCTGCGGCACCCCGACGTCGAGGGGCGAATCCTGCCCCATGTCCTGCCCGTTGCGGTCGGCATAGGGGTCGAAGTCGCGCAAGCTGGGCCGCGCCTGATCCGTCTTCGCCATCGATCCGTCTCCTGTTGCGGCCGGTTCGCTCGTGTCGAGGACAACACCGGGGTCGGTATGAGGTTTCCGCGGGTCAGCCGCGCCAAGGTCCGGTGCTCCTGCCCCGTGACAACCGCCGCGCTTGCTGGCAGGACGACGCGACATCCACGGAGATCCTGACGCCCGTGACATCCGCCAATTCCCGCAAAGCCGACCATCCGATCGACTCGCTCTTCCTCGAGCGCTGGTCGCCCCGCGCCTTCACCGGCGAGGCGGTGCCGCAGGCCGACCTGATGACGATGATCGAGGCGGCGCGCTGGGCCCCCTCGGGCTACAACTCGCAGCCCTGGCGCTTCGTCTACGCGCTTCGCGACACCCCGGCCTGGGAGACGCTGTTTCGCCTCCTCGTGCCGTTCAACCAGGGCTGGGTGAAATCGGCCGGGGCGCTGGTCTTCATTGCCTCGAACGGGATGATGAACACCAAGGACGGGCTGAAGCCCTCCTACAGCGCGTCCTTCGATGCCGGCACGGCCTCGGCCCTGTTCCAGCTTCAGGCGGTCAAGATGGGCTGGTACGCCCACGGCATGACCGGCTTCGACCACGAAGCCGCGCCGGCCGCCCTGAACCTGCCGCCCCACCACCGGGTCGAGGCCGCCTTCGCGGTCGGCCGCAAGGCCGACCCGGCGACGCTGCCGGAGGAGACCCGCGCCCGCGAGACCCCGAACGACCGCCACCCCCTGTCCGACTTCGTGTTCGAGGGCGGGTTCCCGCCGCGCGAGGCGTGACCACCCCCACCTCCTACGAGGATTTCGTCTCCGGGTTCCGCTGGCGGATCCCGGAGCGCTACAACATCGCGGTCGACGTCTGCGACCGCTGGGCCGCCGCCGACCCGGACCGCACCGCGATCCTCGACGTGGCGCCGAACGGCCGGATCGAGGCCTGGAGCTTCGCCTCCTTGAGCGAGGCCTCGAACCGCCTCGCCAACGCCCTTCGCGCCCACGGCGTCCAGGCCGGCGACCGGGTGGCGGTGCTGCTGCCGCAGTCCCCCGCCGTGGTGGTGGCGCATCTGGCGATCTACAAGCTCGGCGCCGTGGCGCTGCCGCTCGCGGTGGTGTTCGGGCCGGAAGCCCTGCTCCACCGCTTGCGGGATGCCGGCGCGCGGGCGGTCGTGACCCATGCGGGCGGCGTCGCCAAGCTCGGGCCCTTGCGCGACGCGCTGCCGGACCTCGAGCTCGTCGTCTCGACCGACGGCGCCGGCGACCGGGCGCTCGGCTATGCCGACCTCCTGGCGGCGGCCTCGCCGAATCTCGTCCCGGTCGATACGCGGGCCGACGACCCGGCCCTGATGATCTACACCTCCGGCACCACCGGCCCGCCGAAGGGGGCTTTGCACGGCCACCGGGTGCTGCTCGGCCACCTGCCGGGCTTCTCCATGATGCACGAGTTCATGCCCAGGCGCGGCGACCGGATGTGGACCCCGGCCGACTGGGCCTGGGCCGGGGGGCTCCTCAACGCGCTGCTGCCGAGCCTGCATCACGGCGTCGCCGTGGTGGCGCGCAAGGCGGAAAAATTCGAGCCCGAGGAGGCGTTCCGGCTGATGGCCGACCTCTCGGTCGCCAACGCCTTCGTGCCGCCGACGGCGTTGCGGATGCTGCGCACCGTCGAGGATCCGCGCGGCCGCTTCGACCTGAGCCACCTGCGCACCCTCGCCTCGGCCGGCGAGATGCTGGGCCCCGAGACCTTCAACTGGGCGCGCGACGCGCTCGGGCTCACCATCAACGAGGCCTATGGCCAGACCGAGTGCAACCTGGTCCTGGCCTCCTGCGCCGCCCTCGGGCTGGCCCGGCCGGGATCGACCGGAAAGCCGGTGCCGGGCCACCGCGTCGCGGTGATCCGTCCGGACGGCAGCCCGGCGGACCCGGACGAAACCGGCCAGATCGCCGTCGCCCGGCCCGACCCGGTGATGTTCCTGCGCTACTGGAACGACCCGGAGGCGACGGAGCGCAAATTCTTGCGCGACTGGATGACCACCGGCGACCAGGGCCGGATGGACGAAGACGGCTACGTCCACTTCGTCGGCCGCGACGACGACGTCATCACCTCGTCGGGCTACCGGATCGGCCCGGGCGAGATCGAGGATTGCCTGCTGCGCCACCCGGCGGTGGCGCTCGCCGCGGCGGTGGGCAAGCCGGATCCCGTCCGCACCGAGATCGTCAAGGCCTTCGTGGTCCTGCGTACCGGGTACGCCCCGTCCGACACCCTCGCCGCCGGGATCCAGGCCTTCGTGCGCACGCATCTGTCGGCCCACGAATACCCGCGCGAGATCGCGTTCCGGCCGACCCTGCCGCTCACCACAACCGGCAAGATCATCCGGCGGGTTTTGCGCGACGAGGCGTGAGGGGCGATCTCCCGCGCCGGATAGTGTCCCGCGCCATGAGATTATCGTCCTTGCCTGTCGCAAGGTTGCGGCGCCGGAAGACCGGCGCCGCCGTCGCGAAACCATCGTTCCCCATTGTCTTGCGATCGATGCAACCGCCGTTAAATCGCAGCCGATCCCTTCAGATTACCCCGACGGCAAGTCTCTAGACCTGGAATTCCGACGAGACCGGAGGCGGCATTAACGAGAACCGGCTATGAAGTCGGCATGCCTCTACGTCATGGATCCGCAGCCTCCGCCGCGGCCTTGCGGTCGCTCCGGCACGCCACGGCCCTCGTCCGGTCGAGCGTGCCGCTCCTCGTCGGCGGCCTCGTGCTGCCGAACGCCCTGGCGCTCGTCGCCGGCACCGTCGCGGGCGTACCGGCGCGCACCAGCGCCATCGCGCTCTACGCGGCGCTCGCGCTCCTCGGCGGGACACTTCCGGGCTGGGCGCTGGCGCTGCTCGCCCTGCCGGTGATGGTGCTCGACCTCGCCTTCGCCGTCGGCCGGATGTTCTTCCTCGATCCCGGCGCGCTCCTGCACCTGATCGATGCCGGCACGCTGGCGACGCTCCTGGCGACCCCCACCTACGCGGCCGGCGCCGCTGCCGTCGGTCTCGCACTCGCCTACCTGACCTTCCTGATGCGGACCGGCCCGGCGATGCGCCGGGGCAGCCGCCCGGTCTTCGCGGCGGCGGTCGCCGGGCTGCTCGTCGGCGACGGCCTCGTCAACGGCTCCACGGCCTACGATTTCGGGTCGCCGGCAAGCGTCGGCCAGCCGTTCGACTCGGGCAGCCTCGGCTCCGGATTCGACGCCCTGACCGGCCAGGACCGGCCTCCGCGCCGGATCCTGATGGTCATGGTCGAGAGCCTGGGCGTCCTGCGCGACGCCGGCCAGCGCGCGGTCCTGACGGCGCCGTTCGACGATCCGGCCCTGCGCCGGCTCTACACGGTCACGACCGGCACCAGCGCCTTCTTCGGGGCCACCGCCTCGGGCGAGATGCGCGAGCTGTGCCGCACCTACCGCTCGCACCGCCAAGTCTTCACCAGGCAGATGTTCACCGCGGACGACCCGACCTGCCTGCCCAGGCGGTTCGCCGCCCGCGGCTACCGGACGGTCTCGGTGCACGGCTACCATGCCGGCTTCTACGGCCGCGCGCAGTGGTACCCGCTCGCCGGCTTCCAGAAGAGCCTGTTCGGCGAGGGCATGGCGCCGCTTTTCGCCCGGGCCTGCGGCGGCCCGTTCCCGGGCCCCTGCGACACCGACGTGGCGGCGGTGGTCGAGGCCGAGCTGGCGGCGCCCGGGCCCGCCTTCGTCTACTGGCTCACTCTGAACTCGCACGTGCCGGTGCCGCGGGGCGAGGCGACGCCGCGCCACGATTGCGGGCGCCCGGGCGGCCCCTTCGCCGACCGCGAGGTCTGCGCCATGGTGGAGATCTGGCAGGACGTGTTCGCGGCGGTGTCGCGCATCGCCCTGGCCCATCCGGGAACCGAGATCCTGCTCGTCGGCGATCACGCCCCGCCCTTGTGGCGACGGACCGCCCGCGACGCGTTCGAGCCCGGCCGGGTGCCGTGGATCCGGCTCGCGCCGATCCCGGTCGCCACCGCGGCCTTGCCTTGAAACCCTTGCCTTGAAACCCTTGCGGTGAACGCGAAGAGGGCGGCGGAAGCCTCGTGGCTCCCACCGCCCTCTCGAAACGTCGAACCGTCTGATCCGGGATCAGAAGCTCAGCGCCACCTTGGCCTCGCGCAGCTGCGCGATCTGGCCCTCGATCTCGATCCTGCGATCGTAATCGTCGGTAGCGTCGTACTGGAGCTCGGCCGCCGCGATGTCGGCATCGATGATCGCCGGCGTCAGCTCCTCGATCGGGGTGGCGCGCTCGGCGATCACGGTCAGCGAGGTGGCGTTGATCTCGGCGAAGCCCCCGCGCACCAGCACCCGCTTGCCCTTCTGCGGGCTCTCGGTGATCACCAGCATGCCGGTCTTGAGGGTGGTGAGCACGGGCGCGTGCCCGGGCAGCACCGTCATCTCGCCCTCGGAACCCGGAAGCTGCACGGCGTCGACAGGGCCGGAATACAGGATCCGCTCGGGGCCGACGAGGTCGAACTGGAAGGTGGCCATGGGGTCAGGTCGTTTCCGGTTTCGTCAGGCGCGACAGGATTTGCGCGAAAAGGCCCGGCCTCGCGGCCGGGCCCACAATGTCGCTGCCGATCAGGCCGCGGCGGCGAGGCGCTGGGCCTTCTCCTTGGCCTCCTCGATCGAGCCGACCATGTAGAAGGCCGCCTCGGGGAGGTTGTCGTACTCGCCGTCCACCAGGCCCTTGAAGCCCTTGATGGTGTCCTCGAGCGCCACGAGCTTGCCCGGCGAACCGGTGAAGATCTCGGCGACGTGGAACGGCTGGCTCAGGAAGCGCTCGATCTTGCGGGCGCGGGCCACGGTCAGCTTGTCCTCCTCGGACAGCTCGTCCATGCCCAGGATCGCGATGATGTCCTGGAGCGCCTTGTAGCGCTGCAGCACCTGCTGGACGCGGCGGGCGACGGTGTAGTGCTCCTCGCCGAGGATCGCCGGCGACAGCATGCGCGAGGTCGAGTCGAGCGGGTCCACCGCCGGGTAGATGCCCTTCTCGGCGATCGAGCGCGACAGCACGGTCGTGGCGTCGAGGTGGGCGAACGAGGTGGCGGGCGCCGGGTCGGTCAGGTCGTCGGCCGGCACGTAGATCGCCTGCACCGAGGTGATCGAGCCCTTGGTGGTGGTGGTGATGCGCTCCTGCAGGGCGCCCATGTCGGTGGCGAGCGTCGGCTGATAGCCCACCGCCGAGGGGATGCGGCCGAGCAGCGCCGACACTTCCGAGCCCGCCTGCGTGAAGCGGAAGATGTTGTCGACGAAGAACAGCACGTCCTGGCCCTCATCGCGAAAATGCTCGGCGACGGTGAGGCCGGTCAGCGCGACGCGGGCGCGGGCGCCCGGGGGCTCGTTCATCTGGCCGTAGACCAGGGCGCACTTGGAGCCTTCCGCGGAGCCGTGCTCCTTGGGGTCCATGTTCACCTTGGACTCGATCATCTCGTGGTAGAGGTCGTTGCCCTCGCGGGTCCGCTCACCGACGCCCGCGAACACCGAGTAGCCCGAATGGGCCTTCGCGATGTTGTTGATGAGCTCCATGATCAGCACGGTCTTGCCGACGCCGGCGCCGCCGAACAGGCCGATCTTGCCGCCCTTGGCGTAGGGAGCCAGGAGGTCCACCACCTTGATGCCGGTGACGAGGATCTGCGCCTCGGTCGACTGCTCGGCGTAGGACGGGGCCGGCTGGTGGATCGCGCGGAGCGACTCGGTCTTGATCTCGCCGGCCTCGTCGATCGGCTCGCCGATGACGTTCATGATGCGGCCGAGCGTGTTGGCGCCGACGGGCACGCGGATCGGCGAGCCGGTGTCGGTGACCTCCTGGCCGCGGACCAGGCCCTCGGAGGTGTCCATGGCGATGCAGCGGACGGTGTTCTCGCCGAGCTGCATGGCGACCTCGAGGACGAGGCGGTTGCCGTTGTTCTTGGTCTCGAGGGCGTTCAGGATCTCGGGCAGGTGGCCCTCGAACTGCACGTCGACGACCGCGCCGATGACCTGGGTGATGTGGCCGACCTTGTTCGAGCCGGCGCCGGGGGTGGCAGTGTTCGCCATGATGCTAATCCCTGATTGCGTGCGGTCAGAGCGCCTCGGCGCCCGAGATGATCTCGATCAGCTCCTTGGTGATCATCGCCTGGCGCGTCCGGTTGTAGATCAAGGTCTGCTTCTTGATCATCTCGCCGGCGTTGCGCGTGGCGCTGTCCATGGCACCCATGCGCGCGCCCTGCTCGGAGGCGGCGTTTTCCAGGAGCGCCCGGAGGATCTGGACGGTGAGGTTCTTCGGCAGCAGGGCCGCCAGGATCTCGCCCTCGCCCGGCTCGTACTCGTAGACCGCGTCGGCCGAGGCGCCCGTGGGGGCGGTCTCGGTCGGGGCGATCTCGGCCGGGATGATCTGCTGCGCCGTCGGGATCTGGGCGATCACCGAGCGGAAGCGCGAGTAGAACAGGGTCGCGACGTCGAACTCGCCCGCGTCGTAGCGGCCGAGCAGGTTGCGGGCGATCGACTCGGCGTTCTCGAAGCCGAGCTGGCGCACGCCGCGCAGCTCGATCAGCTCGACGATCTGGTCGCGGAACTCGCGACGCAGGACGTCGTAGCCCTTCTTGCCGACGCAGATGATCTTGACCGTCTTGCCCTGCGCCATCAGGCGCCGGGCATGGTCACGGGCCAGCCGCGCGATCGAGGAGTTGAACGCGCCGCACAGGCCGCGCTCCGCCGTGCAGACGAGGAGCAGGTGGGTGCGGTCCTGGCCGGTGCCGGAGAGCAGCCGGGGCGTCTCCGCCCCGGGGGTCAGGTTGGCGGCGAGGTTGCCGAGCACCTGCGCCATGCGCTCGGCGTAGGGCCGGGCGCTCTCCGCCGCCATCTGCGCCCGGCGCAGCTTGGCGGCGGCGACCATCTGCATCGCCTTGGTGATCTTCTGGGTCGCCTTCACCGAGGTGATGCGATTGCGCAGGTCCTTCAGACTCGCCATCGGAGGGTCCTTTGGTGTCGAGCCGGAGGCTTACTGGAAGGACTTGGCGAAAGACTCGACCACGCCCTTCAGCTTGGCGCCGCTATCGGCCGACAGCTCCTTGGAGGAGCGGATCGCGTCGAGCAGGTCCGTGTGCTTGGTGCGCAGGGTCGAGAGCAGGCCGTCCTCGAAGGCGCGGACCCGGTTGACCGGGATCGCGTCGAGGTAGCCGTTCACGCCGGCATAGATCACCGCGACCTGCTCTTCCATCTTCAGCGGCGAGAATTGCGGCTGCTTCAGGAGCTCGGTCAGGCGGGCGCCGCGGTTGAGCAGCTTCTGGGTCGAGGCGTCGAGGTCCGAGCCGAACTGCGCGAAGGCCGCCATCTCGCGGTACTGCGCCAGCTCGCCCTTGATCTTGCCGGCGACCGACTTCATCGCCTTGGTCTGGGCGGCGGAGCCGACGCGCGACACCGAGAGGCCGACGTTCACCGCCGGGCGCACGCCCTGGTAGAACAGGTCGGTCTCGAGGAAGATCTGGCCGTCGGTGATCGAGATCACGTTGGTCGGGATGTAGGCCGAGACGTCGTTGGCCTGGGTCTCGATGACCGGGAGCGCGGTCAGCGAGCCGTTGCCCGCGGCGTCGCCCATCTTGGCGGCGCGCTCGAGCAGGCGGGAGTGCAGGTAGAACACGTCGCCCGGGTAGGCCTCGCGGCCCGGCGGGCGGCGCAGCAGCAGCGACATCTGGCGGTAGGCGACGGCCTGCTTCGACAGGTCGTCGTACACGATCACGGCGTGCATGCCGTTGTCGCGGAAGTACTCGCCCATGGCGCAGCCGGCGAAGGGCGCCAGGAACTGCATCGGGGCGGCGTCCGAGGCGGTGGCCGCGATGACGATCGAGTACTCGAGGGCGCCGTTGTCCTCGAGCACCTTCACGAACTGGGCGACGGTGGAGCGCTTCTGGCCGACCGCGACGTAGACGCAGTACAGCTTGGCCTTCTCGTCGGTGCCGGCATGGGCCGGCTTCTGGTTCAGGATGGTGTCGAGGGCGACGGCGGTCTTGCCGGTCTGGCGGTCGCCGATGATCAGCTCGCGCTGGCCGCGGCCGATCGGGATCAGGGCGTCGATCGCCTTGAGGCCGGTCGCCATCGGCTCGTGCACCGACTTGCGCGGGATGATGCCCGGGGCCTTCACGTCGACCCGGCTGCGCTTCTCGGCGACGATCGGGCCCTTGCCGTCGATCGGGTTGCCGAGCGCGTCGACGACGCGGCCGAGCAGGCCCTTGCCGACCGGCACGTCCACGATGGCGCCGGTGCGCTTGACGGTCTGGCCTTCCTTGATCTCGCGGTCTGAGCCGAAGATCACGACGCCGACATTGTCCTGCTCGAGGTTCAGGGCCATGCCGCGCACGCCCGACTCGAACTCGACCATCTCACCGGCCTGGACGTTGTCGAGGCCGTAGACGCGGGCGATGCCGTCGCCGACCGACAGGACCTGACCGACCTCGGTGACCTCGGCCTCCTGGCCGAAGTTCTTGATCTGCTCCTTCAGGATGGCGGAGATCTCGGCGGCACGGATGTCCATCTGGACCTTCCCTCGTTTTTTCGCGTGTCGGGCGGTGTTCTGGAAGTGGCGGGTGCGGGGCCCTTAGCGGGCGCCCTGCATCGCCAGGCGAATGCTGTTGAGCTTGGTGCGCAACGAGGCGTCGACCATGCGGCTGCCGAGCTTGACGACGATGCCGCCGATCAGGCTCGGATCGATGCGGAGATCGAGGTCGACCTCGGCCTTCGCGACGTCCTTCAGCGACGCCTTGATGTCCTGGAGGACCGCGTCGGAGGGCTTTTCGGCGAGCCGCACCTCGGCGCGCACGATGCCCTTCGACTCGCGCACCAGCTCGCGATAGGCGCGGATCATGTCCGGCAGCGCGAAGAGGCGGCGGTTGGCGGCCGAGAGGCGGATGAAGTTGGCGGCCAGCCCCTGGATGCCGGCCTTGGCCAGCACGGCCTCGATCGCCTTGACCTGGTCCTCGGCCGAGAAGGCCGGGCTGCGCACGAGGCGCCGCAGGTCGGCGCTCTCGGTCAGCAGGGCGTCGAACCGGTCGAGCCCCTCGGCCACCGCGTCGACGGCCCGCTCCTCGCGAGCGAGCTCGAACAACGCCGAGGCGTACCGCCCGGCGACGCCCGCCAGGGGAGAACCCGATTCCGATGCGTTCTGAGCCACCAGCGCTCTCTCTTCATGTCCTGGCCCGACGGGTCCGGCCGGATCGCACCGGTCTGGAGTGGAGCGGCGGCGGCGCGCGGCCCGTCGATGATGGGAAAGGCTCCGGCGCGAGAAGAATGCCCCCTCCCCCGGCGCGGCGCCGGCCTAGCATGGGTTTTTAAGGGGCGCAAGGCGAGCAGAGGCGCGCCAATCGCGAGGCGGGCCGTGGGCTTAAACCCATCCGGTGCCTCGCGGTTGCGTCAACGGGGCGGCGCTTCGACGATGGTCGGATTGCGCTTTTCGGACGTGCCGGGGCGCGGGCCCGCCTCCGTGGCGGCCGAGCCGCGGAGGTTTCGGCAGGGTTTCCGAATAATTTCGCGGGTCGGACGGATCTCAGCTCGCGCAGGCGATCTCGTCGCACTCGGCGACGTTCGAGAGCACCCGGGCGAGGCTCTTCGGGCCCGGATAGCCGAGCAGCGCCGAGGTCCCGACGACGTAGGACGGGGTGGCGTGCAGGCCGAGATTGGCCGCGAGGCTCATCTGCTGTTTGAGCGCCTCGCGCACCTCGTCGGAATCGGCCGCCTGCTCGATGGCCGCCCGGTCGTGGCCGAGCCGCGAAGCCGCCTCCAGCGCCCGGGGGCCGTCGTTGCGCCCGGTGGTGCCGGGGCCCAGCAGCGCGGCGTAGAGCTTGGCGGTTGCCGCCGAGCCGCCGGCGCGCTGCACGGCCAGCGCCACCTTGGCGGCCTGAGCCGACTGCACCGACAGGATCGGGTTGTTGACGAGCCCGATGCGCAGGTCCGGGTTGGCCTTGACGAGGTCGTCGAGGTCGCGCGCCGCCGCCCGGCACCACGGGCAATTATAGTCGAAGAACTCGTAGAGCGTGACCGAGGCCTCCCGCGGCCCGAGCCAGGTCACGCCGCGCAGGCGGCCGATCTCCGAGGCGAGTTCGCCCGGCAGGCGGGTGTTGGGGATCGGCTGGCCGTTGTCGCCGGTCACCGCGCGCCACTGGCCCTCGGCCTGCGCCAGGACCTTGCCGGAGGCCAGGGCGGGAAGCGTCGCCAGGGAGGCGGCGAGGAGGGTGCGGCGGGAGAGCGACATGGGTGGACTTCCAACGCGCGACGGGCTGTCGTCACGCGTGAGGACTAGCTCGGCCATTTTGGCCGGATGATGGCCTCACACCGCTTCCGCCAGCGCCTTCACCACCGCCGCTTCCAGCGCCTCCGGCTTCACCCGCGGGGCGAAGCGCGCGATCACCCGCCCGTCGCGGCCGACCAGGAACTTGGTGAAGTTCCACTTGATCGCCCGGGTGCCGAGCAGCCCCGGCCGGGCTTCCTTGAGGTGCTCGAAGAGCGGCTCGGCCCTCGCCCCGTTCACCTCGACCTTGGCCAGGAGCGGGAAGCTGACGTCGTAGTTGAGCGTGCAGAACCGGGCGATCTCCTCGGCATCGCCCGGCTCCTGGGCGCCGAACTGGTTGCAGGGAAACCCCAAGACCACGAGGCCGGCCTCGCGGTGGCGGCGCCACAGAGCTTCCAGCCCGGCATAGTGCGGGGTGAAGCCGCAGGCCGAGGCGGTGTTGACGACGAGCAGCACCTTGCCGCGGTACTGCGCCAGCGGGTGGGGCGTGCCGTCGGGAGCGGCGGGGGCGAAATCGTGGACCGTGCTCATCGGCCCGTTATGCCTTACTCGACGGCCAGGGTCTTCCCGCCCGCCAGCACCCGCTCGGCCGCCGCCCCCAGCACCTGTACGCCGAGCGCCAGGTCCTCCTCCTTGGTGTCCTCGGACCAATGGTGGCTGATGCCGCCGATCGAGGGGACGAACAGCATCGCGGCGGGCATCACCTTGGCGACGTTCTGGGCATCGTGGCCGGCGCCCGAGGGCATCGTCTGCCAGCCGCCGGGGCACAGGGCCCCGGCCGCCTCCGACAAGGCCCCCATCAGGCCGGGATCGCACAGGGCCGGGCTGTTGCGGGAGATCTCCTCGAGGGTCGCGGTGCAGCGCTCGCGCCGGTTGCTCTCGCGGATCAGCGCCCGCAGGGTCGCCTCCATCCGCTCCAGTACCGGCATCGACACGTCGCGGAACTGGAACAGGATCTCGGCCCGTCCCGGGATGATGCTCGGCGCGCCGGGATCGAGGGTGATGCGGCCGGTGGTCCAGGTGCTGCGCTCGCCGCAGACCCGCGGGAAGGCCTCGTCGATGGCGGCGAGCAGGCGCACGGCGGTCAGGCCGGCGTCGCGGCGCTCCGCCATGGTGGTACCGCCGGCATGGTCCTGCGCGCCCTCGATCACGATCCGCCACTGCCAGATCGCCACGATGCCGGTGACGACGCCGAGGCGCAAACCCGTCGATTCGAGCTGCGTGCCCTGCTCGATATGCATCTCCAGGAAGCCGCGGTAGCGCCCCGCCTCCAGTTGCATCCGCGGCAGGCCGGCGAGGCCGGCGGCCTGGAGCGCCTCGCGCAACGGGGTGCCGTCGGTGCGGTTGCGGCTGCCGTCGATCTCGGCCTCGGTGACCTCGCCGATGGCGGAGCGGCTGCCGAGGAAGCCGACGTCGAAATGCCCCTCCTCGTCGGCGAAGGCGACGACGTCGACCGGCAGCCCGGCCCGGGCAAGCGCGAGGCCCGCCACCACGCCGAGCGCCCCGTCGAGCCAGCCCGCCTCGTTCTGACTCTCGATGTGGCTGCCGACGAGGAGGTGCGGGCCCTCGCCCCGATGGCGCCCGAGGACCGTGCCGACGCCGTCGATGGAGGGATCGAGCCCACACTCCTCCAGGCGCCGCATCAGCCAGCGCCGGGATTCCATGTCCTGGGGGGAGTAGGTCGGGCGGTGCACGCCGGTGCGGAAGCGGCCGATGGCGCGCAGGTCGTGGAGATCCTTGAGAAAAGCCTGCGTGTCGATCGCCCGCATGGTGCTCGCTTCCACCCTTGGCTGCCCCGGACCGGGGCGGTCGGGCGCAGGCCGGTGCGAGGCACGATCCGTACCAGGGCCAGTCTGGTCAAGCGATAACAAGCGGGAGCGCGGGAGGCGGCCGGAATCCACGTCGGCCCGTCGCGGAATGCCGCCGCGTCGATCCCGGCAAAAAGAAGGCCCGCCGGAGCGGACCTTGGTATCAGTTCCCGCCCGGGAACCACGCGGCAGCGGACCGGGTTTGTCCTGTGCAGGGCGGTGGCGATGCCGCTGCGCTGCTCGCGCCCTCCTCGGGCGTTTCCTCCCTAGACTCGGGCCGCCTTCTCAAGGGGCGGCCCTTTTTTCGTCCAGGATTGTTAACCTAACTCAAGTCCCGCGCTTCCGGTTGCATCCTCCCTCGGTCTACCGCCGAAAGGTGCTGCCCGGGCGTGGTCAGGCCGTCGCCCACTCGTCCTTCGCTTCGGCGGTGGTGCGGTTGAGGCGCACCTCTCCACCCGCGACGGCGGCGATGGAATCGACGTGGATGAAGTGATGGTGGCCGCCGGCCGCCGGGTCGGTCTTGGTCAGCTTGATCCGCTGGCCGTCGAGGTGATCGATCGTGCCGACATGCCCGCCGTCGGAGCCGACGACCGGCATGTGCTCCTTGATGCTGCTGAGATCGATCATCGCGCGCTCCTCACGTGGTGCGGCGATCAACGAGGATACCCGGGGCAGGTTCCTGCCGGATGCGGGAGGCCGTAGGGCCTCCCGCGGACGTCTACAGCTCTCAGGCGCCGGGACGATCAGGCTTCGGGCGCCGCGAGCTTGCCGTCCTGCCGCCGCCACAGCTTGAGCGGGTTGCCGTCCTTCAGGGCGGCCGGCAGCAGGGCCTCGGGCAGATCCTGGTAGCTCACCGGGCGCAGGAAGCGGTGGATCGCCAGGCTGCCGACCGAGGTGGTGCGGCCGTCCGAAGTCGCCGGATAGGGGCCGCCATGCACCATGGCGTGGCCGACCTCGACGCCGGTGCCGAAGCCGTTGACCAGGATGCGGCCGACCCGGCGCTCCAGCACCGGCAGCAGCGCCCGGGCGGCCTCAAAATCGGCCTCGTCGAGATGGACGGCCGCCGTCAGCTGGCCCTCCAGCCGCTCCAGCACCGCGCGGATCGTCGCGAGGTCGGGGCAGCGCACCACCAGCGAGGCGGCGCCGAACACCTCCTCGGCGAGGGTGTGATCGGAGAGGAACGCCTGCGCCGTGGTCGAGAAGAGCGCCGCCTGGCCCTGATGCGTGCCGCCGGCGAGGCCGCGCGCCAGGGTGGTCACGGCCGGGTTGGCTTCGAGCGCCGCGACGCCGGCGCAGTAGGCCTTGTGGATGCCGGGCGTCAGCATCGTGGCGGCCTGGGTCTCCGTAAGGGCGGCGGAGGCCGCCTCCAGGAAGCCGTCGAGGCCCGCGCCCTTCACCGCCAGGATCAGGCCCGGATTGGTGCAGAACTGGCCCGAGCCGAGGGTGAGCGAGCCGACGAAGGCGCGGCCGATGTCGCGGCCCCGCGCCTCAAGCGCCGCCGGCAGCAGGACGACCGGGTTGATGCTGCTCATCTCGGCGTAGACCGGGATCGGGACGGGGCGCGAGGCCGCCGCCTGCATCAGCGCGACGCCGCCGCGGCGCGAGCCGGTGAAGCCGACGGCCGCGATGCGCGGATCGGCGACCAGCGCCTGGCCGACGGCGATGCCGGAATCCATCAGGAGCGAGAACACGCCCTCCGGCAGGCCGCATTGCTTCACCGCCGCCTGCACCGCGCGGCCGACCAGCTCCGAGGTGCCGGGATGGGCCGGGTGGGCCTTCGCCACCACCGGGCAGCCGGCGGCGAGCGCCGCGGCGGTGTCGCCGCCCGCGACCGAGAAGGCAAGCGGGAAGTTCGACGCGCCGAACACCGCGACCGGGCCGACGGCGATCTGGCGCAGGCGCAGGTCGGGGCGCGGCAGGGGCTTGCGCTCGGGTTGCGCCGGATCGACCCGGGCCTCCAGAAAGCCGCCGTCGCGGACCACGCCGGCGAACATCTTGAGCTGGCCGATCGTGCGGCCGCGCTCGCCCTCGAGGCGGGCCCGCGGCAGGCCGCTCTCGGCCATGCAGCGCACGATCAGCTCGTCGCCGATCGCCACGATCGCATCGGCCACCGCCTCGAGGAAGCGGGCGCGGTCCTCGAGCGAGGTCTCGCGGTAGGCGTCGAAGGCCTCGGCGGCGAGCGCGCAGGCCCGCTCGACGTCGGCCGGGGTCGCCGAGGCGAAGGCCGGCTCCAGGGGGTTGCCGGTGGCGGCCTCGACGGCCCGGAAGCTCTCGCCCTCGCCCCTGCGGGCGGCGGCGCCGATCAGGTTCTCTCCGGTGATGGGCATGGGTCGCGTCCTCTCCTTGAAGGGATGTTTTGGAAGGGATGTTTGGCCGGGCTTATGCCCCGGCGGGCGGGGGCGATCCACCGGGGCGGGGAGAAAAAATCCGTCCCGTCCCCGCTGCGACGGTCTGTCCCGAGGGGCCGCCGCTTGCCGCGGGCTCCTGCGGGCCGATGTGCCCCCGACCGGTATGAGATCCAAGACCGGGGCGAAGGACCCGATGCAGATTCATCTCGACGCCGTCGGCGGCGTCGCCGGCGACATGGTCGTGGCGGCGCTCCTCGACGCCTTTCCGGAGCACGAGGCGGGCGTGCGCGAGAGCGTGGCGCGGGCGAGCCGCGGCCGCACGACCTGCGCCCTCCTCGCCCACGGCGACGGCGTGCTGCAGGGCCGGCGCTTCGCCGTCACCGGCCCCGAGGGCGAGGCGCCGGACCGGCCGGCGGACGCGCACGCCCCTCATCACCATCACCATAGCGATCACCACCACCCTCACGATCACGGCCATCACCATCACGGCGGCGGGCACGCGCACCGGCACTGGTCCGGCATCCGCCGCGACCTCGAATCCTGCGGGCTGGCCCCGGCCGTGCTCGCCCACGCGCTCGCGATCTTCGGGCACCTGGCCCAGGCCGAGGCGCGGGTGCACGGCATCCCGGTCGAGGAGGTGGCGTTCCACGAGGTCGGCGCCTGGGATTCGATCGCCGACATCGTGGCGGCGGCGCACCTGATCGACGCGATCCATGCCACGGCCTGGAGCGTCTCGGCCCTGCCGCTCGGCTCCGGCCGGGTGCGCACCCAGCACGGGCCGCTGCCGGTCCCGGCGCCGGCGACCGCGCTCCTGCTCGAAGGCTTCCTCACCCTCGACGACGGCGTGCCGGGCGAGCGGGTGACCCCGACCGGCGCGGCGATCCTGCGCCATCTCTGCGGCGAACAGGCCCGGAAGAGCGGGCCGCGCCGGCTCCTGCGCAGCGGCCTCGGCTTCGGCACCAAGGTGCTGCCGGGCCTGAGCAACGTGCTGCGGGTGCTCGTCTTCGAGGAGCAGGGCGAGACCGGATCGCCCGGCCACCGCGAGCTCGGCATCATCGAGTTCGAAGTCGACGACCAGTCGGCGGAAGACCTCGCCATGGGACTCGACCGCTTGAGGTCGCACCCGAAGATCTTCGACGTCGTGCAGATGCCGGTCTTCGGCAAGAAGGGCCGGATGATGACCCATGTCCGGGCGCTGGCCCGGGCCGACGCGATCGAGGAGGCGATCGAGGCCTGCTTCCGCGAGACCACCACGATCGGCCTGCGCCACCACACCGTCTCGGGCGCGGCGCTCGCGCGGCGGCTCAACACGGTCGAGGTGGCGGGCCGGCCGGTCCGGGTGAAGAGCGTCGACCGGCCGGGCGGGCGCACCGCCAAGGCCGAGGCCGACGACGCGCTGGCGACAGAAGGCCATGCCGCCCGCCAGGCCCTGCGTCGCGAGGCCGAGCGGCTGGCGCTTAGATCACAGGAGGACGAGCGATGAGCGCGGCCCTCGAATCCGTCATCTCGCGCCTCGGACCGATCGCCGTCGCGGTGAGCGGCGGGGTCGACAGCCTGACGCTGGCGACGATCGCACATCGCACGAGTGCCGAACCGCCCCTGATGGTCCACGCCGTCTCGCCGGCGGTGCCCGGCGAGGCGACGGAGCGGGTGCGGGCGGAAGCCGCCCGCGAGGGCTGGCGGCTCCGGGTGATCGAGGCCGGCGAGTTCGCCGACCCGGCCTACCGGGAGAATCCGGTCAACCGCTGCTTCTTCTGTAAGACCAACCTCTACGGGGCGATCCGGCGGGTGACCGACCGCCGGATCGTGTCGGGCGCCAACCTCGACGACCTCGGCGAGTACCGCCCCGGCCTCGACGCCGCCCGCGAGCACGGGGTGCGCCATCCTTTCGTCGAGGCGTCGTTCAGCAAGGCGATGGTGCGGGCGCTCGCCCGCGACCTCGGCCTCGGCGCCGTGGCGGAGCTGCCCGCCGCGCCCTGCCTGTCGAGCCGGGTCGAGACCGGCATCCGCATCGAGCCCGAGACCCTGGCCTTCATCCACGCCGTCGAGCGGCTGGTCGGCGAGGATCTGACGGTGACGGGTGCCAAGCGCGCCGTGCGCTGCCGGGTGCGCGCCGCCGGCATCGTGGTCGAGCTCGATCCCCAGAGCCTCGCCAGCCTGCCCGAGGGGGCGCAGGCCGATCTCGGCCGGCGCATCGCCGCGTGCGCGCCGGCCCGGCTCTCGGACGCGCCGGTCTCCTTCGCGCCCTATCGCACCGGCAGCGCCTTCCTGACGGGAGGTCTGCGACCCGGAGGGCCGCCACGGTGAGCATCCAGGACGAGTTCACCCTCGATTTCGCCCGCACGGAGCGGATCGGCCTCGAAGAGGCGGTGTTCGCCGCCGGCAAGTCGCCGGCGCAGATCGACGCCATCCTGGCGGCGGCGGACGAGCGGGGCGCGCGCTTCCTCGTCACCCGCCTCGACCCGGAGCGCTTTGCGGCTCTTCGGTACAAGGACCGGCTCGATTACTGCCCGGTCTCGCGCACCGCCTTCTTCGGCGAGGCGCGGCGGGTCGCGGGGCCTGCCCGCATCGCCATCGTGGCGGCCGGCACCTCGGACGTGCCGGTGGCCCGCGAGGCCGAGCGCACGCTCGCCTATCAGGGCCACGCCACGACGCTCATCGCCGATGTCGGCGTCGCGGGCCTGTGGCGGCTGACCCGGCGGATCGAGGAGATCCGGGCCCATCCGGTGGTGATCTGCGCCGCCGGCATGGACGCCGCCTTGCCGAGCGTGCTCGGCGGCCTCGTCGCCGGCGCGGTGATCGCGGTGCCGACCTCGGTCGGCTACGGTGTCGCCGAAGGAGGCCGCGCCGCCCTCGACGCGGTGCTGGCGAGCTGCGCCCCCGGCATCGCGGTCGTCAACATCGACAACGGCTACGGCGCCGCCTGCGCGGCCTTGCGCCTGCTCCACGCGGCAACCCGGCTCGCGGAGGCTTCCTCATGAATCACGGAGAAACGCCATGGAACGTCGCAGCTTCCTGCAGGGCGCGGCCCTCGGCGCCGGTCTCGCCGTCACCAGCAGCGCGGGGGCGGCCGTGAACGCTCCGCCTCCTCCCAGCTCCGGTCCCTTGCCGGGCACCCGGCCGAACGACCCCGCCGACCTGCCCTTCGTCACCGATCCCGGCGAGCGCCGGGGCGAGATGCTCTACCGGCCCTTCGGCCGGACGGGGGAGAAGATCTCGGCGATCGGCATGGGCGGCTTCCATCTCGGCAAGAGCGCCGTGACCGACGCCGAGGCGACCCGGCTGATCCACGAAGGCGTCGACCGCGGCATCACCTTCATGGACAATTGCTGGGACTACAACGAGGGCCGCTCCGAGGAGCGGATGGGCATCGCCCTCGAGCAGGACGGGTATCGCAACAAGGTCTTCCTGATGTCCAAGATGGACGGGCGGACCAAGCAGGAAGCCATGAAGCAGATCGACCAGTCGCTGCGCCGCCTGCGCACCGACCGGATCGACCTCGTGCAGCATCACGAGATCCTGCGCTACGACGATCCCGATCGGGTCTTCGCCGAGGGCGGCGCCATGGAGGCGTTCGTCGAAGCCAGGAAGGCGGGCAAGCTGCGCTACATCGGCTTCACCGGCCACAAGGACCCGCGCATCCACCTCCAGATGCTCGAAGTGGCGGCCGAGCGCGGCTTCCACTTCGATTCGGTGCAGATGCCGATCAACGTGATGGACGCGCATTTCCGCAGCTTCGGCCACATGGTCCTGCCCTACCTCGTCCAGAACGGCATCGCGGCGCTCGCGATGAAGACCTTCGGCGACGGGGTGATCCTGAAGAGCGACGCAGCCATCAAGCCGATCGAGTACCTGCACTTCTCGCTCAACCTGCCGACCTCGGTGGTCATCACCGGCATCCAGAACCAGCGCGACCTCGACCAGGCCTTCGAGGCGGTGAAGACCTTCACGCCGATGGACAAGGCGGCGGTGGCGGAACTCCTGAACCGCAGCCGGCCCTACGCGCTCGAGGGCAAGTACGAGCTGTTCAAGACCAGCGCGACCTTCGACGGCACCGCCAAGAACGCCGCCTGGCTCGGCGAGGACGTGCCGGGGGTGAAGAAGCTCGCCCCGACCATGGAGTGAGGCGGGTGATTTAAGACACAACCATGAATGCGGCCGGCGCGTTGATCTCGGGTCTTCACGCCGGCACGAGGCCGCCTTCATGAGCGACACGCCCACCCCGCCCCGCAACCCGTCCGCCGAGTTGCACACGATGAACGAGCGCCTCGCCGCCTGGGCCGCCTGCACGGCCGAGGACAGCCCGGCGCTGATCGAGCGCTTCGAGGCAATGGGCTACGAGGTCCGGGGCAAGTCGCGCGAGGCGGTGGAGGCCGTGCTGCGCTGCCCCCCGACGCGGACGGGGCGGGGGTAAGTGTCTCTCACAAAACTCCCGATCGCCGTTGTCGCTGGCTGTGGCGGCGTCGGCGCGGCGGGAAGTTTGTGAGGTGCACTAAGCAAGCCACCCCGCTCTCGCCAAGCCTGTCACCACGCCCATGCCGGCTGATGACGCGGTGACCTCGACGCCAGAACGACTGGATCGTTGGAGTCAGTCCTGGAATTCGTTCTGCCGAATGTCGCGATAACCGCTCGAGATGCGAACGATTTCGATCCCGCGAGCGGTTGGTTGATAAAATATCAGGTAGCTCCCAACCGGAAAGCTGCGTAGCGCGGCTGTCAGTTACGGCCTTGCCCGACCAGCGAGCGGATTTTCCGCCCGCATGATCAGAGCAGCTTCGATCCGTTCGAGAACGTCATCGGCTGCCGCCTCATTGTGGCCGGCGGTAAAATCCCAGATCTTGAGAAGGTCGCGCCGGGCGCGAGGACGCCGGACAAGGTCAGCCACGCGCCGCGTCTTCGTTGCGACGGCGGCGTGGCGCGCGGGCCTCGGCCTTGATCGCCGCCATGTCGTGCGGTTCGACCGGTCCGCTGTCGAGGCCTTCCCGGATGTCCTGCCGCAAGGCTTCCAGCTTGGCGGCACGCACCTGCTCGCGCTCCTCCATGAGTCGAAGGCCGTCACGCATCACTTCGCTGGCGGATGCGTAGCGGCCGCTCTCCACCAATTCCCTCACGAACCGCTCGGAAGAGTCTCCCACCGTGTAGCTCGATGCCATGGCGAGTCCTCGCTCACCGGGCAAAGTATGAGTTTATGATATCGTCGGCCAGGAGATGCCGATGCACCGGCATCGTCCGTGCCTCGGACGACAGGCGTGCTCGCTGGCCGCTCGGCCGCCGCCGCGGCGCAAGGGTGAAGGTTCACGAGCGGCGCCGCGCCGAGCAGGGCGGCGGTGACGAACCGGGCGAGGATGGGGGTCATCGGGGCGCCTCGGCCGACGCGTCGAAGCTCACGCCGGCGAGGCGCTCTGACACCTCCCACAGCCGCGCGGCCGCCGCTGCGTCCAGCGCCGGGGTCGGGACCCGGGCGGGTCCGGGCGCGCCGCGGGTCTCGGAGAGGCGCACCGGGCCGTAATAGGCGCCTCCGGCCGCCTCGGGTGCGGTCGCGGCGAAGAGGGTCGGCAGGGCGGCCCGGTCGGCGGGCTGGAACAGGAACCACAGATACGTGCGCGCCAGGCCGGCGAAGCTGCGCGGACCGGCGCCGTTCGGCAGGAGGTCGGTGCGGGCGACGCCCGGATGGGCGGCGAGGCTCGCGAGCCCCCAGCCGCCGGCCTCGCTGCGGCGCTGCAGTTCGAGGGCGAAGATCAGGCAGGCGAGCTTCGACTGGCTGTAGGCCGCCATCGGCCGGTAGGCGCGCTCGCCCTGGAGGTCGTCGAAGACGATGCGCCCGCCCCGGGCCGCGACGCTCGACAGCGACACCACCCGCGGGGCGTCGGCCCGGCGCAGCAGCGGCAGCAGGCGCGCGGTGAGGGCGACGTGACCGAGGTAGTTCGTGGCGAATTGCAGCTCGTGCCCGTCGGCGGAGACTTGGCGCGTCGGCGGGGCCATCACCGCGGCGTTGTTGATCAGGATGTCGATCCGGTCGCGGCTCCCCGCCATCCGCTCGGCGAAGGCGGCGACGGAGGCGAGGCTGGCGAGGTCCAGGGGCTCGAACGTCACGGTCGCCTCCGGCACCGCCTGCCGGATCCGCGCGAGGGCCGCCGCGCCCTTGTCCGGGTTGCGCCCGGCGACGATCACCTCGGCCCCCGCGCGGGCCAGCGCCAGGGCGTCCTCGAAGCCGAGGCCGCCGGTGCCGGTCACGATCGCGCTGCGCCCCGCCTGGGACGGCATGTCCGACAGAGTCCATCCCGACATCGCCGAGACTCCCTTTCACCCAGTGCATGATCGCACTCGGTGCAAAATTATTACTGCACCAGGTGCAGCTTCTCAAGGGGGGACCGGCATGCGAGAAGGCCGGCATGGAGAGCGACGTCCCGAAGCCCGAGGGCCTGCGCGCGCGCAAGCGGCGGGAAACGCTGCGGCGCATCGCCGAGACCGGCCTGCGGCTGTTCAGCGAGCGCGGCTACGAGGCGACGACGCTCGACGCGATCGCGGAGGCCGCCGGCATCTCGCGCCGGACGTTCTTCTCCTACTTCAAGTCGAAGGAAGAGATCCTGCTGGAATGGCAGATGCGCGGGTTCAACGCGCAGCTGCGCGAGGCGGTGCTGGCGCAGCCGGCGGGCGGGGCGCCGGTCGCGGTGGTGCGCGACGCGATGCTGCAGCTCGTCGCCGGCTTCCGCACCCAGGAATTCATCGGCATCGACCGGGTGATGCGCACGAGCGAGATCCTGCAGGCGCGCAAGCAGGCGAGCTACGGCCTGCACGAGCAGGCGCTGCACGCGGCTCTCGTCGAGCGCTGGCCGGACCCGGCGCGCAGCCACGCCCTGCGCCTCGTCGCCATGGTGTCCCTCGGCGCGATGCGCCTGGCGATCGAGGCCTGGATCCAGGCCGGCGGCGACCAGGGGGCCGCGCCGTTCCTGGAGGACGCCTTCGCGCAGATCGCCGCCGAGGTCTGCGGGGCCGATGGACCGACGGCGGTAGCGTAATCCGACTTTCGGCCCCTACCCCGCCCGCAACCCCGCCGCGATCTCCCGCACCGCGTCCCACGCGATCATCACGTCCTCCCGCGTCGTCGTGGTCTGGCCGACCTGGAAGCGGATGACGAAGCGGTTGTCGTGCCGGGTCTGGGTCAGGTAGGTGCGGCCGTCGTCGTTGATGCGCTCGACGAGGCGGGCGTTCAGCGCGTCGAGATCGCCGGCGCCCTCGGGGGCGTAGCGGAAGGTGAACAGCGACAGGATCGGCGCGGTCGTCAGCTCGAAACCGGGCTCCGCCGCGATGAGTCCGGCGAGCTCCCGCGCCCAGGCGACGTGGGCGCGGATCATGTCCCGCAGGCCCTCGACGCCGTAGTGGCGGATCACGAACCACAGCTTCAGCGCCCGGAAGCGGCGCCCGAGGGGGATCGACCACTCGTTGTAATCGACGAAGCCGTCCTGGCCCAGCGTGCGCAGGAAGGGCGGGCGGATGCCCAGGGTGTCGGTGAGCGCCTTCGGGTCGCGCACGAAATGGGCCGAGCAGTCGAAATGAGTGAACAGCCACTTGTGCGGGTTGAACACCAGGCTGTCGGCGTGCTCCGCCCCCCGCATCAGGTCGCGGAACTCGGGGCAGATCATCGCGCTGCCGGCCCAGGCGGCGTCGACGTGGAGGAAGACGTCGTGCCGGCGCGCCACCGCGGCCACCGCCTCGATCGGATCGCAGGCGCCGATGCTGGTGCCGCCGAGGCACGCGACGATCGCGGCGGGCTTGAACCCCGCCTCCCGGTCGGCCCGGATCGCCGCGTCGAGGGCGTCCGGATCCATGCCGTGGAGGGACCCTGAGACCGGGATCCGCACCAGGTTGGCGTCGCCGAAGCCGGCGATGCGCACCGCCTTGTCGACCGAGGAATGCACCTGCGCCGAGGCGTAGACCCGCAACACCGGCCCGCCGGCGAGCCCGTTGGCGTTGCCGGTGAAGCCGAGCGCCCGCTCCCGGGCGGTGAGGAGGGCGGCGAGGGTCGCGCCCGAGGCCGAATCCTGGATCACGCCGGAGAAGTTTTCGGGCAGGCCGATCATCCGGCGCAGCCAGTCCATCACCCGGGTCTCGAGCTCGGTCGCGGCCGGCGAGGTCTGCCAGAGCATGCACTGGGCCGCGAGCGCCGCGGTGACGAACTCCGCCACCAGGGAGGGCGGGCTGGCATTGGCCGGGAAGTAGGCGAAGAAGCGCGGGTGCTGCCAGTGGGTCATGCCCGGCATCACCACCCGGTCGAGGTCGGAGAAGATCCGCTCCATCGGCTCGCCCGCGGCCGGGGGCTCGGCCGGGAGCTGGCGAAAGATCTCGCCCGGCGTCACCTGCGCCCGCACCGGCCGCTCGCCGACGCCCGCCAGGTAATCCACCGACCAGTCGGCGGCCCGGTGCGCCCAGGCCCGAAACGTCTCGTCGTCCATGCCCGTCCTCCCGCCGGCCCGGCATTCCGGTGCCCGGGCGGGTGTTTAGCAGGTTTCGCGGAATGCGCCTCCCCGCCTACACGCGGGTCACGCAATCGAGGCGCGAGGTGCTGCCGGGACGACACCGGATCCAGCAGTCGCTCTCCGGAACTGGCCCGCTTGAGCACACGGCGACGACGTGCCACGATCAATCAAGCGGGCGCTATTTACGATTGTTTAACCGAATTTTGGTTGTAATTGCCAGTCGCGACAGCCTGAGAACGTAAGGTTGCGAGGAATAGCGCGAAAACACCCGCCGGTACCGCGAATCGTCGGAATTCACCTCGCTGCTGTTTAACCCGCCCTGTTAGCTCATGAGAGGACGACGAGAGGAGCGCGATGTTCGGGCGAGGCACAAAGACGAGGCCAGCCGGCACGCTGACCCAGCACCATGTTCGCGTGCAGAGCCGTGAGGGCGCCGACCAGGACGGCTGCCTGATCTATCTCGGCGACCAGCCGGTCTCGCTGCTGGTCCGCCTGCAGCCCGGCACCGCCGCGCCGGAGCACCGCCACAAGTGGCGCGTGGCGGAGACCTACGGTCCCGGCCGGGCACTCGCCCGCGCCCCGCTCTTCGACACGCCCGACGCGGTGGTCGACTGGATCGCCCGCCACCTGCCGTGCCCGGCCCCGCTTCCGTGGCTGGACGCGCACCTGCTGCCGTGAGGCGGCGGCGCAGAGCCGATCCGACCTGCGCCGCGATCCGTCGGTTGAGCAGGAGAGAAGGACCGACGCCGCAGGGGCGCTGTCCTGTCGCGTACCCTGGACGGGCTTGCGATGCAGGCGCTGAAGCGTCGCATTACAATAGCCCTTCGACCGGCCCTGCCGCCCGGCCCATCGATCCGGTGCGCCGGCGCACGCGAGGCCGGACGGGCCGGACCCATATCTCTCCCATGCCGCCCTCGTCCCGCCGCGCCCGCGTGAGACGCCGGGATCGAAGGGCGGCCGGAGATCCGACGTCATGACCCGCTTCGTCACCGCGGCGGCCGCCGCCCTCGTCGCCCTGCCCGCCGTCGCCCTGTCCGTCCCGGCCCTCGCCAATGGCGGCGACCGCGAGCCCGCCGGCGGCGCCTTCATGAGCAGCTACGTCACCAACCCCTACGCCACCTCCCGCTCGCTGGCCGAGACCCGCCCGCAGGAACAACCGGCGCCGTGGTTCTCACCCGAGACCACCGGGTCCGTGCGGGCGCTGCCGGCCCGGCGGCGAACGCATCGCTGAGCGTTGTCATCCGCCCGCCATTGTCCCCAGGGTAAGCGTCCGGTTTGATCCGAGACGGAGCGCCGAGGGGACCCGATGACACAGCCGTCGCTGAACCGATCGCAGCAGGCCGAGGCGGCCGAGGATACCGGCTCGAACCCGAGCCCGAACCCGACCCTCGGCGAGGTCGTGGCCCGGCGCTTCGACCGGCGCGAGATCCTGCGCGGGGGATTGGCGGGAAGCTTGGCGGTTTCGGCGATCTCGGCGACGCTGGCCCCCCGGGCCGTCGCCGCCGCGGCGCCCGAGACCTTCCCGTTCCGCGAATTGCCGGCCGGCGCCGACGAGCGCCACCACGTGGCCGAGGGCCACGACGCCGAGGTGCTGATCCGCTGGGGCGATCCCGTCCTGCCCGGCGCACCGCCCTTCGACCCGCACAGGCAGTCGGCCGCCGCGCAAGCGCAGCAATTCGGCTACAACAACGACTTCCTCGGCTTCTTCCCCCTGCCCGGCACGGATGACCCTGCCGGCCACGGCCTCCTCGCCGTCAACCACGAGTACACGAACGAGGAGCTGATGTTCCCCGGCCTCGGCCGGCAGGACGGCAAGGTGGCCTTCGCCGGCATGAGCCGCGACCTCGTCGACATCGAGATGGCGGCCCATGGCGGCTCGGTGATCGAGGTGAAGCGCGAGGGCGGGCGCTGGCGCGTGGTGCCGAATTCCGCTTACGCCCGCCGCATCACCGCGACGACGCCGATGCGGATCGCCGGCCCCGCCGCCGGCTCGGACCGCCTGCGCACCGGCGCCGACCCGCAAGGAACCCAGGTGCTGGGCATGCTCAACAACTGCGCCGGCGGCGTCACGCCCTGGGGCACGTGGCTGACCTGCGAGGAGAACGTCAACTACTACTTCCAGGGCCGGCTGCCCGAGGGCTCGGCGGAAGCACGCAACCACAAGCGCCTCGGCATGCCGGGCAACCTCTACGGCTGGAGCCGCTTCCACGAGCGGTTCGACCTGGGGAAAGAACCCAACGAGCCGAACCGCTTCGGCTGGGTGGTCGAGATCGATCCGTTCGACCCGGGAAGCGTGCCGGTGAAGCGCACCGCCATGGGCCGCTTCAAGCACGAGGGCGCGGCCGGCGCGATGGCGAAGGACGGCCGCTACGTCGTGTTCCAGGGCGACGACGAGCGCTTCGACTACGTCTACCGCTTCGTCACGCGGGATCCGGTGAACACCGCCGACAAGGCGTCCAACCGCGACATCCTCGACCACGGCACCCTGTCGGTCGCCCGCTTCGACGCGGACGGGCGCGGCACTTGGCTGCCGGTGGTGTTCGGGCAGGGCCCGCTGACGCCGGAGAACGGGTTTCGCGATCAGGCCGACGTGCTGATCGAGACCCGCCGGGCCGCCGACCTTCTCGGCGCCACCAAGATGGACCGGCCGGAGGACGTCGAGGCCAACCCGAAGACCGGCAAGGTCTACGTGATGCTGACCAACAACGTCCGCCGCAAGGCCGACCAGGTCGACGCGGCGAACCCGCGGCCGGACAACCGCTTCGGCCACATCGTCGAGCTCTCGCCCGAGGGCGGCGACTTCGCGGCCGATGCCTTCGCCTGGGAGGTGCTGGTGCGCTGCGGCGATCCCGCGATCGCGGCGGTGGGCGCCACCTTCTCGTCGGCGACGACGAAGGACGGCTGGTTCGGCATGCCGGACAATTGCGCCGTCGACGGCCAGGGCCGGCTCTGGGTCGCCACGGACGGCAACTCGCCGGCCAAGACCGGACGCGCCGACGGCATCTGGGCGATGGAGACGCAGGGGCCCGGCCGCGGCACCGCCAAGCACTTCTTCCAGGTGCCGCTGGGGGCCGAGATGTGCGGCCCCTACTTCACCCCCGACGACACGACCTTCTTCGTCGCCGTGCAGCATCCCGGCGAGGCCGACGAGGAGGATCCGAACGCCCAGCCCGCGACCTTCGAGAATCCGGCGACCCGCTGGCCCGACTTCGACCCCGCCCTGCCGCCGCGCCCGGCGGTGGTGGCGATCACCAAGCGGGGCGGGGGGAAGGTGGGGACGTAAGCCCACTCCGTCGAAGCACGCGCCGCCCTGGACCCTCCCCCTCTGCGGGGGAGGGTTGCCCCTGCGTCAGCAGGGACCGGGAGAGGGGACCGCGACGCTGATCCAGCGGGCGCCCTTCATGACGCGTGCGGCTCCTCCGGAAGCGGCGTCCCCTCTCCCGGCTCACTCCGTTCGCCACCCTCCCCCGCACAGGGGGAGGGTTCGGCGCGCGCTCTCACAGCAGCTTGTCCAGCGTCACCGGCAGCGTCCGCACCCGCTTGCCCGTGGCGTGCCAGATCGCATTCACGATCGCCCCGGCACTGCCCGTCACCCCGATCTCGCCCACGCCCTTGATCCCGAGCGGATTGACGTGCGGATCCTCCTCCTCGACCAGGATCGCCTCCAGCGAGGGCACGTCGGCGTTCACCGGCACGTGGTACTCGGCGAGGTTGGCGTTCATCGGCCGGCCGGTGCGCGGGTCCATCACCGCCTGCTCGTGCAGGGCGAAGGAGACGCCCCAGATCATCCCGCCGAAATACTGGCTGCGCACCAGCCGCGGGTTGATGATCCGCCCGGCCGCGAAGGCGCCGACGAGGCGGGTCGCGCGGATCTGGCCGAGATCGGGATCGACCGTCACCTCGGCGAAGACCGCGCCGTGGGCGTGCATGGCGTAGTGCTCCCGCGCCGCGTCGGGTCCGGCCGCGCCCTTGCCCTCGACAGAATCCTGGCCGGCCCTGCCCAGGATCTCCGTGAAGGCCTCGGACCGGCTCTCGTCGTCGCGCCGCACCAGGCGGCCGCCGCGGGCGATCACCCCGGCATTGCCGGCGCCGTAGAGCGGCGAGCGGGGATCCTGCGTCGCGAGGGAAGCGAGCTGCGCGATGACGTCGGCCGCCGCGCCCTTGATCGCCGTGCCGGCGGTGGCGGTGTGGGCCGAGCCGCCGGCGATGCCGCCGTTCGGCAGGTCCGAGGAGCCGATGCGGAAGTCGATCGCATCGATGTCGAGGCCGAGCTCTTCCGCCGCGATCTGGGCGAGCGCCGTCCAGGCCCCCTGCCCCATGTCGATCGCCCCGATCGCGACCGCCGCCTCGCCGCTGGCCTTGAGCGTCGCCCGCGCCTCGGCCTGGAACATCAGGGCCGGGAAGGTCGCGGTGCCGAGGCCCCAGCCGACGAGGAGCCCGTTCGCATCGCGCATCTGCCCGGGCGGCAGCGGGCGCTTGCTCCATCCGAAGGCCTCCGCCCCGCGCGCGTAGCACTCCCGAAGTGCCTTCGAGGAGAACGGCTTGCCGGAGGCCGGCTCGGTCTCGGCGTAGTTGCGCAGGCGGAACGCCAGCGGATCCATGCCGCAGGCCTCGGCCATCTCGTCGATGGCGGCCTCCAAAGCCGCGCTGCCCGAGGCCTCGCCGGGGGCGCGCATGAACAGCGGCGTGCCGGTATCGAGCCGCACCGCCCGGTGCCGGGTGGCCAAGGCCGGCGCGGCGTAGAGCGTGTGCGAGACGCCGCCGCTCGGCTCGATGAAGTCGTCGAAGGTGCTGGTCGCCGTGAGCGTGTGGTGGTCGAGGGCGGTGAGGCCGCCATCCTCGCCCGCGCCGAGGCGCAGGGTCTGGCGGGTCGGGGCGCGGTGGCCGACCGGGCCGAACATCTGCGGCCGGCTCATGACGAGCTTCACCGGCCGGCCGACGAGGCGGGCCGCCATGATGCCGAGCACCTGCGGCCCGGCGATCATCCCCTTCGAGCCGAAGCCGCCGCCGAGGAACGGGCTGCGGATGTGGATATCCGCGGGCGAGATGCCGAACAGGCCGGCGATGCGCCCTTGCGCCATCGCCAAGCCTTGCGAGGGCATGTCGAGGTCGAGCCGGTCGCCGTCCCAGGTCGCCACGACGGCGTGGGGCTCCATCGCGTTGTGGTACTGGGCCGGCGTCTCGTAGGTCGCCGCGATGGTGCGCGCCGCCGCGGCGAGGCCCGCTTCGACGTCGCCTGTTTCCATGTCGGCCGGGTCGCCGACGCCGATCGCCGGCGGGGTGAACTGTTCCGCCGCATCGAGCCCGACCGCCGGCGTCTCGGCCTCGTAGGTGGGGCGGAGGAGCACGGCACCCTCGGTCGCGGCCTCCAGGGTCTCGGCGATCACCACCGCGACCGGCTGGTTGGCGTAGCGGACGCGGTCGTCCTGCAGCAGGTCGAGCCGGAAGGTGAAGCCGTCGTGCTTCTCGTCCGGGTGCTGCGCCAGCGTCGGCTTGTTCTGCGGCGTCATCACCGCGACAACGCCGGGATGGCTCTGCGCCGCCGCGACGTCGAGATGGGTGACGCGGCCGCGGGCGATGCGGCTCACCGCCATCACGGCGTAGAGCATCCCGGGCGGGTGGTGGTCGGCGGCGTAGGCGGCCGCACCCGTCACCTTCAGGAACCCATCGCGGCGGGTGAGCGGCTGGCCGAGATTCGAGCCGTGGCGAGTCCGGGGAGCGGTCTCGGACATGCGGGTCTCAGACATGAGCGGCCTCCGAGGCGGGGGCGAAAGCGGAACCCGGCAGCGCCGGCAGGCGCTCCGGCGTGCCGGACGCGGCGCGGGACAAGGCCCGCACCACGAGGCGGCGGGCGAGCTCGATCTTGAAGGCGTTGTCGCCGGAGGGGCTGGCCCCCGCGAGGGCGGCGTCGGCGGCCGCCCGGAAGGCGGCTTCGTCGGGCGCGCGGCCGGCGAGCAGGCTCTCCGCCTCCCGCGCCCGCCAGGGCTTGAGGGCGACGCCGCCGAGCGCCAGCCGCGCCTCGGCGATGCGGCCGCCATCGAGGCGCAGGCCCACCGCCGCCGAGACCACCGCGAAGGCGTAGGACGTGCGGTCGCGGACCTTGAGGTAGCGGCTGTGGCCGGCGAAGGCCGAGGCTTCCGGCGGCAGGACGAGGGCGGTGATCAGCTCGCCGGGTTCGAGCACCGTCTCGCGCTCCGGCGCGTCGCCGGGAAGGCGGTGGAAGGATTCGAGCGGCACGGTGCGCGTCCCGGCCGGACCCGCGATCTCGACGACAGCCTCCAGCGCCACCAGCGGCACGCAGAAATCCGACGGGTGGGTGGCGATGCAGGCCTCGCTCCAGCCGAGGATCGCGTGGAGCCGCGTCTCGCCGCCCCTGGCATCGCAGCCGCTGCCGGGTGCGCGCTTGTTGCAGGCGCTGGCGGTGTCGGTGAAGTACGGGCAGCGGGTGCGCTGCATCACGTTTCCGGCCGCCGTCGCGGCGTTGCGCAATTGCGCCGAGGCGCCCGACAGCAGCGCCTCCGCCACCGCCGGATAGGCTTGGGCGAAGGCGGGATCGTGGGCGAGGTCGCTGTTGCGGGCGAGTGCCCCGATCCGCACCGCGCCGTCGTCCCGCCGCTCGAGAGCCGCGAGGCCGGGCAGCCGGGTGATGTCGACGAGGCGGGTCGGCCGGCTGACGTCGCCCTTCATCAGGTCGAGGAGGTTGGTGCCGGCGGCGAGGTAGGCGGCGCCGGGGGCCGACCCCGCGGCGAGCGCGCCGGCGACGTCGGTGGCGCGGACGTACTCGAACGGGATCATGCCGCCTCTCCCTGCCGGGTGGTCGCCGGATGCTGGGTCGTCTGATTCATGGCACCTTGCGCCTCCAGCACCGCCTCGGTGATGCCCGCATAGGCGCCGCAGCGGCACAGGTTGCCGCTCATCGCCTCGCGCACCCGCTCGGGATCGTCGCCGGCCTGGGCCTCGCGGATCAGTCCGACGGCGCTCATGATCTGGCCCGGGGTGCAGAAGCCGCACTGGAACCCGTCATGGGCGATGAAGGCCTCCTGCACCGGGTGCAGGCGATCGCCCTCGGCCAATCCCTCGATCGTCAGGATCTCGGCGCCGTCGAGGCTGATCGCGAGCGCGAGGCAGGCATTGATCCGCCGCCCGTCGACCAGCACCGTGCAGGCGCCGCATTGGCCGCGGTCGCAGCCCTTCTTGGCACCGGTGAGGTGCAGGCCCTCGCGCAGGAGATCGAGCAGGGTGATGCGCGGGTCCGGAATCGGGATCGTGCGCCTCGTGCCGTTCACCGTCAGGACGATGTCGACGCTCATGCGGCTTCCTCCAGGCTAGACGCGCTCCAAGGTAATCCTGTGCCCCGCACCGCCCAGGTGCGGCCGCGTGCGGCAGCGCACACGTCGCAGTGAACCTTTCGCCGGCCGGATGGTTGACGCTGCGAAACCGCAACGCGGTCCCCCTCAACTGACAGGTACTATGATGAAGACCCGCCTCGCCCTTGCCGCGGCCCTGCTGAGCGTTGCCGCCGCCCCCGCCTTCGCCCAGGGCGGCACGCCCTACAACCGCGCCGGCTCGCAGGCCGGCGGCCCGCTGGCCGGCCAGGAGCGCGCCTACGGCGCCCCGGGTGGCGCCCCGGCCGTCGACAGCACCGGCAGCGTCGTCGTCTATCCGCGCGACGAGCGCGGCGTGCTGGTCCGCGAGGTGCCCCCGGGCTACGCCCCGACCGCCCCGTACGTCTACGGCCGCTGATCGAGCCTGGGGTCCCGTCCCGCCCCGTTCGGGACCCTCGCTCTCGCGAGCCGGTGAAGCCCGTCCCTGCGCAAGCGGGGGTGGGCTTTCATGTTCTGAAGCGACGCGCCGGCTTGCCTCGGCCTCGCGCCCGGTGTGAACTCCCGCAGCCCCGCTGCCACGAGCCCCGAGCCGCCCGCCGATGACCGCACCCGCCCTTTCCGGCCCCATCGTCCTCGCCCATGCCGCCTACCGCCTCGGCGACGCGTACCGGGCGAATGGCGCGCCCCAGCCCTTCGTCGAAGTGCGCGACCTCGCGGCGCTGGAGGATGCGGTGGCGGAGGCCGAGGTGCTGGTGGTCTCGGGGCTCTGGCGCCATTCCCTGCTGGAGCGGGCGCCCCGCCTGCGCTTCATCCAGTCGGTCAGCGCCGGCACCGACCAGTTCCCGAAGGACGCCTTGCGCGAGCGCGGCATCCGCCTCGCCAGCGCGCAGGGCGGCAACGAGCGCGCCGTGGCCGAGCACGCCCTCGCGCTGATGCTCGGCCTCACTCGCCACCTGCCGGAGGCCCTGCGCAACCAGGCCGCCGCGACCTGGCGGCCGATGATCGCCGATCCGGGCCAACGCGAGCAGGAACTCGGCGGCCGGACGCTGCTGGTGATCGGTCTCGGGCGCATCGGCACCCGCATCGCCCGACTGGCCCAGGCCTTCGACATGCGGGTGATCGGCCTGCGCCGGCGCCCGCTGGAGGCCGGCGACCCGGTCGAGGCGGTTTTCTCCCCCGACCGGCTGCACGAGGCGCTCGGTCAGGCCGACGTGGTGGCGCTCGCCTGCCCGCTCACCCCGGAGACCGAAGGGCTGATCGACGCGGCGGCGCTTGCGGCGATGAAGCCCAACGCGCTCCTGATCAACGTCGCCCGCGGCCGCGTGGTTGACCAGGATGCCCTGGCGCGGGCCCTCGCCGAGGGGGGAATCGCCGGCGCCGGCCTCGATTGCTTTCGCGACGAGCCGCTGCCGCCCGAGGCGCCGTTCTGGCGCATGGCGAACGTGATCGTCACTCCCCACAGCGCCGGCGAGACCAGCCTCTACGAGGGCCGGGTGATCGACTTGCTGATCGAGAATCTGGGGCGACTGCGGCGGGGGGAGGAGCTGGTGAACCCGGTGGTGTGAAAAATCACCGCGAGGCGTGGCTCACCCGCTTTCCGGACATCCAACCCCTTTCCCGGGCACATGCAGCGTCCGCGGAATGTGACCCGGGATCCAGGGGAGAAGTGCCGCGAAGCGGCTCTATCCGTTGCAACGTTGTAGACAAGCGGACGCTTCGCGACTTCTCGTGCTGGTTCCCGGATCTCCTTCCGCTGACGCTCCGGTCGTCCGGGAAAGGGCAGGATTTTAGTCAGAACTCCGAAACGACGAAGCTCCTCAACGATCCAGCACCGCCCGGTCGTTCTTCGCCACCAGGGCCCGGAAATACGGGTTCAGGTCGTTCTCCGACAGGCCGAAGGCCTGGGCGAACTGCATGATCAGCTGCTGCTCGCCTGCCTCGGCCTCGCCGTCGGCCATGGCGCTGTCGATCATGTTGAGGATGATGCAGAGCCGCTGCTCGGGGCGCAGGCGCGGCGCGGCGTCGGCCAGGAACTGGGCCGGCTGGGTGGCGCGGGCGTAGCGGACGGCGGAATCGAGGCTCTGGCGCGTCGCGTTGCGGCCGAGCACCGACATCAGGTGGCCGATCTCCTCCGGGTCGATCTCGCCGTCGGCGCTCATGCAGTAGATCAGCGAGACCGCGAGGCAGGTCCGCGGCGTGAGGTCGAGCGAGGTCTGCGACTTGAACATGTTGAACATCGTCGGGGGCCCCTGGCAAGGTGATCTGGATCTGTGCTGAGCGGTGGTCAGCGCAGACGGTCGATTACCGCAACGATGCGGCGGTGTCGATCATCGGGATGGCGGTCGAGGGCGAGTATTTTTGCAGTCGGGTCTATTCCATTTGCCGGATGACATCCCCATATAGCGGCTGACTTTGCTTGATTACGTTTGAGATGATGGTTTAATCCCGGATATATGCTTGAAGAGGTGTTGCCGCATTCGATGCGGGCGGGAGAGGGCTGCACCGCGCCATCGGAGACCGCGCCCGGTCGATCGCCGTACCCGGATCGCAGCTGTATCGGCATATCCGGCAGAACATTCGCGATCTTTCTCGTCTCGCCCCGGGAAGCGAGCCGCTTTTTCTCTCTTTGGCTAATTCTATAGCAGGATAAACTCCCGCTATACGCGCATTTAAAATCTCATTTCATTGACGGATCTCGGCCTCGGCCGCATCGTAGGGGCATCGAGCACCGGGGTCGTGACGGCACGTCCGTGCCTCGCGCCCCTCACCACCGGACAACGACCTCCATGACGCGACCGCGCCTCGTCGGCTTCTCCGCGAACATCCAGCGGCCCTCGAAGACCCGCACCCTGGTCGAGGCGATCGCCGCCGAGGCGGCCGTGCGGCTGCCGGTCGAGGTGCGGATCTTCGACCTCGTCGATGCCGGCCCCGGCCTCGGGGCCGCGCTCACCCGCGACCAGCTCTCCCTGCCGGCCCGCCGCATCGTCGAGGCGGTGGAGGAGGCCGACGCCCTCGTGGTCGGCACCCCCGTCTACAAGGGCGCCTATACGGGCCTGTTCAAGCACCTGTTCGACCTCGTGGCGCCCGAAGCCCTGGCCGGCAAGCCGGTGGCGCTCGCCGCCACCGGCGGCGGGCCGCGCCACGCGCTGGTGGTCGAGCACGCCTTGCGCCCGCTCTTCGGCTTCTTCACCGCGCTCACGGTGCCGACCGCCGTCTATGCCTCGAACGCCGATTTTCGCGAGGGCGGTCTCGACTCCGCGGCGATCCGCCAGCGCGTCACCGAGGCCGGCAGCCAGCTGGCGGCCCTTGCCGGCACCCGCGCCACTGCTGCGGCGGCGCTTCCCCGCGTCGCCGGGGGCGTCCGGTGATCGACCGCCGCACCCTGCTGGCCGCGGCGCTGGCCGGCGCCGCCCTGCCGGCGCGCGCCGCGGCCAGTGACACCCTGCGCATCGGCTACCAGAAGAGCGGCATCCTGGTCGTCGCCAAGCAGCAGGGTGCGATCGAGGCGAAGCTCAAGCCCCTCGGGGTCACCGTGACCTGGGTCGAGTTCTCGTTCGGCCCGCCGCTCCTCGAGGCGATCAGCTTAGGGGCCATCGATCTCGGCCCGACCGGGGACGCGCCGCCGATCTTCGCCCAAGCCGCGGGGAGCCCTCTGGTCTACGTGGCGGCGATGGAAGCGGCGGGCTCGGGCGCCGCGATCCTGGTGCAGAAGGATTCACCCATCCGCACCCTGGCGGACCTCAAGGGCAAGCGGGTCGCCTTCGCCAAGGCGTCGAGCGCGCACAACCTCACCATCGCGGCCCTGGAGACGGCGGGGCTGACCTACCGCGACATCGAGCCGGTAACCCTGGCACCGGCCGATGCGGCCGCCGCCTTCGCTCGCGGCAGCGTCGATGCCTGGACGATCTGGGACCCCTACTTCGCCATCGCGGAGATGCAGCCGACGACGCGGGTGCTGACGCTCGCCAACGACATCGCCAAGCCCAACAGCTTCTTCCTCGTCCACCGGACCTTCGCCGCCGAGCGCGGGCCGGTGCTCGACGCGGCCCTCGACGCGCTCGCCGACGTCGCGCGCTGGTGCGCGGCCAACCGCGGCGAGGTGGCGGCGCTCCTCGCCAAGGGCACCGGCGTGCCGCTGCCCGCGACCCGGCGCGCCGTGGATCGCACCGACTACGTGATCGGACCGATGACCTCCGGGGCGGTGACCGAGCAGCAGCGCGTCGCCGACCGCTTCCATGCCCTCGGGTTGATCCCGCGCCCGATCCGCATCGCCGACGCGCTCCGCGCGCCCGTCTCGCAGAACGGCTGACAATCATGCCCACCCTCCCCTCCCCCGCCGCGGCGGCCCGGCGCTTCGCCCCCTGGCTCCTGCCGGCCGTGATCCTCCTCGGCTGGCAGGCCGCCGGCTCGGCTGGCCTCGTCTCGACCCGGCTGATGCCCGCCCCCCTCGACGTGGCCGCCGCCGGCTGGCGCCTGGCCGAGACCGGCGAGCTCTGGACCAATCTCGGCGTCAGCTTCCTGCGGGCGGCGAGCGGCTTCCTGATCGGCGGCGGCATCGGCTTCGTCCTCGGCCTCGCCAACGGCCTGTCGCGCCTGTCGGACCGGCTCACCGACACCACCGTGCAGATGATCCGCAACATCCCGCACCTGTCGCTGATCCCGCTGGTGATCCTGTGGTTCGGCATCGGCGAGGAGGCGAAGCTCTTCCTGGTGGCGCTCGGGGTCTTTTTCCCGATCTACGCCAACACCCTGCACGGCATCCGCTCGGTCGATCCGCAGCTGGTAGAGATGGGCCGGATCTACGGCATGTCGGGGCCTGAGCTGTTCCGGCGCGTGGTGCTGCCCGGCGCCCTGCCCTCGGTCTTCGTCGGCCTGCGCTATGCCCTCGGCATCATGTGGCTGACGCTGATCGTCGCCGAGACGATCTCGGCCTCGTCGGGCCTCGGCTACATGGCGATGCAGGCCCGCGAGTTCATGCTGGTCGACGTCGTGGTGCTGGCGATCCTGATCTACGCGCTGCTGGGCAAGGTCGCCGACCTGCTGACCCGCCAATTGGAGCGCGCCTGCCTCGCCTGGAACCCGGCCTACCGCTCGGCCTGACCTCCGCTCCTGCTTCCAGGATTTTCTTCCCATGTTCGCCAGCACCCTGCGCCGGTTCGAGGGTTTTGTGCCCGCCTCTCCCGCCCGCCTGCACCGCGAGGTCATCGACCGCGAGATCGCCCGCGACCGGACGAGTGCCGGCCTCGGCCTCGCCCTGCGCGGCCTGTCCAAGAGCTTCGACGGCGGCAAGCCCGTCATCGACGGGCTCGACCTGCACATCCCGGCCGGCCAGTTCGTCGCCGTAGTCGGGCGCTCGGGCTGCGGCAAGTCCACCCTGCTGCGGCTGATCCTCGACCTCGAGACGCCGAGCGCGGGCCGCGTCACCGTCGAGGGCGGGGAGGCCCCGCGCCGGATCATGTTCCAGGAGCCGCGGCTCCTGCCCTGGGCACGGGTCCTCGACAACGTCGCGGTGGGCCTGCGCGACGGCTCGGCGGCGGAGCGGCGGGAGCGCGCCGCAGCGGCGCTGCAGGAGGTCGGCCTCTCCGACAAGGCCGGGCAATGGCCCTCGACCCTCTCGGGCGGCCAGCGCCAGCGGGTGGCGCTCGCCCGCGCCCTCGTCAGCCGCCCGGGGCTCCTCGCCCTCGACGAGCCCCTCGGCGCCCTCGATGCGCTGACCCGCATCGACATGCAGGCGATGATCGAGCGGATCTGGCGCGCGCAGGGCTTCACCGCCCTCCTCGTCACCCACGACGTCGCCGAGGCGGTGGCCCTCGCCGACCGCATCCTCGTGGTCGAGTCCGGCCGCATCGCCCTCGACGTCGCGGTACCGGTGCCCCGCCCGCGCCGCCGCGGCGATCCGGAGCTGGCGGCGCTGGAGGGGCGCATCCTCGATCATCTTCTCGATGGGCGACGTTGATTCGCCCGACGACACTGTCACCCTCCGCGTCATCCCGGGGCCGCGAAAGTGGAACCCGGGATCCATAAACGCCGACGTTGGAGAACGAAGCGGATCGCGTTTCGCCTCATCCTGAAGCGTCAGCGTTTATGGATCCCGGGTTCTCGCCTCCGGCGAGCCCCGGGATGACGCGGAGAGTTCTCGATGTCGGTGTCCTCTCGTCTGCTCCGGCAGGCAGATCGGCGCTTAAAACCTCTTCACGGAGTCCCCCATGACCGGCCAGACCGACGTCCTCTGGTTCCTGCCCACCCACGGCGACGGCCGCTACCTCGGCGCGCAGGAAGGGGCCCGGGCCGTCACCCTGCCCTACCTGCGCCAGATCGCCCAGGCCGCCGACGAGCTCGGCTATTTCGGCGTGCTCTTGCCGACCGGGCGCTCCTGCGAGGATTCCTGGGTCGTCGCCTCGGCGCTCGTCCCCCTGACCAAGCGCCTGCGCTTCCTGGTGGCGGTGCGGCCGGGCCTGCAATTGCCCGCCACCGCCGCCCGCATGGCCGCGACCCTCGACCGGATCTCGGACGGGCGGCTCCTGATCAACGTGGTCACGGGCGGCGATCCGGTGGAGCTGCGCGGCGACGGCGTCTTTCTCGCCCATGACGAGCGCTACGCGGTGACCGACGAGTTCCTGCGGGTCTGGCGCGGCCTCCTCTCCGGCGAGACCGTGACCTATGAGGGCGAGCACCTGCGGCTCGAGGACGGGCGGCTGATCTTCCCGCCGGTGCAAAAACCCTACCCGCCGCTCTATTTCGGCGGCTCGTCGCCGGCCGGGATCGAGGTCGCGGCCGAGCATTGCGACGTCTACCTCACCTGGGGCGAGCCCCCGGCCGACGTGGCGGACAAGATCGCGCGGGCCCGCGAGGCGGCGGACAAGCGCGGCAAGACGTTCTCCTACGGCATCCGCCTGCACGTCATCGTGCGCGAGACGGAAAGCGCCGCCTGGGAGGCGGCCGAGTCGCTGATCTCGCGCCTCGACGACGCCACCATCGCCAAGGCGCAGGCGACCCTGGCGCGCCAGGATTCCGTCGGCCAGAGCCGGATGATGCAGCTCCACGGCGGCCGGCGCGACAAGCTCGTGGTCTCGCCGAACCTCTGGGCCGGCGTCGGCCTGGTGCGGGGCGGGGCCGGCACCGCCCTCGTCGGCTCCCCCGACCAAGTCGCCGACCGGATGAAGGAGTATATCGACCTCGGCATCGACCGCTTCATCCTCTCGGGCTACCCGCACCTGGAGGAGGCCTACCGCTTCGCCGAGCTGGTCTTCCCCAAGCTCCCCTTGCGCAGCACCACCGGGACGGAAGCGACGGGGGCCCGCAACGACGGCCCGTTCGGCGAGGTGATCGCCAACGACATCGTGCCGGCGCGGGGGGTGGCGGCGCATTGAGGGGATAGATGGCCCCTCTCCTTTCCCGGCCCGGAACGGGCCCGCACGACTGAAGCGAGAGCGGAAGGAGACCGGAAAAGGGCGTGAGGACTTATTTCATCGAGCAAGCTCGCGAAGCGCGTTGCGGCGGCGCTTCATGATCTCGTACGCCCTGTCCCTCTGCTGCTCGATCACTACCGGCGGGTGCGGCTCAAGCTCGACCCCGCCGAGCGGCGCGAAGCGGCGGCGGATCGCTTCGGCCAAATTGATCGTCTCGCCCGGGGGTGGTGCGACCATCTCGGAGAGGATCGCGCGCGCCTCTGCTTCCACGGAGCGGCCGTTGCACTTGGCGCGCACGCGGAGCGATTCTTCGACGTCGCTATCGAGATTGCGGATCGTGAGCGTGGCCATGGGCAATTCGCTTAAGGGCAGGTCTGCAGTATAACGCGAATATCCATGATCGGGCAGAGCCCCCGACCTCACCGGAAATCTCGGCTCCCCACCCGCAACGGCCGCGCCACACCCCGCGGATCCGCACTCCCGCGCCGCGCCTCGTCCCCTCGCCCGCCATCGACCGCGAGCGTCCCGGCCGCGTCCTCCGCCACCCGGCCGAGCAGGTCCGAGCGGTCGATCAGGTGCTCGGCGACGAGGTGGATCACCTCGCCCTCGCGCTGCACCCGGCCGCGGGCGGCCATCAGGCCGGCCTGGAGGATCAGGCTGCGCTGGCGGGCGAACAGAGCCGGCCAGACCACCAGGTTCGCGACCTCGGTCTCGTCTTCCAGGGTGATGAACATCACGCCCTTGGCCGAGCCCGGCTTCTGGCGCACCAGCACCAGCCCGGCCACCGTCACCCGGGCGCCGTCGCGCAGGCGGCGCAAGGTGGCGCAGGTCGAGACGCCGTCGCGGGACAACGTCGCCCGCAGGAAGGCGAGCGGGTGGCGGCCGAGGCTCAAGCCCGAGGCCCGGTAATCCGCCACCACGGCGGCCCCCTCCCCGAGCGGTGCGAGCTGCACCGGCGGCTCGGCGAGTTCGGGGGACGGCGTCGCCTCGCGCCGGTCGGCCGCCGCGAAGAGCGGCAGGGGCGCGGGCGCGAGGCCGCGGATCGCCCACAGAGCCTCGCGCCGCTCCGCCCCGAGGCAGGCGAAGGCATCGGCGGCCGCCAGGCTGCGCAGACCTTTGAGCGAGAGCCCGGCCCGGCGCCACAGATCCTCGACCGAGCGAAACAGATCGGCCTCCCGCACCGTGGCGATCCGGGCGCCGTCCTGATTGCCCAAGCCGCGCACCAGCCGCAGGCCGAGGCGCAAAGCGAGGCGCCCGTCGCCGATCGGCTCCAGGGTGCAGTCCCAGCGCGAGGCGTTGATGCTGATCGGCCGCACCTCGACCCCGTGGGCACGCGCGTCGCGCACGATCTGGGCCGGGGCGTAGAAACCCATCGGCTGGGCGTTGAGGAGGGCGCAAGCGAAGACGTCGGGGTGCCGGCATTTCAGCCAGGACGAGGCGTAGGCGATGAGGGCGAAGGAGGCGGCGTGGCTCTCCGGGAAGCCGTAGGAGCCGAAGCCTTCGAGCTGGCGGTAGGTGCGGGCGGCGAAATCCGGGTCGTAGCCGTTGGCGATCATGCCCTGGACGAGCTTGTCCTCGTAGAGGTTGATCGTGCCGTCGCCCTTGAAGGTGCCCATGGCACGGCGCAGGCCGTCGGCCTCCTCGGCGGTGAAGCCGGCGGCGACGATCGCGACCTGCATCGCCTGCTCCTGGAACAGCGGCACACCGAGGGTGCGCCCGAGCACGGTCTCCAGTTCCCTGGTCGGGTAGGTGACCGGATCGAGCCCGCGACGCCGGCGGAGATACGGGTGGACCATGTCGCCCTGGATCGGGCCCGGCCGCACGATCGCGACCTCGATGGTGAGGTCGTAGAGGTTCTCGGGTTGCATCCGCGGCAGCATCGCCATCTGCGCCCGGCTCTCGATCTGGAAGACCCCGATCGTGTCGGCGCGCCGGATCATCGCGTAGGTCTCTTCGTCCCCATGCGGGATGTCGGCGATCTCCCGCGGCGGGTTCGTCTCGGGCCGGTGCTCGGCCAAGAGCGCGAAGGCCCGGCTCAGGCAGCCGAGCATGCCGAGGCCGAGCACGTCGACCTTCATGAAGCGCAGAACCTCGATGTCGTCCTTGTCCCACTCGATGATCTGGCGGTTCTCCATCCGGGCCGGCACCACCGGGCAGAGCAGGTCGAGCCGGTCGAGGGTCAGGACGAAGCCACCGGGATGCTGGCCGAAATGGCGCGGCGTGCCGATCAGCGCCCGGGCGATCTCCAGCGTCAGCCGCAAGGGGCGCGCGGAGAGGTCGAGGCCCAGCGCCCTCGCCTCGCGCTCGCCGACGCCCTCGCGCGACCAGCCCCAGACCAGGCGGGCGAGCGCCCCGGTGACGTCCTCCGGCACGCCCAGCACCTTGCCGACCTCCCGCACCGCGCCGCGGGCGCCGTAGCGGATCACCGTGGCGGTGAGCGCCGCGCGCTCGCGGCCGTAGGTGGCGTAGATCCACTGGATCACCTCCTCCCGGCGCTCGTGCTCGAAATCGACGTCGATGTCGGGCGGCTCGTCGCGCTTCTCGTTGATGAAGCGGGCGAAGAGCAGCCCCTGCTCCACCGGATCGATGGCGGTGATGCCGAGGCACCAGCAGATCGCCGAGTTCGCCGCCGAGCCGCGGCCCTGGCACAGGATGCCCTGGCTGCGGGCGTAGCGGACGATCGCCTCGACGGTGAGGAAGTACGGCGCGTAATTCTTCTTGGCGACGAGGTCGAGTTCGTCGCCGAGCTGTCGGCGCACCGCCGCCGGCACGCCGCCCGGGTAGCGCTTCGCCGCCCCCTCCCAGGTCATCGCCGCGAGACGCACTTGCGCCGGGCGGCCGTCCTCGCCGGCCTCGTCCGGGTAGGTGTAGGTGAGCTCGTCGAGCGAGAAGCGGCAGGATTCGGCGATCGAAGCGGCGCGGACCAGCGCCTCCGGATGGCGGGCGAACAGGCGCGCGGTCTCGTCGGGCTCGTGCAGGTGGCGCCCGGCATGGCGCTCGCGGGCGAACCCCGCCGCCGCGATGGTGGTCTTCAGGCGGATGCAGGTGACCACGTCCTGCATCATCCGCCTCTCAGGGATGTGGTAGAGCACGTCGCCAAGGGCGACCGACGGCACCCGCGCGGCGCGGGCGAGGCTCGCGATGCCGTCCAGGCGCAGGTGGTCGTTGACGCCGAAGCGGCGCGACAGGCCGCAGGAGAGGTTTTTTCCGAAGATCGCCTTCAGGATGCGCAGGCGCTCGGTCAGCACGTCGTCCGGCCGGTCGGCGGGCAGCACCGCCACGAGGCCCCGGCTCCACTCCGCGACGTCCGCGGTTGTCAGATGGCAACCGCCGCTTGGTGCCCGCTCGCGCGAGCGGCCGATGGTGAGGAGCCGGCACAGCCGGCCATAGGCCGCCCGGTCGGTGGGGTAGACGAGCAGGCTCCAGCCCTCGGCGAGGTCGAGCCGGCAGCCGACGATCAGGCGGCAGCCGGTGGTGCGCGCGGCGGCATGGGCCCGCACCATCCCGGCGAGCGAATTGCGGTCGGTGACGGCGAGCGCCCGGATGCCGAGGAGGGCGGCGGCCGCAAAAAGCTCCTCCGGCGAGGAGGCGCCGCGCAGGAACGAGTAGTGGGTGGTGACCTGGAGCTCAATGCCCATCAAGAGCCTGCTTGACTGCTGACGACAGCTTGGCCGGCCTCTCTTCCGTCCCACTCACGACCTCATCCTGAGGTGCTGCCGCTCGCGGCAGCCTCGAAGGAGGCCTCCAGACGTCCCGGAGATCCCTGGAGGCCTCCTTCGAGGCTGCGCGATCTACGATCGCCCAGCACCTCAGGATGAGGTCGCGGGGATGAAATTCGTCCGCCAGAGCCGGCAAGCCCGGAGCCGGCGAGGTACGGGGGATATGGCGCATCACGCCTCCCCCAATCCGTGCAGCCACCAGCGCGCCCCTTCTCTTGTGAGGGCATCGCGAAACAGCCAGTAGCGGGCGCCGGTCTCGTCCTCGACCCGGTAGTAATCACGGGTCGCCGCGACCTCGTCGTCGGCGAGCCACCACTCGCCGAAGATGCGCTCCGGCCCGTCGGCCCGGGCCACCCGGCGGCGGGTGCCGCGCCAGGTGAACATTGTGGGCGGCGCATCGGGGAGTGCCGCCAGCACCGCCACCGGCTCCGGCACGGAGAGCAGGCGGCCGGGCCGCGGCAGGTCGGCGGGCCAGGTCGCGCCGGCGGCGGGGCTCAACGGGGCGACCCGGCGCACCGCGCGCTCGGGCCACTCGCTCTCGACCGGGGCCTTGCGAAACACCCGGCCCGGCCCGAGGCGCAGCACCAGCCGGTCGACGAGTTCGGCCATGGTGTCGGGATCCGGCTCGTCGCCGGCAGCGGCGAGCTGGCGCGCCTCCAGGCGCTCGACCCGTGGGGCGGTGAGCCGCGCCTCGTCGAGGCCGTGGCCGGGATCGATCTGGGGCAGGCGCTCGGCGAGGAGGCGGGCGAGGTGGCGCGGATCGCGGCTCGGCCGGGCGGTGCCGACGCTGACCGCCTGGTCGAGCCCGTCGACGCGGCGAAAAACCAGATCGAGCCGGCGCGCGCCGAGCCCGTGCCGGGCGAGGGCGTCGGCCAGCATGGCCGTCAGCCGCCGGGTCGCCCGGGCGAGCGTCTCGGGCGCCCCGATCGGCTCCGCGAAGGCGAGCCGCACCGTGTGCTCCACCGGCGGCGCCAGGGTGGCGAGGGGTTCGGAGCACACGCCCAGCGCCTGATCGAGGCGGCGGGCGGGCGCCTCGCCGAAGCGCAGGCGCAACGGGCCGCGGGGCTGGTGCACGAGGTGCTCGACCCGGGTGAGGCCGAGCTGGGCGAGGCCCGCGACGGTGCCGGGATCGAGGCGCAGGGCCCAGAGCGGCAGGGCGGGAAGCGCCTCCCGCTGCGCGCCGGGCGGCAGCACGGTCTCAGGGTTCAGGCAGCGGGCGGCGGCCCAGGCGGCGCCCGGCGTGTCGGCGACCGCCACCCGCACCCGGTAGCCGGCCCGGCCGAGGCGGCGGCGCAGATGGCCAAGCAGGGCCGCCTCGCCGCCATGCAGGTGGGCCGCTCCCGCGACGTCAATCCAGATCCCGTCCGGCGGGTCGGGGGCGACGAGGGGGGCATAGGTCAGGCACCAGGCCGCGAGGCGGGCGAGCGCCGCGGCATCGCCCTCCGGATCGGCCTCGATCACCGTGAGCCCCGGGACCATGGCCTGCGCCTGCGCCAGGGCGAGGCCGGGGCGCAGGCGCAGCGCCCGGGCGGCGCGGTCGACGGCCGTGAGCACCCGGCGCGACCCCTCTTGGGCCGCCGCGACCAGGGGCTCATCCGGCGGCGGCCCGCCGTTCCGGCGTCGCCAGCGGTCGGTCGGCCAGGTCGGCAGGAACACGCAGACGACCCTTCGCATCGGGAGCCTCGAGGAGCCAGGTGCGGGGCTCGGCGCCCCGGGCGCGGACGAGCGCCACGGTCCAGCGGGCCCGCGACAGGCCCGGCACGGGAAGAGCGGGGGATGGTGCCGCGACGACGCTCCAGCGGGTCGCGGCGGCGTTCGGCTCCGGAACGGCGGCGCCCCAGCGGCGGATCACCAGGGCGAGGCTGCCGCTGCCCTCGGCGGCGAGCTGGAGCCGGCGCGACGGGGTGAGCCCGAGACGGGCGACCTCGCCGACCACCGCCGCGAGGCCGCGATGGCGCAGGCCCTCCTCCATGGTGGGCAGGACCTCGGCCTCGCGCCGGGTCTCGGCGTAGAGCACCCGGTCGGGGTGGAGGCCGACCGCGGCGAGGCCGGGGGCGAACAGGTCGCGGCTCGCCAGGCACCACAGGACCGGGCCAGGGAGGCGCGCGAGGATCGCGGCGGCGAACAAAGCCGCCAAGGCCCCCTCCCCGTCCACGGGTCCGGCCGCCAGCACCTCGTGCACCGCGCCGAGGCGCAGGCCCCCGCCCGGCAGGTGCCCGTCCAGGGCCGCGACGCCGAACGGCAGGACCGGCCGGCCCGCCCCCTCGGGCGCCAGACCACCGATCCGCTCGCGCAATGCCGCGAGCTGCTGCTCCCGCTCGGCCTGTCGCATCTCATGCCCATCACCGACCGAAACACCAACTCGTTCTTGTTTTGTTCGGTTTCACGAGAGTGTCAATCGGGGCTGTGGATGGAGGCGCCGCCGGAGCCTCCGGGAACAGGCCCCCTGTTGACGGCAGCGGGGACAGCTGGGTCGGCGCCGCCCGGAAAGCGCGATGGGACAAGGGGATCGGGCGGGCGTGCGATTCTGGTTGCGGGCAGGCACAGCCGTTGGACAACCCCCGCAAAGCCGCCAGGAGCGCCGCTGAGCTGGATTCGAGGCCGGCAGGTGCCGTAGAACTGTCCTGGGGCGCAACGGGCCTCCACGGGCCTCCTGGCGGGGATTCCGGCGGTCGCGGTGCGTCGGGGGTCGGCACGCTGCTCCGAGGCCGCGAATCCGGCGTCGCCCGGGGTGTCGCGCGGCCTCGTGCGGCACGCTGAATCGCCTACAGCGGGCCATCCGCGATTCACACAGCTTTCCAAGCTGTTAATCGGGGCCCTGCGCTGAGTAACCTACGGGGCCACGCCGAGTCGCCTTCGCCGGCCCCCCGCTTCCGCGCAGACCTGCCTACGCACCTGCGCCGAGTCGCCTACGCGACCGCGCAGACCTGCCTACGCGAACAGGGTCCAACTCCTTGCAGGACTTCGAAAAATCGCCACCCCATATAATACCCATATAGCTCTACGGATTCAGACTCAGAATCTGGATTCAGAATCTTCCATAAAAAGGCTTTTGGGACTCGGAAGTTAGGGGCTTTTCGGGGTCCGATCGGCGAGATCCGGCCCGTCCGGCATCGGCCGGAGGGGAGGCTCCATGATCCGGGGCCGGGCCGTACGAGGCGGTCCCCTTCCCCTCCCCTCCCGAGTCTAGGGACCACGCCGCCGAGTCGGAGACTCGCGGGCCTGCGAGTCCTCGTCCGACAAAGCCCAGCACAGCCGGGATCGCTTCCCCGGGGACGAGTCGAGCCGAGGCTTGAGCGGTCGGATCCGACTCGCCTGTACGCTGGCTGATGAGTCGCCGTCCCGATCCGGGACTCTCGCGCGACTCTCGCAACGCTGCCGGGTGCCGGCAATACTTGGGCGCGACTCGTGGCGCCCCATGGGCAAAGGGTTACCGACCGGCTGCCCGGTCACGGCGAAGCGTAGGCAATTCGGCGTGGGATCGGTCACGTCCCGTAGGCAGGTCTGCGCGGTGGGCGGATCGAAAAAGCCACGGAATCTCAAGGGCAAGACGCGGGATTCGGGGCGCCGTGCGGGGCTGTGGGGGCGTAGGCGAGTCAGCGTGCTCGGGGGCGGTCCGCGTCGTGGTAGAGCGTAGGCAACTCGGCGCAGGATGGCGGCTCCGGCGGAGCGCTGTGGTGCAGCAGACCATGATATTAGTGTCGATTATCGACGTATAATTCGATACTTCTTTGCCTCAATAGATTAAAAATATAGAGTTTTCCTATATTTTTTGAATCTATATCAGAATTTTACCTCAATCGATTGGACCTGACATCTCGAAATCAATCCTCGTATGGCTGCCTCGACCGATGACAGACCCTCCATCGTCATCCCGGGGCTTGCCGCAGGCGAGAACCCGGGATCCATAACCGCCGACGGTACCGATCCAGGCTGAATGCCATCCGCTCCGTCCGGCATCGTCGGCAGTTATGGATTCCAGTTTCCACTGCCCGGCCCCGGGATGACGCGGAGGGTGATCCTTGCGGCCGGCGACGATCGGCAGGCTTTCAGCTATGCCGAGCCGAGGTCCGCTCTGCAATCAAAGATAAGAAAAAATCCTATACAAAGTCGTGCCAAAGGCGACGGGCTCGTGACGCCCGCACGCAGAGCCTCACGCGCGGGCCAGCCCACGCCTCCCCTCGTAGGGAAGTCGGCGGAATCAAGCCTTTGCGCGGGCTCGCCTATTTGCCAGGGTCGCCTTGGGCGGCACCAGCAGGTCCTTCGGATCGGAGGGCAGGAGCTGCATCCCGCCGTCGTCGAGGGTCAGGCGCAGGCGGGGAAACACCTCGGTCAGATGGGCGACGTCCTTGCGGAATTCCTGGCGGAACGAGCGGATCGAGCCGTTCTCGCTGCCGAACTGCTTGTAGAGGTTGTCCCAGGTCAGGCGGAGCGGCCGCTCCAGGCGCGAGAGCCGGTAGCCGACCCAGAACAAGAGGTCGAGCTTGCGTGCCGAGCCCGCGAAGGCGCGGGCGGCGCGGATGTCGACCGGCAGGGCGTGCTGGATCAGGTTGTCGTAGAACTCGCGGTGGAAGGTGATGGTGGAGGACCAGAGCAGGCCCTGGTCCGGGTGGTTGTGCAGCGGCAGCCACACGTCCATCTGGCGGAAGGGCGGTACGTTGAGGGTCGAGGCGCGGGTGCCGTCCCACAGGCCGATCTGCATCGAGCAGGCGGCGAGCCGGTTGAGCTGCTCCTTGAACTGCTTGAGCGTGCCGCGCTCGCCGCCGGTGACCGGAAAGCCCATGTCGCGGATGAAGCCCGACATGCTCTGCGCCACCTCGACCTTGGGGCTGCGCTGGCGCACCGCCTCGGTGCAGAGATGCAGCAGGAGGAGGCGCGCCTTGGGGCCGTAGGGCAGCCCCTGCATCTCCATCTCGCCGGTGGACGGGTTGATGAGCCGGCCGGCATTGATAGCGAGCGTGTTGCGGCCGTATTCGCGCGAGACGTTGGTGACGCCCTTCGGCTCGCGATACGGCAGGCCGCAGAGCGCCAGCACCGAGTGGATGTGCTGGATGTTCTCGGGCGCCGCCGGCTCGTTCTCGATCACCTCGCGCACCATGTCGCGGCGGCGGGCGTTGCGGGGCAGCCGGGCGCGCTCGGCCGCGGCCTCCGCCTTCAGCACCACCAGCTTGTCGCGCGCCTCGGCTTCCGCGTCGCGCTTGGCCTGGCTGGCGCGCACGAAGGCGAGCGTCGCCTTGTAGGCGACGCTGCCGCGCGCCTTCTCGACGATCTCGATCAGGTCGGCGTCGCGCACGCCCTCGACCGGTTCGAGGGCGGATTGCGGCGGGGTCGTCGTCTCCACCAAGAGGGCTCCGCACGGGGACGCGCGCCGTCCGGGCACGCGTCGTGACTGTTGTCTGTCGATGAGTCCTAACGCGCGAAACCCGAATCGGCCGAGTCGAGTCCGGCCGATTCTCGAAGCAGAGCGACAGATTCCTGTGAATCTCTGTGCCTAACCGGCGAGTCTTCGTCCCGCCGGTCCCATCGTGGATCGAACCTTAATCGGTCTCGTCGCGCGTCTTCGACTCGGTGAAGCTGGCGTAGAGCTGTGGAAGACTCTGGATAAGATAGGCGGCGAAGTCCGGCTCGAGGGTGTCGTCGACGGTGAGCTGGGTGCCCTGGCGCCCGCGCTCGACCCGCACCACCGGCCGGCCGCCGAGATTGGTCCAGACCGCGGGCGCCGGGGCCGGCCGCGGCGGCGGCGCGGTGAGGCCGGCGAGCAGCCGGGCGAAGCGGTCGTCGGAGGAGAGCTCCGAGAAATCCGGGGCGGCGAGGAGGCGGGTCACCGCCTCCCCTGCCCCGTCCCGCGCCAGCGCCTCGACGAGCGCGGTCCAGCGCGGCCGCCCGGCCTTCGGCGCCGGGCCGACCGCCGCCACGACCTCCGCCGGCACAGCCCGGCCGATGCCGATCAGGCGCGAGAGCTGGGTTTTTTCCACCGCGAGCGCCGCCATGATGGTGGCGCGGTCGAAGCCGCGATCCTCGAGCGCGATCGCGAACAGGGCCCGCTCGATGTAGCTGAGATCGGCCCGGGCCGAGTTCTCCTGGCCCTGCGCGACGACGAGATCCTCGTCCGTGAGCGCCTTGACCACCGCCCGCACCGGCCGGCCGAGTTCGATCGCCGCCCGCAACCGGCGATGGCCGTAGGCCACCTGGTAGCGGCCCTCTGCGGCGGGATGCGGCCGCACCAGGATCGGTACCTGCTGGCCGTGCTCGCGGATCAGTTCGACGAAGGCGGCGTGCTCGGCCGGGTCGCCGGTGAGGCGGTCCTGCACGAAGGACCCGTCGATGAGGGAGGGATCGAGCTCGACCACCCGGTCGCCGGAGGCGACCATGGCGCGGGCCTCCGCCGCCGCGCTGGCGATGCGTCCGAGGCTGCGGCCCATGGCGCCGACGGCGCCGGAGCGCACCAGGGGGCGCGGCGCCTCAGGGGGCGTTTCCACCGGTCCGGCCGGGTTGCCAGCTGGCAACTCCGGCGTCTCGCGATCGGCGGAGCGGGCGCCCAGAGCCGCGCGGAGGGCATCCTTGCGCTTCATGCCGGCACGCGTCCCCAGGCGCGGTGCATCAGGCCTTCGATCTCGCCGTTGACCCCGTCGAGGGCCTCGAGCGCCCGGTCGTAGGTCGCACGGGTGAAGCTCTCGCGGCCGATCTCGTAGAGGGTCTGCTTCGACAGGCCGGCATCCGAGATCGCGGTCGATTTCAGCATCAGGTGGGTCAGCACCCGCTCGCGGAACAGCGAGCGCATGAAGCCGACCATCTGGGTCTGCGGCGCGTCGGAGGGCTCGTAGCGGGTCACGACGTAGCGCAGGAAGTCGTAATCGAGGTCGGCCCCGGCCTCCTGCACCACCCCGAGCAGATCGGAGGCCATCAACAGGAACTGGCACATCGACATCACGTCGAGCATCTGCGGGTGCACCGTCACCAGCATCGCGGTGGCGGCGCACAGCGCGCCGAGCGTCAGGAAGCCGAGCTGCGGCGGGCAATCGAGGATCATCACGTCGTAATCGTCGGCGACGCTGCCGAGCGCGGTGGCGATGCGGCCGAAGAACGGCTCGGCGTTGCGGTCGGCCAGCACCCGTGGGGTGTCGTGCTCGAACTCCATCAGTTCGAGGTTGCCCGGCACGAGGTCGAGGCCCGGGAAGTAGGTCTTGCGCACCACCTCACTCAGGGGGCGCTGCTCGTCGTCGTGGCGGATCGCGGCGTAGAGGGTCTGGTTGGGGCCGACGTCGAACTCCGGCTGGTAGCCGTGGAGCGCGGTCAGCGAGGCCTGCGGGTCGAGGTCGACGGCGAGCACCCGGTAGCCTCGCAGGGCGAGGTACTGGGCGAGATGAGCCGCCGTGGTGGTCTTGCCCGATCCACCCTTGAAGTTCACCACCGCCAGCACCTGGCAGTGTTCGTCGCCGGAGCGATGCGGCACGTAGCCCTTCGCCTTCGGGCCGTCATCGAGGAGCTGGCGCAGCTCGTTGATCTGTCCGAGCGTGTAGGAGCGCCGGCCGCCCGGGCCGATCTCCGGCTGCGGGCCTTTGCTCGCGAGGGAGAGCTGGCGCAGGTAGCCGTCCGCGACCCCGATCAGCTTCGCCGCCTCGCCGGAGGAGAACGAGCGCAGGAGCTTGTGCGAGGCCGGCGGGAAGAGCGTGCGCCGCAGCGCGTTCAGCTCGCTCGACAGGGCGCCGCCGTCGTCGGCGATGATCCGGGTGATCGAGGGACGGTCGGAGCCTGCGGCTCGCGCCTGCTCCTGCGGCTGATCGGGCATTTACGGTTCCTGGACGCATCACGGAGAAATTCCGTAAGACGATGCCAGCGTGGCCGTGACGACGCAAACGGTTTTTGGTTAAGCTTCGTTAACCATGCGGGGGCGGTTGCCACCTGGCAACACGGAGCTGGACCGCTTCTCGCCTCGGATCGTTGCCAGGTGGCAACCGGGAAAGCCTGGATCGCCGGCTCCGTGAGCGCCGCTCACGCTTGGGTGCAATCTTCTCGATGTTCACGCACCACCCGCTCTCCTAAGAACCCGACACCCGGCGGCGAAAGGGAGGAGACGATGGCGATCCTGGAGACGGAAGCGGATCTGGAGCGGGTCTACGGCGCATTCGGCGCCGTCGGCGAGGCCTCGACCGTGAAGGTGACCGATCACATCACTCCGCATTACCGCCGCTTCATCGACGCCGCCCCGTTCGCCGCCCTGGCAACCTGCGGTCCGGAGGGGCTCGATTGCTCTCCCCGCGGCGACCGTCCGGGTTTCGTGCGGATCGCCGACCCGCGGACGCTGCTCCTGCCCGACCGCCGCGGCAACAACCGCATCGACAGCCTGCGCAACGTCATCCGCGACCCGCGGGTCGGGCTGATGTTCCTGATCCCCGGCATCGGCAACGCGCTCCGGGTCAACGGCCGGGCGGTGATCGAGGACGATGCTGACCTGTGCGCGTCCTTCGCCGTCGAGGGCAAGGCGCCCCGCACGGTGATGGTGATCCGGGTCGGCGAGGTCTATTTCCAGTGCGCCCGGGCGCTGATCCGCTCCGGTCTGTGGCGGGCCGAGGCCCAGGTCGATCCCAGGACCTTGCCGACCCCCGGCCAGATCCTGGCCGCGTTGAGCGACGGCCGCGTCGGCGGCGAGAGCTACGACGGGGCATGGGCCGAGCGGGCGAAGCAGACGATGTGGTGAGGGATCAGGCGGCGAGGCAGGCCGCGCCCGCGGCGATCGCCAGGCAGGAGGCGATCCGCTGCGCCGTCAGCCGCTCCTTCAGAAAGATCCGGCCGATCAGCGCGGCGTAGACCACGCTGGTCTCGCGCAAGGCCGAAACCACGCCCATCGCGCCGAACTGCATCGCCCCGATGACGATGCCGTAGGCGAGGATCGACACCACGCCGCCGGCGAGCGCCATCGCGGTCTCGCGTCGCGAATAGGCCGGGATCTGCCGGCCGCGCAGGGCGAGGTAGAGCGGCGGCATCGTCAGGCTCCACAGCAGGAACATCGCGTTGGCGTAAGCCACGCCGTCGCCCGCGAGCCGCACCCCGACCCCGTCGACGACCGTGTAGGCGCCGATCAGCACGCCGGTGGTCAGCGCCGCCGGCAGCACCTCGGCTCGGACCGTTCGGCCCTGCAAGGCCAGCGAGACGATCCCCCCGGAGACGAGCGCGATGCCGAGGCCTGAAGCGAGGGTGACGGCCTCATGGGCGAAGATCATCGCGCCGAGCGCGACCAGCACCGGCGAGGACCCGCGGGAGATCGGGTAGGTCTGGCCGAGATCGCCGATGCGGTAGGTCCGCACCAGGGACAGGTTGTAGCCGGCATGGATCAGCGCGGAGGCGATCACGTAGGGCCGGCTCGCGGCGTTCGGCCAGGGCAGGACCAGAGCGGCGACACCTGTGACGACGCTGACCGCGACCATCATCAGGGTCATCGACCACAGCCGGTCGCTGCCGCCGCGCAGGAGGGCGTTCCAGCCCGCATGCAGGATCGCGGCGCCGGTGACCGAAGCGAGAACGAGCGGCGTCACGCGGCGGCCTCGGCGCGGCGGGTCAGGGTGTCGGGCATCGGAGTCACGCGGTTGATGGGGGCACGCGTGAGGGTGGCTCTTGCACGCCATCCCGACAAACCATTTGTTCAGCCGGAACGAGACAGGAAAACTCACCCGAATGCGGCGTGCGCTGCCTCCCCTGAATGCCCTTCGCGCCTTCGAGGCTGCCGCCCGCCTCGGCAGCTTCAAGGCCGCCGCGGACGAGCTCGGGGTGACGCACGGCGCCGTCAGCCAGCAGGTGCGCGGGCTCGAAGAGTGGCTGCGGGCGAGCCTGTTCGAGCGGCACAACCGGCGCGTCGTGCTCACCCCGGCGGCCCGCGCCTATCTGGCGGAAATCGGCCCGGCCCTCGACCGGATCGCCGCCGCGACGGCGCAATACGGCCACGAGGCGGGCGCGGTGCTGCGGATCAACGCGCCGTCGACCTTCGCCCTGCGCTGGCTGGTGCCGCGGCTCGCGCGGTTCCGGGCGCGGCATCCCGGCATCCGGGTCCGGCTGGAGACCTCGAACCAGCCGCTCGAGGCCCTGGCCGATCCGGGCGACGTCGCCATCCGCGGCGGGCCCGACTCGTTCTATGGACTGACGGCCCGGGTCTTCCTGTCCGAGGAGCGGCTGCCGGTCTGCCGCCCGGGCTTGCGCGACCGGGTGCCGCTTCGCGAACCCGCGGATCTCCGGCATCACACGCTGCTGCACAGCGCGAGCCTGCCGCGGCTGTGGGACGACTGGCTGGCCGCCGCCGGAATCCCGGGGCTGGAGCCGGAAGCGGCGCTGACCCTCGACCATTTCTACCTCACGCTTCAGGCCGCGCTGGACGGCATCGGCGTCGCCATGGGCCCGACGGCCCTGATCGCCGACGACCTCGCGCGGGGCCGCCTCGTCGCGCCGTTCGCAGGACCGCGTCTCCCGGCCCGGAGCTACTGCACCTACGCGCGGGAGGGGAGGGCTTCGGCCGGGCCGGTCGCCGCCTTCCTGGCCTGGATCGAAGCGGAGGGGGCCAGTCCGATTGCCGCGCGGCCTGGAGCCTGACGGTCCGGGCGCATACATGCCGTCATCATGGAAAAAACCTTCACCGCCCATCGCGAGGACCGGCCCGGGCCTGCGTGGCTCGCGCGCTTCCGGGACGGACGGGACGAGGCGGCGCGGTGGTATCTCGGCGACGGCGCGCCCGACCGGCCGAACGCCGCCGAGTGCCGGGCTGCGCTTACGCGCCACATGCCCGAACTCGTCCCGCATTACGACGACCTGTGCGGGATGGTCGGCGACGACGACCTCGCCCATCGCATCCTCAGCCATTACCGCCCGGCGCCCCACCGCCAGGGATGCAGCCAGGCGGTGTGGCTCGGCGACGACGGGCCGGCCCTCATCCGCAACTACGATTATCCCTTGACCTCGATCACCGGCCGCATCGAGCTGACCGCGTGGGCGGGGCGGCGGGTGATCGGGATGGTGCAGCGGCCCTGGGGCGGCTGCCTCGACGGGATGAACGAGGACGGGCTGGTGGCCAGCTGCACGCTTGGCGGCCTCGCCCGGCGCGGCGAGGGTTTTGCCATCATCCAGATGCTGCGCTACGTGCTGGAGACCTGCGGCTCGGTGCCGGAGGGCGTCGCCGCGCTCCGCCGCCTCCCGGCGGTGCAGCTCCACAACGTCACGTTGCTCGACCGGACCGGCGACCACGCCACGGTCTTCCTCGGGCCCCGGCGCGAGGCCGCGGTGACGCGGCAAAAAACCTGCACCAACCACCAGGAGCGGATCCTGCCCGCCTCGCGCTCGGCCCTGCGCCAGCGGGTGCTGGAGGAGGCCCTCGACGATCCGTCGATGACCCTCGAGACCCTGGCGGCGCGCTTCTTCGCGCCGCCGCTCTACTCGCGCAAGCTCAGCTTCACCACCGCCTACACGGCCGTGTATCGGCCGGAGGCGGGCCGGGTCGATTACCTCTGGCCCGGCCAATGCTGGAGCCAGGGCTTCGACCGGTTCGAGGAGGGGGCCTACACCCACGATTACGGCGAGCTGGAAGCCTGATCCCTGGAACATCGCCCGATCGCGGCGTGCCGCACTCCGCGACCGGCGGGTGCGCACGTTGGATCTTGGATGCTTCGTTGTAATCCACCGCCCTTTCCCGGACGACTGAAGCGTCAGCGGAAGGAGATCCGGGATCCAGCACAAGAAGCCGCGAAGCGTCTGTTTGTCAGCAACGGTGCATCATGCAGAGCCGCTTCGCGGCACTTCTCTCCTGGATCCCGGATCTCCTTCCGCTTCGCTGCAGTCGTCCGGGAAAGGGGAGGTGGCTTACGGTGGATTGTCCGCCCTGTCGAAGGACCGCTTCCGCGCGCCCGCACGGGATCACCCCTGATCACCCGTGCGGGCCAGCTGCGGCAGCACCTGCTCCGGCGGGCCCGAGGCGACGATCCGTCCGGCCTCCAGCACGTGCACCGTATCGGCCCCGGCGAGGCTGGTGAGGCGGTGGGCGATCATGATCAGGGTGCGGGTGCCGGCAAGACCCTGCACCGCCCGCATCACCACGCCCTCGGTCTCGTCGTCGAGGGCGGAGGTCGCCTCGTCGAACACGATCACGTCGGGGTCGTGGTAGAGCGCCCGGGCGATGCCGATGCGCTGGCGCTGGCCGCCGGAAAGCCGGGCGCCGCGCTCGCCGACGCGGGTCGCGTAGCCCTCCGGCAGGGTGGCGACGAAGTCGTGCGCGCCGGCGAGCCGCGCCGCCCGCTCGACCGCGGCCGCGTCGATCGCGTCGAGCCCGAAGGCGATGTTCTCGGCGATGGTGCCGTCGATCAGAAAGATATCCTGCGGCACGTAGCCGATGCGGTTCTGCCAGGCCGGCAGGGTGGCGGGATCGAGGGTCGTGCCGTCGACCGTGATGCGGCCCGAGGTGGGGGTGAGGAAGCCGAGGATCAGGCCGACCAGGGTCGACTTGCCCGAGCCGGTGCGGCCGACGAGGCCGATCGTGGCGTGGGCCGGGATCGTGAGATCGATGTCCGACAGGGCCGGGCGGCCGGGCTCGTAGTCGAACCGGACGTCCTGGAGATGGATCGCGTCCCGGAACGGCAGGCGCTCGGGCGTCCGGGGGGTGGAGGCGCGCTCGCCGTCGAGCCCCTCGACCACGAGCCGCACCGCCGGCAGGGTGAAGCGCAGGAGCGCGAGCGCGTTGAACACGTTCTGGAACGCCGGCAGCATCCGGTAGCCCGCGAAGGCGAACAGGCCGAGCAGCGGCAGGATGCCGGCGGTGTCGAGCCCCTGCGAGAGCGCGAACAGCACCACCACGATGACGCCCCCGAAGGCCAGCGCCTCGATGACGAAGCGCGGCAATTGCCCGGTGAGCAGGCTCTCGGCGCTGGCTTGCGCGTAGGCGCGGGCCGGCGCCTCGAACCGGCGCGCGAAGGTTTCTGCCCTGCCGTAGAGCTTCAATTCGGTGAGGCCGCCGAGGGTCTCGTGCACCACCCGGAACCGGCCCTCGTTGCCAGCCACCGCCCGGGCGCCGATGCGCGCGAGCCGCGCCCGCACCACCAGGAAGATGCCGACATAGAGCCCGCCGAAGCCCGCACCCAGGATCAGCGCGAGGCGCGGCGAGACGACGAGCAGGAAGACGATCACGGCACTCGCCGAGGTCGCCCGCGAGGCGATGACGGTGGCGGGGGTCAGGACGCCGACGACGAGGCGGTCGGTCTCGCTCAGGATCGTCTTGGCGAGCGCTGCGCTGTTGGCGGTGGTGAAGAACAGCCGCTCGCGGTCGATGGTGCGGAACAGGAGCCGGCGGGCGAAGCCGTAGCCGACGCTGTGGCTGAAGCGCAGCTGGGCGTAGGTGAGGCCGGCATTGACGCAGGAGGTGGTGAGGATGGCGAGCAACGCGCTCAGTCCGATCACGATCAGGAAGCTGCGGTCGTCGGTCAACCTAAGCCCGTCGCGGATCGCCCCCAGCGCCGGCATCCGTGCCGCGGCGCCCGGATCGCCGACCAGTGTCAGGAACGGCACCACCGAGGCGACGCCGACCACTTCGAGCAGGGCCGCGAGCGCCAGTCCGGCCCCGATCAGCCCGGCGCGGCGGCGCTCGCGCGGGGTCATGGCGCGGAGAAGGTCGATCAGGGCACGCATCGTGGACTCATCGGGGATCTGGGAGAGGGGAGGGGGCTAGAGCCATTCACGCGTGCGTTGCCATCGCGAAGTTCTCTAGGTCTTTGATTTTGCCGCATTTTCTTCGACGAACCGGTTTCCGCTTCGTCGGAAAATGCTCTAGCGGGTGCCGATCGCCCGCATCAGGCCGGGCAGCGCCCGGGCGAGGAGGCCCGCGCCCCGCAGGACCTCGCCGGCCTCAGGTATCGAGCGCCGCGCCAGCGCCTGGACGAGGCGCAAAGGCACCTGCGCGCCGAAGGCCGTCGCCACCAGACTGAGCGCGGTCGCCCGGCCGTGATGCTTGGCGGCGTAGCGGATCTGGCTCTCGAGGAAGCAGGCGAGGCGATGCGCCTTGGCCGCCCGGGTGGTGCCCTGGCCCTCGTGCCGGGCGGTGATGCCGGCGAGGTGCCGCACCGCGAAGCCGGCATCCCGGGCCCGGGCGCAGAGATCGACATCCTCGTAATAGACGAAGAAGCGCTCGTCGAAGCCGCCGAGATCCTCGAAGAGCGGGCGGCGGATCATCAGGAAGGCGCCCATCACCTGGTCGACCGCCCGGTCCTCGGCGTGGTCCCACTCGGTCATGAAGTGCGAGGGCACCAGCCGCACCCGGTCGAGGAGCAGCGCCTGGCCGATCAGCGAGCGGGCGGTCGGCCGCCGGGCGCAGGAGCGCTGCACCGTCCCCGCCTCGTCGATGAGCTGTGCGCCGACGATGCCGGTGCCGGAATCCGCCGCCAGGGCGGCGTAGGCGCCGGACAGGCTCGCGGCCGTGACCCGCGCATCGGGGTTGAGGAACAGGATCGCGGGCGCGCGGCCCCGCGCGGCCCCGGCGTTGCAGGCCCGGCCGAAGCCCTGGTTGTCGGGATTGGCGATCACCGCCGGGCCGTGGCGCAGGGGCGGCAGGCCGTCCAGCGAGCCGTCGCGCGAGGCGTTGTCGACCACCACGACGCGCAAGGGCAGGGCGTCGCCGAGGTGGTCTTCCGCCGCCGCCAGGCTGGCGAGGCAGGCCCGCAGCAGGGCGCCGCCGTTCCAGTTGACGATGACGACGTCGAGGGCGGGGTTCGGAGCGGCGGATGTCGGATCGGCTGTCATGGCAATCCTCGCGGCGGCCCGAGCCGGCCCAGCAGGCCGTCCAGCACCGCGCCGGCGAGCTGCGCCAGCACGCCCGGGCGGAAGCCGGCATCGGCCCAGTACAGCAGGGCCTGGAGCGGCAGGTAGGCGGCCTGGCGCAGCCGCCAGCGCCGGGGCACGTGCGGCAGCCGCCAGGCATAGACGCTGTTGCGCAGGTAGGCCGCCATCCGGAAGGGTGGCTGGCGCGGCATCTCGATGCCGAGGAGTTTCGAGCGGATCACCCCGGCGCCGACCCGGTGGGGGAGGGCGGTGCCGGTCTCCATCCAGCAGCCGTAGCCCCGAGCCCAGGCGCGGAAGCACCATTCGAGGTCGACGCCGTCGATGAAGAAATCGCTCCGGAACGGGCCGATCCGCGCATAGGCCGCGAGGTCGACGAGCGAGCCGGAGGTCGCCAGGAACTCCACCGGGACCAGCGCGCCGTCCTCCGGGATTCCCGGCCGGCGCGGATAGGCCGGGGCCTTGCGGCCGGGCGCCGCCTCCGGCCGCGGCCCGACGATGGCGGGCGGCGGGCTCGCGGTGTGCAGCCGCGCCAGCGCCCCCTCCAGGGCCGAGACCTGCTCGGGCGAGAACGCCGCATCCTGGTCGAGGAGCAGCACCTGGGCCGCGCCCGCGGCGATGGCCGCCTGCGCGATCGCGTCGAGGGCGCCGCCGACCCCGATGTTCCGCCCCGCCGACAGCACCTGGGCGCCGCGCGCGGTCAGAGCGGCGGCGGCGTCCGCGGGGAGGCCGCCATTGTCGAACACGATGGTCTGGCGCGCCTCCGCCGCGACCCGGGCGCGCAGGGCCGCGACCTGCGCCGCGTCCGGGCGGAAGACCGTGATGCCGATGGCGACGGACCGGGAATCGGGGGTGGGAGAGGGTGGCAGGATCGTCTCGGCGAGGGGCTGGCGCGGCATCAAGGGATCCCGCCGCCGTAGGGCCGTCGGGGCGGGCGGGTCAATATGCCGGGGCGGCAGCGAAATTGCGGCGGGGCGGCAGGGCCGGACCTGCGGGGGCGGGCGTCTCGCCTACCGTGGGTGGCGAAACGGGCGCGATCGCGCTTTCGCTGTGACCCAAGCGAAGCGTGGCTTTCCTTGAAGATGGATCTCCGTATCGTGACGCCGCAATGGTTTACGATTTCGAGGCGATCCGCCTGCCCGCCGCCTGGCGGGGCCTGACCTTTCCCCTGGAGGCGGCGTCCGACGCGCTGGTGCGCCTCGACGAGCGCCTGGCCCGGGCCGATCCGGTGCTGGCCGACGGCGCTCGCGCCCGCGCCCACCTGTTCGACGCGCAGGCCGCCCTGCACCTCGACGGCGAACTCGTCGCCCTGGAGGACCTGGTGCTGCACGAGGCGGCGATGGACGTGCGCCGCCCGACTCAGGCGCTGGCCCGCGCCGTCGCGGTGCTGGCCGAGCGCCGCCGCCTTGCCGCCGCGGCCCCCGGCTGGGCCTTCTCCGGTGCCGGCTGGGCGCTGCTCGTCGGGTCCGGGCCCGATGCGCCTGAAATGGAGAGCGGGGACGAGGCCGGTGCCGAGGAGACGGAGGAGCCGGACTTCGCCGCCATCGACCGGCTGCTCGCCCGCACCCGCCGCACCCTCGCCGATCACGCGGCGGACGGGCCGACGCAGCACTCTGCGACGGACGATCCCCTCGCCCGCTGGCGGCGGATCCTCGACGAGACCCGCGACCTGCCGGCCCTGCTGGCGGCGGCGGTCGTCCTCGATGCGTGGCTGGTGCTCGATCCGGCCCCGCGCCGCGGCCATCGCGGCCCGCTCCTGGCGGCCGGCCTGCTGCGGGCCCGGGGCAAGGCCGGCGCCCACCTGCCGGCCCTGTCGCTGGGCCTGCGCGAGGCCCGGGCCCGCTGGTCGCGGGCGCAGCCGCTCGCCGACCGGCTGGCCGGCCTCCTCGGCGCGGTCGAGGTCTCGGCCCGCGCCGTCGGGCGCGACCTCGACCGCCTGGCGCTCGCCCGCGAGGTGATGCTGCGCGCCTGCGCCGGGCGTCGCCGGACCTCCCGCCTGCCGCAGCTCGTCGACCTGTTCGTCGGCACCCCCCTCGTCACCGTGGCGAGCGCCGCCCGGGCGCTCGCGGTCAGCCCGCAGGCGGTGGAGGGGATGCTGGCGGAGCTGGGGGCGGCCCGGCCGCGGGAATTGACGGAGCGGCGGCGGTATCGGGCGTGGGGGATCGTGTGAGGGGGTGTCCATCTCGGTGGAGAGTCGCTCGCTGTTCGGACAGGACCAACCTTCGTCGGAAACCTCCCCCTTTCCCGGACGACTGGAACGAAGTGAAAGGAGATCCGGGATCCAGCATAAAAAGTCGCGAAGCGTCTGCTTGTCTACAACGTTGCAGTATGCAGAGCCGCTTCGCGGCGATTCCTTGCGCTGGATCCCGGATCTCCTGCCGCTTACGCTTCAGTCGTCCGGGAATGGGCGGATGCAAAATCATGGTGCTGCTCGTTTGGCAGGCGCCGAGGTCGTGAGTTCCCTTGATCCTTGGATGACCCATCACGCCCCAATTGCGCCCGCCCCCGCTTGCTCCGACAATGCCCACCCCCGCATCCGAGCGGGCAAGAACAAGGCATGCGCGTCGTGATCGACCAGGTTTCCCAGCGCCAGCAGGACATCCTCGCCCTCGCCCGCCTGCACGGGCGGGTCAGCGTCGAGGATCTGGCGGCGCGGTTCGAAGTGACGCCGCAGACGATCCGAAAGGATTTGAACGAGCTCTGCGACAGCCGGCTCCTGTCGCGCATCCATGGCGGCGCCGTGGTCGCCTCGGGCGTCGAGAACGTCTCGTACGAGGCGCGCCGCCTCGTCGCCCACGGCGAGAAGCGGGCGATCGGTGCGGCCGCGGCGCGGCTGATCCCCAACAGCGCGTCGCTGTTCATCAATATCGGCACCACCACCGAGGAGGTGGCGCGCGCTCTCGGCGACCACGAGGATCTTCTGGTCATCACCAACAACCTCAACGTGGCGACCCTGCTCTACCGCCACCCGAAGATGAGCCTGATCGTCGCCGGCGGGCCGGTGCGGCGGGCCGACGGGGCGGTGATCGGCTCCGCGGCGGTCGATTTCATCAATCAGTTCAAGGTCGATTATGCGGTGATCGGCGTCTCGGCGATCGATGAGGACGGCACGCTGCTCGATTTCGATTACCGCGAGGTGCGGGTCGCCCGCGCCATCATCGAGAATGCCCGAAGGGTGATCCTGGTCGCCGACAAGCTGAAGCTGGAGCGCTCGGCGCCGATCCGGGTCGGCCACCTGCGCGAGCTCGACTACTTCGTCACCGACGCGCTGCCCTCCGGCTCCTTACGCGAGATGTGCGCGGCCCACCGCGTCGCCCTGGTCGAGGCGGGACCCGAGGCGCAGGACACCCCCGACGCCGCGGAGTGACGCCAAACCGAAAGTCTTAGGCTTTCGTTCGCGCCTGACAGCTTTCGGTTTCGCTTGCGCCGGACCGCAGCCGCGTCTAGATTCGCGCCAGGATGCAAACGAAAGAGCCGAAAGGCTCCGACAGGGAGGTGGCCTTGGCCCCCAGGCGCCAGCAGCCCGGCGACGAGCGCGGGGTGTTCGACCTCGCGGTGATCGGCGGCGGCATCAACGGCTGCGGCATCGCCCGCGACGCGGTGGGCCGCGGCGCCTCCGTGGTGCTGTTCGAGCAGAACGACCTGGCCAGCGGCACCTCCTCGACCTCGACCAAGCTGATCCACGGCGGCCTGCGCTACCTCGAGCACTACGAGTTCCGCCTCGTCCGCGAGGCCTTGATGGAGCGCGAGGTGCTGTGGGGCATGGCGCCCCACATCGTCTGGCCCCTGCGCTTCGTGCTGCCGCATCACTCGGGCCTGCGGCCCAGCTGGCTCCTGCGCTTAGGCTTGCTGCTCTACGACAACCTCGGCGGCCGCAAGCGCCTGCCCGGCACCCGCACCCTCGACCTCACCCGCGATCCGGCCGGCGAGCCGCTGAAGCCCGGCTTTCGCCGCGCTTTCGAATATTCGGATTGCTGGGTCGAGGATTCGCGCCTCGTGGTGCTGAATGCCCGCGACGCCGCCGAGCGCGGCGCGGTGATCCGCCCGCGCACCCGGGTCGTCACCGCGACCCGCAGCGAGGGCCTGTGGGAGGTCACCGTCGAGGACCGCCAGACCGGCGCCCGCGAGACCGTGCGGGCCCGCACCCTCGTCAACGCCGCCGGCCCCTGGGTGGCGAACGTGCTCACCGGCGTGGCGCGGGCCAATTCCACGGAAGGCGTGCGCCTGGTCCAGGGCAGCCACATCGTGGTGCGGCGCCTGTTCCAGCACGACCGGGCCTACATCTTCCAGAACGCCGACCAGCGCATCATCTTCGCGATCCCCTACGAGCGCGACTTCACGCTGATCGGCACCACCGACCGCGACTACAAGGGCGACCCGGCCGACGTGAAGGCGAGCGAGGAGGAGATCGCCTATCTCTGCGCCGCCGCGAGCGAGTATTTTCGCGATCCGGTCACCCGCGACGAGGTGGTGTGGACCTATTCGGGCGTGCGCCCGCTCTACGACGACGGCGCCTCGAAGGCGCAGGAAGCCACCCGCGACTACGTGCTGACCCTCGACGCGCCGGAGGGGCAGCCGGCGATGCTCTCGGTCTTCGGCGGCAAGATCACCACCTATCGGCGCCTCGCCGAATCGGCTCTGGAGCGCCTGAAGGACCACCTGCCGGCGGCCCGCAAGGCGCCCTGGACCTCGGGTGCCACCCTGCCGGGCGGCAACTTTCCGAAGGAGAGCTACGACGACGTCGTGGCCGGGCTGGCGCGCCAGTGCCCGGGCGTGCCGGAGGTGCTGGTCGCCCGGCTGGTGCGGGCCTACGGCACCGAGGCGCGGGAGATCCTGAGCGGCGCACGCGCCATGGCCGATCTCGGCCGGCTCTTCGGCGCCGACCTCACCGAGCGCGAGGTGCGCCACCTGATGCGCCGCGAATGGGCCATGAGCGCCGACGACGTGCTCTGGCGCCGCTCGAAGCTCGGCCTTAGGTTGACGCCCGCCGAGGCCGCCGCCCTCGACGACTTCATGCGCCGCGCCGCCGCCGCCCCCAACGCGGCCTGAACAAGAAGAGACGGGAGGGCGCCATGACCCTGATCCTGGAGAGTGTCACCAAGCGGGTCGGGCCTGAGACCCATATCCGCGACGTCAGCCTCGCCCTGCCGAAGGGCTCGCTCAACGTGCTGCTCGGCCAGACGCTCGCCGGCAAGACCACCTTGATGCGCCTGATGGCCGGGCTCGAGGCGCCGAGCGAGGGGCGGATCATCGCCGACGGCAAGGACGTCACCGGCCTGCCGGTGCAACGCCGCAACGTCGCGATGGTCTACCAGCAATTCATCAACTACCCCTCGCTCTCGGTCTACGAGAACATCGCCTCGCCGATGCGGGTCGCCGGCGTCGCGAAGGCCGAGATCGAAGCGCGGGTCCAGGAAGCGGCGGGTCTGCTGCGGCTCACCCCCTACCTCAAGCGCAAGCCCCTCGAACTCTCCGGCGGCCAGCAGCAGCGCACCGCCATCGCCCGGGCTTTGTGCAAGCGCGCCGACCTCGTGCTGATGGACGAGCCGCTGGCGAACCTCGACTACAAGCTGCGCGAGGAACTGCGCGAGGAGCTGCCCCGCATCTTCGCGGCGACGGGGGCCATCTTCGTCTACGCCACCACCGAGCCGGCCGAGGCCCTGATGCTCGGCGGGCGCACCGCCACCCTGCACCAGGGCCGCGTCACGCAAGTGGGGCCGACGCCGGACGTCTACCGCCGGCCCGACGATCTCACCACCGCGAAGGTTTTTTCCGACCCGCCGCTGAATACCCTGCGCGTGGTCAAGGCCGGCGGCCGGGTCGCCCTGCCGACCGGCGGCCAGGTCCGGGCGACCGGCACGCTGGCGAACGTCCCGGACGGCGCCTACACGATCGGCTTTCGCGCCCACCACCTCGCCCTCGATCCGCTGCCGGCCGAGGCGATCGCGCTTCCCGCCACCGTCTCGGTCGCCGAGATCACCGGCTCGGAGAGCTTCGTTCACGTCGATGCCGGCGACAGCCGCCTGATCGCGCTCCTGCCCGGCGTGCGCCGGCTCGAGCCCGGCACGGCGGTCACCGCCTATCTCGACCCCCGCCACGCCCTGGTGTTCGACGAAGGCGGCCGTACCGCCGCCCTCGACCTGCCGGCGGCGGCCTGAAGGGGAGGGGATCCATGGCCCGCATCACCCTCGACCACCTCGCCCACGCCTACGGCCCGAACCCGCAGGGGCCGCAGGATTACGCGCTGAAGGAGATCGACCACGTCTGGCGCCAGGGCGGCGCCTACGCGCTGCTCGGCCCCTCCGGCTGCGGCAAGTCCACCTTGCTCAACATCATCTCGGGGCTGGTGGTCCCGACCCGCGGCCGGATCCTGTTCGACGACCGCGACGTCACCACGGTGCCGACCGAGGGGCGCAACATCGCCCAGGTGTTCCAGTTCCCCGTCGTCTACGACACCATGACGGTGCGGGAGAACCTGGCCTTCCCGCTCAAGAACCGGCGCGTCGCGCCCGCCACCATCCGCTCGCGGGTGGAGGAGATCGCCGGGCTCCTCGATCTGACGCGCGTCCTCGACCGCCGCGCCAACAACCTGACGGCGGACATGAAGCAGAAGATCTCGCTCGGCCGGGGCCTCGTGCGCCCGGACGTGGCGGCGATCCTGTTCGACGAGCCGCTCACCGTCATCGATCCGCACCTGAAGTGGCAGCTGCGCTCGACCCTGAAGGAGCTGCACCGCAAGCTCGACCTGACGATGATCTACGTCACCCACGACCAGACCGAGGCGCTGACCTTCGCCGACACGGTAGTGGTGATGCATGACGGCGCGGTGGTGCAGACCGGCACCCCCGACGAACTCTTCGAGCGCCCGGCCCACACCTTCGTCGGCCACTTCATCGGCTCGCCGGGCATGAACCTGCTGCCGGCGGTTGTCGAGGGCGCGACCGCGACGATCGAGGGCCACGCCATCCCGCTCGCCCGGCACTACCCGAACCTCCCGCAGGCTAAGCGGATCGAGCTCGGCGTCAGGCCCGAATACGTGCATCTGGCGCCCAAGGGTCTGGGCCTGCCGGTGCAGGTCAAGCGCATCGACGATATCGGCCGCCAGCGCCTCGCCCGGGTCGAGCTCGGCGGCCGGCCCCTCGTCGCCACGGTGGCGGAGGACCAGAGCCTCGACGGCACCGAGGCGGCGCTGACCCTCGATCCGCGCCAGATCCACATCTACGCCGACGGCGCCCTGGTGCCCGGAGAGGCCGCATGACCAAGACCGTCAACCAGAAGGCCTGGCTCCTCGTCCTGCCGGTCTTCGCCGTCGTCGCCTTCTCGGCGGTGCTGCCGCTGATGACGGTGGTCAACTACTCGGTCCAGGACACGTTCGGGAACAACCAGTTCTTCTGGAACGGCCTCGGCTGGTTCCAGGAACTCCTCGACCCGTCGAGCCAGTTCGGCGAGCGCTTCTTCGACTCGCTGTGGCGCAACCTGCTGTTCTCAGGCGTCATCCTGGCGATCGAGGTGCCGCTCGGCATCGCGGTGGCGCTGTCGATGCCGCGGGAGGGCCGCGGGGTCGCCTTCTGCCTCGTGCTGATGGCGCTGCCGCTCCTGATTCCGTGGAACGTCGTCGGGACGATCTGGCAGGTCTTCGCCCGCAGCGATATCGGCCTCCTCGGCTCGTTCCTCAACAACATCGGCATCGACTACAATTACGCCGGCAGCGCGCTCGCCGCCTGGGTCACGATCGTGACCATGGACGTCTGGCACTGGACCAGCCTCGTGGCGCTCCTGTGCTATGCCGGCCTGAAGTCGATCCCCGATGCCTATTACCAGGCCGCCCGCATCGACGGGGCGAGCCAGTGGGCGATCTTCCGCACCATCCAGCTGCCGAAGATGCGCCGCGTCCTGCTGATCGCCGTGCTGCTGCGCTTCATGGACTCGTTCATGATCTACACCGAGCCCTTCGTGCTCACCGGCGGCGGGCCCGGCAACGCCACGACCTTCCTGTCGATCGACCTCGTCAAGCTGGCGCTGGGACAGTTCGATCTCGGCCGGGCAGCGGCGATGTCGCTGGTCTACAACCTGATCATCCTCAGCGTCTGCTGGGTGTTCTACACCGTGATGACCAACGTCGACGCCGGCAACCGCACGGTGCTGGCCGACAGCGACCCGGCGGATGCGAGCGCCGCCGGCAGCCTGCCCCCCGCCACCACCATCCCGCTCGACCGGAGGGCCGCCTGATGCGCCCGCGCCACGTCGTGATGACGCTCTACCTCCTGTTTCTGATGGTGCCGATCTACTGGCTCGTGAACATGAGCCTGAAGACCAACCAGGAAATCAACACCAGCATGACGCTCTGGCCGCATGCGATCACGTTCGACAACTACATCCGGATCTTCACCGATCCGAGCTGGTACGGCGGCTACCTGAACTCGCTGTCCTACGTGGCGATCAACACCGTCCTGTCGATCGGGCTGGCGCTGCCGGCGGCCTACGCCTTCTCGCGCTACAGCTTCATCGGCGACAAGCACCTGTTCTTCTGGCTCTTGTCGAACCGGATGGCGCCGCCGGCGGTGTTCGCGCTGCCCTTCTTCAACCTCTACTCGGCGGTCGGCCTGTTCGACACGCCCTGGGCGGTGGCGCTCGCCCACTGCCTGTTCAACGTGCCGCTGGCGGTGTGGATTCTTGAAGGCTTCATGTCCGGCGTGCCGCGCGAGATCGACGAGACTGCCGCGATCGACGGCTACTCGTTCCCGCGCTTCTTCGTGAAGATCTTCATGCCCCTGATCGCGTCGGGCATCGGCGTCGCCGCCTTCTTCTGCTTCATGTTCAGCTGGGTCGAGCTTCTCTTGGCCCGCACGCTCACCTCGGTGGACGCCAAGCCGATCGCCGCCACCATGACCCGCACGGTCTCGGCCGCCGGCATGGATTGGGGATTGCTCGCGGCCGCCGGCGTGCTCACCATCGTGCCGGGCGCCCTCGTGATCTGGTTCGTGCGCAACTACATCGCCAAGGGCTTCGCCCTCGGCCGGGTGTGATCGGGGAGTACTCGCGATGCTCGATTTCGCCTGGATGGCCTGGACCTGGCAGACCGCGCTCTTCTTCGTGGTGATCGCCAGCCTGCTCGCCCTGATGACCGCGCTCGCCGTGTGGCGCCCGGAGACCGAGCAGGTCGGGATCCTGCGAATCCCCACCACGCGGGGCGACCGGCTCTTTCTGACGCTGGTCGGCGCCGCCTTCATCAATCTCGCCTGGCTCGGCCTCGTCGGCCCGAGCCTCGAATGGGCGCTCGCGCTCTCGCTCGTTTACGGGGCGGTGATGTTCCGCTTCGCTTAAGCGGTCCGCCGTTACGTCCGGCAGCCAGCCGGCACCAGGCGGACCGATCACCACCAGAGGGAGGACAACCAGGATGACACGCCACGGATTGCTGACGGCCGCGAGCGCGCTGGCCCTGTGCCTCGCCGCCGGCCATGCCTTCGCCGGCATGGAGGAGGCCAAGCGCTGGGTCGATACCGAGTTCCAGCCCTCGACCCTGTCGAAGGACGAGCAGCTCAAGGAGATGCAGTGGTTCGTCGATGCGGCGAAGCCCTTCGCCGGCATGGAGATCAACTTCGTCTCCGAGACCATCACCACGCACGAATACGAGGCCCGCACCCTGGCGAAGGCCTTCACCGAGATCACCGGGATCAAGGTGCGCCACGACCTCCTGCAGGAGGGCGACGTGGTCGAGAAGATCCAGACCCAGATGCAGTCGGGCAAGAACATCTACGACGGCTGGATCAACGATTCCGATCTCGTCGGCACCCATTTCCGCTACGGCCAGACCGTGGCGCTCTCCGACTTCATGAAGAACGAGGCCAAGGACGTCACCTCGCCGACCCTCGACCTCGACGATTTCATCGGCAAGTCCTTCGGCACCGGCCCGGACGGTAAGCTCTACCAGCTGCCCGACCAGCAATTCGCCAACCTGTACTGGTTCCGCTACGACTGGTTCACCCGCGCCGACCTCAAGGAGAAGTTCAAGGCCAAGTACGGCTACGAGCTCGGCGTGCCGGTCAACTGGTCGGCCTACGAGGACATCGCCGACTTCTTCACCAACGACGTGAAGGAGATCGACGGCGTCAAGGTCTATGGCCACATGGACTACGGCAAGAAGGATCCGTCGCTCGGCTGGCGCTTCACCGACGCGTGGCTCTCGATGGCCGGCAACGGCGACAAGGGCATTCCGAACGGCAAGCCGGTCGACGAGTGGGGCATCCGCATGGAGGGCTGCCGCCCGGTCGGCTCCTCGATCGAGCGCGGCGGCGACACCAACGGCCCGGCGGCGGTCTACTCGGTGACCAAGTACGTCGAGTGGCTGAAGAAGTACGCCCCGCCGCAGGCGGCCGGCATGACCTTCTCGGAATCCGGTCCGGTCCCGTCCCAGGGCAACGTCGCCCAGCAGATGTTCTGGTACACCGCCTTCACCGCCGACATGGTCAAGCCCGGGCTCCCGGTCATGAACCAGGACGGCACGCCGAAATGGCGCATGGCGCCCTCGCCGAAGGGCCCGTACTGGAAGGACGGCATGAAGCTCGGCTACCAGGATGCCGGCTCGCTCACCCTCCTGAAGTCGACCCCCCTCGACCGGCGCAAGGCGGCCTGGCTCTATCAGCAGTTCATCGTCTCGAAGACGGTCAGCCTGAAGAAGAGCCATGTCGGCCTCACCTTCATCCGTGAGAGCGACATCTGGGACAAGTCCTTCACCGATCGGGCGCCGAAGCTCGGCGGCCTGGTCGAGTTCTACCGCTCGCCGGCCCGCACGCAGTGGACCCCGACCGGCGTGAACGTGCCGGACTATCCCAAGCTCGCCCAGCTGTGGTGGCAGAACATCGGCGACGCCTCCTCGGGCGCCAAGACCCCGCAGGCGGCGATGGACGCGCTCGCCAACGCCCAGGACGACGTGATGGCGCGCCTGGAGCGCTCGAAGGTCCAGGGCGATTGCGGCCCGAAGCTGAACCCCAAGACCTCGGCCGAGCACTGGTACGAGCAGGCCAAGAAGGACGGCACGCTGGCCCCCCAGCGCAAGCTCGCCGACGAGAAGCCGAAGGGTGAGACGATCGACTACGACACCCTGATCAAGAGCTGGCCGGCCTCGCCGCCGAAGCGCGGCTGACCTTGCGGGAGCCGGGGCCTCCAGCCCCGGCTCTCCTTTCCGCGGACGGCCGGATTCCGCTATCCTGGCGGGGACGCTGCCACGGAGGTTGTCATGGCCTATTACTCGCTGGAAGATGCCATCGCCCGCCTGCCCGAATTGCTCGCCAAGGCGACGGAGGGCGAGGAGGTGATCATCACCCGCCTCGACGAAGATCTCGTCAAGCTCGTCCCGACCGAACCAAGGCCGATGACGAAGGAGGAAGTCGATTGGTTGCGCGACACCATCGTGACGCCGCGTGAGCCGATCGACGCGGTCGCCCTCGTTCGCGAGATGCGGGATGAAGGGGCGTGAACCGCATCTATTGCGACGCCAACATCGTGATCGCGATCTTCGTGCGGGAAGCCTCGTCGTCACGCATTCAGGCGTGGGTCGCCAATCCGGGCGTGAGTGTCGTGATGTCGGATCTCACGGTTCTCGAGTTTACCTCGGCGATTTCGCGGTTGGTCCGCGAACGCAAGCTGGATACCGCTGAGGCTCGGTCGATCTTCTTGCGCTTCGAGAGTTGGCGCAAGACTCTCGGTCGCCCGCTGACCATCACCCGTCAGATGTTCGCGATCGCCCGCGCCATCGTCGAGGACGCCGCCCTCGGCGTGCGCGGTCCCGACGCCCTGCACCTCGCGCTCCTGCAGGTCACCGGCCTGCCCTTCGCGACCTTCGACGCGCGACTCGGCCGGGCGGCCGCCACTCTCGGCCTCGCCACGCTGGAGCCGCCACCCCTCTAGATTCGCCGCAACCGCGCGAAAGAGCCGTCCCGATGTCCTCCCTCATCCTCGCCATCGACCAGGGCACCACCTCCTCGCGCGCCCTGCTGTTTCGCCCCGACACCTCGATCGCAGGCCTCGCCCAGGCCGAGTTCCCGCAGCACTTCCCGGCCTCGGGCTGGGTCGAGCACGAGCCGGAGGACCTCTGGCGCACCACCCTCGACACCTGCCGGGCGGCGATGAAGCAGGCCGGGGTGACGGCGCGGGACGTCGCGGCGATCGGCATCACCAACCAGCGCGAGACGACGCTCGTCTGGGACAAGAGGACCGGCGAGGCCGTGCACCGCGCCATCGTCTGGCAGGACCGGCGCTCGGCCGGGATCTGCGCCCGCCTCAAGGAGGAGGGCCACGAGCCCGCGGTGACGGAAAAGACCGGCCTGATCCTCGATCCCTACTTCTCCGGCACCAAGATCGCCTGGATCCTCGACAACGTGCCGGGCGCCCGCGCCCGGGCGGAAGCGGGCGAGCTCGCCTTCGGCACCGTCGATTCCTATCTCCTCTGGCGCCTCACGGGCGGGCGGCTCCACGTCACCGACGCCACCAACGCCTCGCGCACGCTGCTCTTCGACATCCATCGCGGCGCCTGGGACGACGGGCTGATGGCGCTGCTCGGCGTGCCGGCCTCGATGCTGCCGGAGGTGCGCGATTCCTCGGGCGATTTCGGCGAGACCGACCCGGAGCTGTTCGGCGCCGCGATCCCGATCCGGGGCGTCGCCGGGGACCAGCAGGCGGCGACGGTGGGCCAGGCCTGCTTCCGGCCCGGCATGGTCAAGTCGACCTACGGCACCGGGTGCTTCGCCCTCCTCAACACCGGCACCCAGCCGGTGGTCTCGAAGAACAAGCTCCTCACCACCATCGCCTACCAGCTGAACGGCCAACGCACCTATGCGCTCGAAGGCTCGATCTTCGTCGCCGGCGCGGCGGTGCAGTGGCTGCGCGACGGGCTCGGCGTGATCGACTCGGCCGCCGAGACCGGGGCGCTCGCCGAGCGGGCCGATCCGGCGCAGGACGTCTACCTGGTGCCGGCCTTCGTCGGCCTCGGCGCACCCTACTGGGAGCCGGACGCCCGCGGCGCCCTGTTCGGGCTGACCCGCGGCACCGGACCGGCGGAGCTCGCCCGGGCGGCGCTCGAGAGTGTCTGCTTCCAGACCGCCGATCTCCTGGCCGCCATGCGGGCCGACTGGCCGGACGGGGAAGGGCGCGCCACGGTGCTGCGGGTCGATGGCGGCATGGTCGCCTCGGACTGGACGATGCAGCGCCTCGCCGACCTTCTGGCCGCCCCCGTCGACCGGCCCGAGGTGAAGGAGACGACGGCGCTCGGCGCGGCCTACCTCGCGGGCCTCTCCTGCGGCCTCTACCCGGAGCCCGAGCACTTCGCCGACCATTGGCGCCTGGAGCGCCGTTTCACCCCGGCGATGGAGCCGACCGTGCGCGAGCGCCGGCTCGCCGGCTGGCGCAAGGCGGTGAGTTGCCTGGTGGGGAAGTAGGGGCGAACGTACTAGCGCTGACGAAAAACCATATTGCGCGGGATCCCCTCTCCCGTATGGGAGAGGGGTAGGGGTGAGGGTGGCTCGCCTTCAGGATGAAGCTTCGACCATCGAGCTGCGCAGCTCGATGGTTCAGGATTATTCGGAAGCCGAGCCACCCTCACCCCGGCCCCTCTCCCACACGGGAGAGGGGAGAGAGCTACGTCTTGTCATCGAAAGTGCGGTAGCGGCCGCGCTCTTACTTCTCCAGTCGCGCAATCAGGCTCGACGTGTCCCAGCGCCCGCCGCCCATGCTCTGCACCTCGGCGTAGAACTGGTCGACCAAAGCCGTCACCGGCAGCTTCGCCTTGTTGCTGCGGGCTTCCGCCAGCACGATCGAGAGGTCCTTGCGCATCCAGTCGACGGCGAAGCCGAAATCGAACTTGCCCTCGTTCATGGTCTTGCCGCGGTTCTCCATCTGCCAGGAGCCGGCGGCGCCCTTGGAGATCACGTCGAGCACCGCCTCGATGTCGAGCCCGGCCTGCTTGCCGAAATGCACCGCCTCCGACAGGCCCTGGACCAGGCCGGCGATGCAGATCTGGTTCATCATCTTGGCGAGCTGGCCGGCGCCGACGGGGCCGAGCAGCCGGCAGGCGCGGGCGTAAGAGGCGATCACCGGCTCGACCCGGGCGAAGGTCTCGGACTCACCGCCGCACATCACCGTGAGCACGCCGTTCTCCGCGCCGGCCTGGCCGCCGGAGACCGGTGCGTCGATGAAGCCGAAGCCGGCCTTCTCCGCGGCCGCCGACAGCTCGCGGGCGACTTCCGCCGAGGCGGTGGTGTGGTCGACGAAGACCGTGCCCTTGCCCATCGCCGAAAAGGCCCCGTCCGGCCCGGTCGTGACCGAGCGCAGGTCGTCGTCGTTGCCAACGCAGGCGAAGACGATCTCCTGGCCTTCCGCCGCCTCGCGGGGCGTCGCCGCGGCCTTGCCGCCGTGAGCCTGGACCCAGGCATCCGCCTTGGCCTTGGTGCGGTTGTAGACCGTGACGTCGTGGCCCTTGGCGGCGAGGTGCCGGGCCATCGGGCCACCCATCACGCCGAGACCCAGAAACGCGACCTTTGCCATGCGTTCATCCTCCCACGCCGTTGTCCCGGCGATCGGCCCCCGGTGTAGTGAGCCGGCCCGCCGCCCGTCAAACCGGTTCGCCCCCTCCACGACCGGGATCGTTCGCGGAGAGGAGCGTCATACGATCTCCGATTGATCGCTCGGCGATTGCTACGCAATCGCTTTCGCGATGCGGAAATCGGCTTCGCTCAGGCGCCGCGCCGGCTTGTGAGACGAGATCCGGAAGATTCCTTCCGGATCTCGTCTCACTTCGTGTCGAACGGGATGAACTTCGCCCGGATGCGGTCGTAGCGCCCGTCGGCGACGAGCGCCGCGAGCGCCCGCTCGAACGCCGCGCGCAACGCGCCGTCGCCCTTGCGCAGGCCGATCCCGAATCCCTCGCCGAGGAGCGGTTCGCCCGCCGGCACGTCGCCGACGAATCGGCAGCAGGCCTCGCCCTCGGGCCTGCTGAGGAAGGTCGCGAGGTCGAGCTTGTCGCCGAGCACGACGTCGACCCGGCCGGCACGGAGGTCGAGGGTCGCGTCGGCGAGACTGTCGAAGGTGCGGATCTCGGCGCCCGGCACCCGCTGCTCCAGGAAGGCGACCTGCGGCCCGTGCGCCGCGACGCCGATCGTGCGGCCCCGCAGGAGCGCCGGGCTGAGGGTTGGCAGCGAGGTGTCCCGCCGCGCCACGTAGGCGAAGGGGATCCGGAGATAGGGACGGGTGAAGGCGATGCGGGCGGCGCGCTTCGGGGTGATCGCCATCGCCGCCATGATGGCGTCGTACTCGCCGGCCTCCAGGCCCTTGATGATGCCGTCCCACTGGTGGAGCACGAGGGTGCAGGTGAGCTTGGCTTCCGCGCACAGGGCCTGGGCCAGCTCGACCTCGAACCCCGCCGGCTTGCCGTCCTCGACGTAGTTGAACGGCGGGTGGCCGCCCTCGGTGGCGATGCGCACGGGGGAGGGGAGAGGGGCGGGGGCCTGCTGAGCGGCCGGGGTGTCCTCGGCGAGGGCCGGCCCGGCGGCCAGCAGCGACAGGAGCAGGAGGCGGGAGAGCAGGCGGCTCATCCGGCGGCGGTCTCTCGTGGCAAGGTGACGGATCGAACGGGGCCGGACCCTGCCACGGCCACGCCCGCCGGCGCAACTCGCGCGTCGGGCCCGCACCGGCGGCGGTGACGCTTCGTCAGGGTTAACCGGCCTTTAAGCGCGGCGCGCTCTGATCCGGCCATGCGCCTGAGCTTCCGCCCGCCCCACCCGTCCCGCGACCGTGCCGACGCGGTCGAGATCCTGCCGCCGCTCCCCGTCGGGCCGGCGATCGAGGGGCCGGTCGAGGGATCCGGGCGCGATGCCGGCCGGGCCGGGCGCGACGCCGTCGACCGGGTCGAGGCGGAGCTGGTCCGGGCCGCCCGCGCCGTCGGCGTCGCCGCCCGGGACGGCTGCGCCGAGACCGAAGCGGCGGCCGCGGACGCCGCCGCCCTCACCCGCGGCCTCGACGGCCTGGGAGCCCGGGCCGACGCCGCGGGAGCGCGCGGCCGCGCGCTTAGCGCCGACGCCGGGACCCTCGCGGCGGAGGCCGACGGGCTCGCCGGCGTGCTGGTCCAGGCCGGCCGCCACCTGGACCGCACCGACCAGCAGAGCCGGGTGCTCGAGGCCGAGATGGCGGGCGCCGCTCAGGAGGCCGCCCGCGTCGTCGAGGCGGTGGCGACCCTGGCGCGGCAGGCCAACCGCCTCGCCCTCAACGCCACCGTCGAGGCGGCGCGCGCCGGGGTGGGGGGCGGGCCGCTCTGGCAGGCGGCGGAGGAATTCAAGCTGCTGTCGGCCGATGCCGCCCGGGCGGTGGAGGAGGTGCGCGCCTTGAGCCGCCGCCTCTCCGGCCCCGGAGCGGTGGCGATGGGCAGCGTCGCGACCTCGCTCGCCTGTCTGCGCCCGGCCTTCGCCACCACCGGTTCGGCGGCCGAGGCGCAAGCCGCCTCCGCCCGGCGCCTGGCCGACGGAGCCCGGGACCTCGCCGAGGTCACCGACGCTCTCGGCCGGGAGGCCGCCCTGGCGACGGCTGCCGCCGGCGAGGCGGCCCGGCGCATGGAGGCGGCACGATCCGTCGGCGCGGGCGTCGCCGGTCTCGCCGGGGGGCTCGCCGGGCGCACCGTCGCGTCCCTGCGCCAGGCGGAGATCGGCGACCGGCGGGTGCACGACCGCTATCCGGTCGACCTCGCGGCGCGAGTCGGCAATTGGGGCCTCGGGCGCGTGCTCGACCTGAGCCGGGGCGGCCTGCTCCTGACCCCGCCCGAGGGCTGCGGCGCGGCCATCGGCGCCCGGCTCTCCCTCGACCTGCGCGGCATCGGCCGGATGCAGGTGCGGGTGGTCGGCGCGAGCCCGCGCGGCCTGCATTGCGCGCTCGGTGATGCCGTGTCGGAATCGCGGATGCGCGACGCCCTGATGGCGATCGAGGAGGAGAACCGGCCGCTGATCGCGGCGGCTCTGGGCGGGGCCGCGTCGGTCGGCGCGGCCCTGGAGCAGGCGCTGGCCGCGGGCCGGCTCGCCCATCACGCCCTGTTCGACACCACCTACCGCCCGGTCGCCGGCATCGAGCCGCCGCACTACCTCACCGCCGCGGTGCCGGCGCTCGAGGACATCCTGCCGCCGATCCTCGAACCGCTGCTGCTCGCCGATGCGCGCACGGCATTCTGCATCGCGGTCGACCGCAACGGCTACGCCCCGGTGCACAACCGCGCCCAGGCCCAGGCGCCGCGGGCCGGCGACCCGGCCTGGAACGCCCTCCACGCCCGCCATCGCCGGCTCTACGACGACCGCATCGGTCTGTCCGCCGCCCGCTCGACCCGGGCCTTCCTGGTCCAGGCCTGCCCGCAGGACGAGGCCGGCCGCCAGCCCCTGCGCGAGGTGTCGAGCCCGATCCGGGTGCATGGCCGGCACTGGGGGGCGTTGCGGATGGGGTTTCGGATCTGAGTGAGGGGGCCTCAGCCCCCCGTCGTGCTCATGTGCCGCGGCACCGCCGGCTTCGCCGCGCGCGCGATGACGAAGTCGTGGCCCTTCGGCTTGCGGGTGATCGCTTCCCTGATCGCCTCGGCCACCACCGCGTCGTCGGGGGAGGCGCGGAGCGCCGCCCGCAGGTCGGCGGCGTCTTCCTGGCCGAGACACATGTAGAGCTGGCCGGTGCAGGTCAGGCGCACCCGGTTGCAGCTCTCGCAGAAATTGTGCGTGAGCGGCGTGATGAAGCCGAGGCGCCCGCCGGTCTCCTCCACGCGCACGTAGCGGGCGGGACCGCCGGTGCGGTCGGGGAGCGGGGTGAGGGTGAGGCGCTCCGACAGGCGCTCGCGCACCACCGAGAGCGGCAGGAACTGGTCGACGCGGTCCGGCTCGATGTCGCCGAGCGGCATCACCTCGATCAGCGTCATCTCCATGCCGAGCCCGTGGGCCCAGGCGAGCATCGACGGGATCTCGTCCTCGTTGACGCCTTTGAGCGCCACGGCGTTGATCTTGACCTTGAGCCCCGCCTCGCGCGCCGCCGCGATGCCGTCGAGCACCGTGTCGAGGTCGCCGCGCCGGGTGATCGCCCGGAATTTTTGCGGGTCGAGCGTGTCGAGCGAGACGTTGATCCGGCGCATGCCGAGATCCGCCAGCTCGGCGGCGTGCTGGCGCAGGCGCGTGCCGTTGGTGGTGAGCGTCATCTCCTCCAGCGCCCCGGAGGCGAGGTGGCGCGAGAGGTTGCGAAAGAGCCGCATGATGTCCCGGCGCACCAGCGGTTCGCCGCCGGTGATCCGCAGCTTGCGCACGCCGCGCTCGACGAAGACCGAGCAGACCCGGTCCAGCTCCTCCAGCGTGAGCAGGTCGCGCTTGGGCAGGAACGTCATGTCCTCGGACATGCAGTAGACGCAGCGCAGGTCGCAGCGATCGGTCACCGAGACGCGCAGGTAGGTGATCGCGCGCTGGAACGGATCGATCAGCGGCGCCGGCCGTGCCGGCACGGGCACGGCCGGCATCGGATCGTCGGTACGGGGACCCCACATGCGAACATTATCCTCGGGACGCGGCTCTGGCGGCCGGGTGTCGGCCTGCATATGAGCGCTCGGAAGACCCCGGGCAAGTTGTGCCAGAGGCGAGGGAGACGCAACCCATGACCGATGAAGCGGCGGACCAGGCCGATTGGCCGACCGAGATCCGGCTGTCGCGCGACAAGCGCACGCTCCACGTCGCCTTCGCCAGCGGCGCGGCCTATGCCCTGCCGGCGGAGTACCTGCGGGTCGAGTCTCCCTCGGCCGAGGTCCAGGGCCACGCGCCCTCCGAGCGCAAGTGGCTGCCGGCCAAGCGCGAAGTCGAGATCCTGGCGGTGGCCCCGGTCGGCAACTACGCCGTCAAGCTCACCTTCGACGACATGCACGATACCGGGATCTACGCCTTCGACTTCCTGCGCCGCCTCGGCGAGGAGCAGGCGACGCGGTTCGCCCGCTACGAGGAGGAGCTGGCGGCGCGAGGTTTGAGCCGGGAGCCGGCGAAGCGGCGTTGATCAGCCCGCCGCACGCACCGGCCGCGACGCCGCCGACAGGCTGAGCGCCGCGACCGCGACGGCCAGCGGCGCGAACGACACCCACAGCACCACGTCCCAGCCGTAGCGGGCGAGCAGCCCGCCGGAGGAGAACGACCCGACCGCCATCGTGCCGAACACCACGAAGTCGTTGAGCGACTGCACCCGGGTCCGCTCCTCCGGCCGGTGGCACTCGAGCACCATCGCGGAGGCGCCGACGAAGCCGAAGTTCCAGCCGAGCCCGAGCAGGACCAGGAAGGCCCAGAAATGGGCGAGGTCCAGCCCCGACAGCCCGACGAAGGCCGCCACCGCCGTGAGCGACAGCCCCGCCGCCACGACGCGCGAGGCGCCGAACCGCGCGATCAGCCGCCCGGTGAAGAAGCTCGGCGCGTACATGGCGATGACGTGCCATTGCAGGCCGAGATTGGCGTCGTCCTGCGTGAAGCCGCACAGGTGCATCGCCAGCGGCGCGGCGGTCATCAGGAAGTTCATCAGGAGGTAGGACACCACCCCGCACAGGACCGCGGTGACGAAGCGGGGCTGGCGGGCGATCTCGGAGAGCGGGCGCCCGCCGGAGAGGTCGGCTGGCGTCGGCCCCGGCAGCCGTACGCCCATGAGCACGGCGGCCGACAGGAGCGCCACCGCTCCTTGCGCCAGGAAGGTGGCGGCGAAGGCATGGGCCGGCCACAGCGACATGGTGTGGCTGACGAGCTGCGGCCCGATGATTCCGGCGAAGACCCCGCCGGCCATGACGGCGGAGAGCGCCCGCGGCCGCCGCGCCGGCGCGACGCAATCGGCGGCGGCGAAGCGGAACGACAGCACCACGGCGGCGTAGGCGCCGCCGAAGAAGGTCGCGACGCAGAACAGCCAGAACGACGACAGGACGACCGCGAGCGCCGCGATGAGCCCGACGAGCACGCCGCTCCCCGTACCGGCCAGGAACGCCGTGCGGCGGCCATAGGCCCGGGCGATGCGCCCGGCCGGCAGGGTGCAGGCGGCCATGCCGACGACGAAGATCGAGATCGGCAGGGTGGCGAGGGCGGGGCTCGGCGCCAGCTGGCTGCCGATCACCGCGCCGGTGGCGTAGACCACGACCGAGTTGGCGCCGGCGAGCGCCTGGGCCAGCGCGAGGCGCAGGACGTTGCCGGTGCCGGTCTCGGCGCGGACGGAGTTGCTGGGGAGGGCGGCGGCGGGGTTGGACATCTCTCGTCTCGTCAGGGTGTCGTCGTCAGGCGGTGAGCGCGGCCTGCCAGCGCGCGTCGCGCGGCGAGGGGCGGCGGTGGAGGCGCCGGTCGAGGAGGGTGCGGGCCTTCGCGGTCTCGCCGGCGCGCATCAGGGCGACGAGGAGCGTGTCCTCGATCACCTCGCGCTGGGCGCCGCTGCCGCCGATGCGCACGACCTCGGCGGCGACCGGTTCGAGGATCCGCGCGCAAGCACCGTAATCCTCCTCCGCGAAGGCGAGGGCGGCGCGGCAGATCGCCGGCACCACCGGTCCCGCCGCCAGCGTCCCCGCCTCGACGAGGCCGGTGAGCGCGTCGATGCGGGCTTGCGCCGCCGCGCGGTCGCCGGTCGCAGCGGCGAGCAGGCCCATATGCGCGTCGGCGAAGCCGAAGCCCGCACGCGCAAAGTACGGGGCGGCATAGGCCCGGACCTCGTCCCACAGGCCGGCCGGGACCACGTGCCCATAGGCGTCGAGCCGCCAGAGCAGCGAGACCGTGTCGGTGATCACGTTGAGCGACAGGCCTGCCGTCGCCCCGGGTCGGACGTGGTCCGCGTAGATCGCCAGCGCCCCGTCCGGATCGCCGCGCTCCAAGGCCGCGAGCGCCGCGTGCCAGGCGATGTGGCCGTGCAGGATGCCCGAGCGGTCGTAACCCGGCAGCCACCCGGCGATCAGCGCCTCGGCCTCGGGGCCGGCCCCGTCCTCGAACAGGGCGTGCGAGAGGGCGTGGGCGCCGTTGGCGTTCTCGCGCCGCAGGGCGAAACCCTGCTCGGCGAGCGCCCGCCCGCGGGCGACGGCGCCGTTCTCGGTGTGGGCCCAGCCGCGATAGGTCGTGAACCACCAATCGTCCGCCTCGTAGGCGTGGGCGTGGCGCTCGCAGAGATCGACCCGGGCTTGGTCGTGGTCGGCCCGGCCGGAGAAGGCCAGGAGCCCGAAGGCGCCCAGCGGCAGCGACAGGATCAGGGCGTCCCCCGGCCAGGATTCGGCATGGGCCAGCGCCCGTGCCAGCGCTGCCTCCGACTGGCCGTCGATCGCGAGCGACAGGACCGCGACGTGGCTGCGCTCCCGCTCGGTCCCGCCCCGCGCCACGCATTCCGCGGCCATCGTGATGCAGGCCCGCGCCGCGCGCGATTCGGTGCGCATCGCGTGCAGGCGGGCCCGGGCGGCGTGCGCCAGGGCGAAGCCGGGATCCTCCGCGATCGCCGCGTCGAGGGCGTCCGCGGCGCCCGGCCAGGCGGCGAGCAGGAGGTCGACACCGGCACGGTAGCGCTCGGCGGCGAGGTCGGAGCGGGTCGAGAGGGGCAGGCCGCGGCGGTCGTGGTGGCCCATGATGGCGTTCTTCTCTGATGAAGGCCTGCGGCAGCAGAATTCTTCTCCTGCATACCGGAGCACCGGCTGTCCGTATTTCGACGGGGCGCCACTCCGTGTAGACTGGCCGCCAATCTGGAGCCCCGCATGCGGTGGGAGACGATCGAGACGCCGCCCGGCTCGCGGCCGCCGCTTTCGCTGACGGTGCGGGCGCAAGCCATCCCGGCGCGCCACTCCTTCCCCGAGCACGCCCATCCCTGGCACCAGGTCGTCTACGCCATCTCGGGGGTGCTGACGGTGTCGGTGGCCGGGCGCTCCTTCGTGATCTCGCCCGAGCAGGCGGTGTGGCTGCCGACCGGGCACCGGCACCGGGTCGGCTCGCTGCTCGGCGCCGAGTTCCGCAGCCTGTGGATCGCCGACGCGGCCGGGCGCGGGCTACCCGAGGATCCGACGGTGTTCGGCGTCTCGGCCCTGCTCCAGGCGCTCATCGTCGAGGCCGCCGCCATCGACGGGCAGGACGATTCCGACGGCTATGCGGGCCGGGTCGCCGGCCTGATCCTCGACCAGCTCCGCCGCGCCGCGCCGCTCCCGGGAGCGCTGCCCTGGCCGCGCGGCGGCCCGCTGACCGAGCTGTGCGAGGCGCTCTACGCCGAGCCGGCCGATGCCCGGGGCCCGGAGGAATGGGGCCGGGCGCTCGGCCTGTCGGGCCGCACGCTGGCCCGCCGCTTCGAGGCCGAGCTCGGCATGAGCCTGCGCTCCTGGCGCCGGCGCCTGCGGCTGTTCAAGGCGATCGAGCTGATGGGCGGCGGGCTCGACGTGACCCGGACCGCGCTGGCGCTGGGCTACGGATCGACCTCGGCCTTCGTCTACGCGTTCCGGAGCGACATGGGCTGCGCGCCGCAGGCCTACATGCGCGGGCGGTCGGCGGGGATGTGCTAAGTTGCTGAGATGTTTAGCGCTTTTCCCCTCTCCCGTGCGGGAGAGGGGTCAGGGGTGAGGGTGGCGCGCTTCAATGTGAAGCTCTGAGCGTGGTGCTGGCAGCGGAACGGTCGAAGTTTCGTCCGGCACCGTCTCCACCCTCGCGCGATCTTCGATCGCCCCTACCCCTCTCCCAAACGGGAGAGGGGATCCCGCGCCAAGTTTTTCGAGCATTGAGCACTATAAAATGGAAAAGGCCGGCACAAGGCCGGCCTCTTCACCCATCAAGACGATGCCACGGCGCTTCAGCGCTGCACGATCACCTTCGTGCCGACCTTGGCGCGGGTGTACAGGTCCATCACGTCGTCGTTGGTCATCCGGATGCAGCCGGAGGAGACGGCGGTGCCGATGGTCTCGGGCTCGTTCGAGCCGTGGATGCGGTAGAGCGAGCCGCCGAGATACATCGCGCGGGCGCCGAGCGGGTTCTCCGGGCCGCCCTTCATGTAGCGCGGCAGGTCGGGCCGGCGGCGGATCATCTGGGCCGGCGGGCGCCAATCGGGCCACTCGCGCTTCATCGAGATGGTCTGCACGCCGCCCCAGGTGAAGCCCGGGCGGCCGACGCCGACGCCGTAGCGCAGGGCCTGGCCGTTGCCGAGCACGTAGTACAGGCGGCGCTCGCCGGTCGAGACCACGATGGTGCCGGCGCCGTAGGGACCGGAATAGGCCACCGTCTCGCGCGGGATCGGGCTCAGCTTCGGCACCGAGGCGTCGAGGGGATCGACGGAGGCCGCGGCCGCGGCGGGGGACCGCACCGTCACGGTGAGCGGCTGGTCGAGGGGCTGGCGGGTGAGCGGGTCGATCTCGTAGGCGGCGGCGGGCGCCGCCCAGGCGGTGACGGCGCAGACCAGCCCGGCCAGGGCGGGGACGAAGCGGCGCATGGAAGCCTCTTGGCTAAAGAAAACTCGGCGGGGAAAGCGCGGGGAAGGTCGGTGCGAACGCGACCGGCACCGTACGGCGGAACCAATGGCCAAGCCGTAAACGCCCACGTCCCAAAGCCAAGCTTAAATCCGGCGCAGCTTCGCGGTTGCGAAAGCGGCGTTGTGCCCGCGCCACACCGTGGCGGCGCGGACACGTTTCTGGCGTGTTACTGCAAGGCCGCGAGGGTGCGGCGGGCCCGCTCGGTGATGGCGGAAAACTGGCCGGCGCGGATCTCGGCCTCCGGCGCCAGCCACGAGCCGCCCACCGCCGCGACATTCGGCAGGGCGAGCCAGGCCTTGGCGTCGGCCTCGCCGATGCCGCCGGTCGGGCAGAACCGGGCCTGCGGGAACGGCCCGCCCAGCGCCTTCAGCGCCGCCATGCCGCCCGCCGGCACGGCGGGGAAGAACTTCGCCACCGTGAAGCCGGCGGCCAGCACCTGCATCAGGTCGGAGGGCGTGGCGATGCCGGGCATGAACACCATGTCGCTGGCCGCGGCCGCCCGCAGCAGCTCCGGCGTCGCCCCCGGGCTGAGCGCGAAGCGGGCGCCGATGGCGTGGGCGGTCTCGAGGTCGGCCGGATTCAGCACCGTGCCGAGGCCCACCACCGCCTCGGGCACCTCGTCCATGATCGCCTTGGCGGCGTCGCGGGCCACCGGCGTGCGCAGGGTGATCTCCAGGGTGGTGATGCCGCCAGCCACCAGGGCACGGGCGAGCGGCACCGCGTGGGCGAGCTCCGGCACGGTGATGACGGGAATCACCGGGGAGGCGGCGAGGAGCGCGTCGAGGCGCTGGGCGCGGGTCTCGGTCGAGCGGGTCTCGGTCATCACGGGCGTCCCTGTTCGGTTGCAAGAGAATCCGTGGCGAGCGGCAGGTCGGGCATCGCCGCCCGGGGGATCACGGCGCCGCGATGGGCGATCACGGTGCCGGCGAGGCGGTGGCCGTGAGAGGCGGCCTCGGCGGGCGGCCTGCCGGCGAGGCGGGCCGCCATGTAGGCCGCCGCGAAGCTGTCGCCCGCCGCGGTGGTGTCGACGACCGACGCCACGGGCGGGGCCGGCACCGTGACGTCCTCGGTGCCGGCGAGCACCCGCACGCTCGGCGGCGAGCCGCCGCCCTTCAGCACGATCTCGCAGCGGCCGTGGTGGCGCAGCACCTCCGCCTCGCCGTCGCGCCCGTACAGCCATTCGAGGTCTTCGCTGGAGGCGAAGATCAGGTCGGCCGCCGCCATCGCGTCGCGGAAGGCGCCTTGCGCCTTCGCCTTGTCGGGCCAGCCGCGGGGCCGGTAGTTGGTGTCGAAGGCGACCCGCCCGCCCCGGGCCTGGACCGCCCGGCAGGTCTCGGCGAGCGCCGCCCGCCCGGCCTCGCCGTAGAGCGACAGGCTGATGCCCGACGCGTAGACGAGGTCGTAGCCCGCCAGGGCGTCCCGCGTCTCCGCGGCGCCGGGGCCGGAGAAGAGGTCGCGGGCGGCGGCGCTGTCGCGCCAGTAATGGAAGCTGCGCTCGCCGGAGGCGTCGGTGCGGATGATGTAGAGCCCCGGCATCCGCCCGGGCAGGCGCCGCACCTGCCCGGTGCCGACCCCTTCGGCGGCCCAGGCCGCCAGCATCTCCTCGCTCCACGGATCGTCGCCGAGCGCCGTCACGTAATCGACCGCGACGCCGAGCCGGGCGAGGTAGAGCGCGGTGTTCAGCGTATCGCCGCCGTAGCCGCGCGAGAGGCTGCCGTCGGGCCGCTCCGACAGCTCCATCATGCACTCGCCGATGCAGGCGACCCTCGTCGTCATCGTGTTCGTTCCTCTCCCCCTGTGCCGGCGGATCGACGCTTCGTCCCGGGGCCAGGGTCTCATGGCCAGGGTCTCATGGCCAAGGTCTCATGCATGGCCAAGGTCCCTCTGACCAGGACGTTGCGGAGGCGGGCTTTCTTCCCTCCCCACAAGGGGGAGGAGAGGGGCCGTGTCAACGGCTGCGCGCCTCGGCCGCCCCGGCGCGATTTTCCCTGAGTTAACTCTTGAACCTTCCGGAGATGACGCTACAAGCGTTGACCCAACGTCGCCTGTGGGCGATCACAGCGACGTGCCCGCGGCGGTCTGAGCCCGCCGCGGACGATCGTCCGACGCTCCCCGTACCGGCCTGGCCGGAACCTGGGGCGTGGGGAACGGTTCGACACCACAAGGCAGCCGCCGATCACGCCAGACATCCGGGATCGCCAGACCCCCCTCGTCTCTCGGAGTTCGCTCGTATGCCCGTCTATCGCCTGCTCTCCGCCTCCCGCGACCGACGCGAGGCCCTCCCGCTCCACCACCTGTCGATCGAGGCGCCGACGGTGCGCCACGCCGCCGCCCGGGTGCTCGGACGGGCCGACGAGGTCTTCGGCGACGGGACCGGCGAGGCCTGGCTCGTCACCGAGGACGGCGCCCGGGTCTGGAGCGTGAGCCTCGACGCCGAGGAGATCGAGGCCCCCGCACCGGGCCTGGTTCCGGCCTGACACGTCCCGCGCTTTGCCGCGCCTTGCTGGCGCCGCAAGCGCCGCGCATCGGGACGGCCCCGAGGCCCGTTCCGAGAGTCCCGCTTCGATGAGAGCCCTGCTTCCGGGCGCCGTGATCGGCGTCGTTCTGGTGGCCAATCCGGCCGCCGCCGACTGGCGCTACTGCCTCGCCCGCGCCCCGTCCGGCACCGTCTACCTGTCGACCCCGTTCTCGACCGTCTCGGCGATGCCGGCCCTCGACGCCGCCTTCGGGCGCATGCTCGACCGGACCAAGCGCCCCCACGATCCCGTCCAGTGCCCCCGGGCCGACGACGCCGCGGCCTTGCGGGCGATGCGGCACACCGCCTTGCGCTACAACCGCGAGGACGGAAAATCCGTGGTCGAGCTCGATTGGGCCCCCGACCGCGACGCCGCCGCCAAGTAGCCGCTGCCGAGTAGCCACCGCCAAATAGCAGGGACCCGGGCAGTCGATCCTGAAAGTCTTGCATCTCTCCCTCACGCGCATGGCCGGCCCGCGCCCTCCGCGCTTCAGCTCGGATCGTTAGCATCCTATCTATGAGGCCGATCAAGGATCGGTCCGCAAGACGCGGCCCGACTGGCGGCGATGCGACGCGACCTCCTGCAATCCCTCACCCTGACCCTGCTCCAGGCCGGGCGCGTCTGGCGCCGGGCCGCCGACGAGGTCGTGACCGCCTACGGGCTGACCGAGGCGACGGCGCTGCCGCTGCTGCTGATCGGGCGGCTCGGCGGCGACCTGCGCCAGACGACGCTGGCCGACGCGCTCGGCGTCGAGGGGCCGAGCCTGGTGCGCCTCCTCGACCAGCTCTGCGAGGCCGGCCTCGTCACCCGCCGGGAGGACCCGACCGACCGCCGCGCCAAGGTGCTGCACCTGACGGCGGAGGGCCGGGCCCGCGCGACGGCGATCGAGGCACGGTTCGACACCTTGCGCGAGGCGGTCTTCGCCCCTGTCGGCGACGACGACCTGCGGGCGGCCCTCACCGTTCTGCGCGCGCTCCGGGCCGAGGGCCCGCGCGGCGCGAGCCTGACCTGCGGGCCCGAGGACGCGCTTGTGGCCCGCCCGGCCGCCGGAGGACGCGCCTGATGCTGCCCGGCTGGCGCCAATGGCTGTTCGCCCTCAAGGTCAGCGGGGCGGCGCTGCTCGCCCTCGGCATCGCGCTCTGGGTCGACCTGCCGCGGCCCTACTGGGCGATGGCGACCGTCTACATCACCATGCAGCCGCTCTCCGGCGCCACCCGCTCGAAGGCCCTGTACCGGGTGGTCGGCACGCTGATCGGCGTCGCGATGGCGGTCGTCCTGGTGCCGCCGCTCGTCAACGCCCCGGAGGTGCTGACGCTCGCCCTGGCGCTGTGGACCGCCGGCTGCCTCTACCTCTCGCTCCTCGACCGCTCGCCGCGGGCCTACCTGTTCATGCTCGCCGGCTACACCGCGGCGCTGATCGGCTTTCCGGCGGTGACGAGCCCGGAGACCATCTTCGACACCGCGGTGTCGCGGGCGGAGGAGATCACCCTCGGGATCCTCTGCGCCTCGCTGGTCGCGAGCCTCGTTCTGCCTGAGCCCGTCGGCCCGGTCCTCGCCGCCCGGGTCGGCGCCTGGCTCAAGGAGGCGGGGCGCTGGACCGGCGACGTGCTCTCGCGGGCCGGCGAGGAACCGGCCACCCGGGTGCGGCGTCTGCGCCTCGCGGCGGAAGCGGCGGAGATCGACGCGCTCTCGACGCATCTCGCTTACGACACCTCGGCCCAGAGCCGGGCGGTGCCGCTGGTGCAGCTCCTGCGCGGCCGGATGCTGATGCTGCTGCCGGTCCTCTCCTCCCTCGCCGACCGGATCGCGGCGCTTGACGGCCTGTCCGGCCTCACGCCGGATCTGCGCCGCCTGCTCGCCGACGTCGAGGCGTGGTCGGCGGCCGGCGCTCCCGCCGTCGAGGCCGACGCGCTCCTCGCCCGCATCGAGGCCGCCGACCGTCCGCTCCCCTCGCCCGCGTCCTCTCACGGATCCTGGTCCGCCCTGGTGCGGGCGAGCCTGATCGACCGCCTGCGCGAATTGGTGGCGATCGGTCGGGACTGCCGGGCGCTGCAGGACGGGATCGCGCGCGGCGACGGCCGCCTGCGCGAGCCGCTGGCCTATGCGGGCGAGTTCGGCGGCCGCGCGCCGCGCCACCGCGACCACGGCATGGCGCTGCGCTCCGCCCTCGGCGTGTTCCTCGGCATCGTCGCCTGCGTGGCTTTGTGGATCGCCACCGCCTGGCCCGACGGCGCCACCGCGGCGATGATGGGCGCGGTGCTGTGCTGCCTGTTCGCGACCCAGGACGATCCGGCCCCGGCGATCCTGAGCTTCGCCACCTGGACCGGCATCGCCGCCGCCGCGATCGGCGTGCTCCTGTTCGGCGTGATGCCGCTGGTGCACGATTTCGTCAGCCTGGCGCTCGTGCTGGCCCCGCTGCTGATCCTGTGCGGCCTGCTGATGACGATCCCGAAGACGATGCCGGTGGGCCTGGCGCTCGGCGTCAACGGCAACGCCCTCCTGGCGATCCAGGACCGTTACACCTCGGAATTCGGCGGATACGTCAATTCGAGCATCGCCCTCGTCGGCGGCATCTGGCTCGCCGCGATCGTGACGCGGCTGGTGCGCTCGGTCGGCGCCGAGCACGGCGCCCGCCGGCTGGTGGCGGCGAGCCGCGCCGACCTCGCCCGGGCGGCGCGCCGGCGCGGGCACGGCGACCGGGCCGCCTTCGCCCACCTGATGCTCGACCGCCTCGGCCTCCTGGTGCCGCGGCTGGCAGCCGCCGGGCCCGACAGCGATCTGCCCCGGATCGACACCCTGGCGGCGCTCCGGGTCGGCATGAACCTCGTCTCCCTGCGGCGTGCCCGCCACGGTCTGCCGCCCGGAGCGGTCGCCCCCCTCGATGACGCTCTCGACGGGGTGGCGGGCCATTACGAGGGGCCGCGCGGCCCGGCCTCGGACGACCTGCTCCGCCGCATCGACGCGGCGCTCGCGAGCGTCGGGGATGCCGAGGGCCCCGGCCGGCGCGACGCGCTGCTGGGCCTCGTCGGCCTGCGCCGCGCCCTGTTTCCCGAGGCGCCGCCGCCCGGCGCCGTCCTGCCGGCGCGGGAGGCCGCCTGATGACCGACATCGATCTCTACGGCGTCTTCGTGCCGGCCCTGCTGGTCTGGGCCCTCGTCGCTGTCCTGGTCAGCCTCGTTCTGCGCCGGCTGATCGGCGCGCTCGGGCTCTACCGGCTGGTCTGGCACCGGCCGCTCTTCGACCTCTGCCTCACCCTCGTGTGCCTCGGCGTCGTCGTGTCGCTCGCCGGCCGCCTGACCTGAAGACTTGAAAACAATGACCCGCGCGCTCGCCTTCCTCGGCCGCTTCGCCGTCACCGCCGCCATGCTGGCGCTCGCCATCCTCGTCGGAACGGCGCTCTGGGACTACTACCTCGAGGCCCCCTGGACCCGCGACGGGCGGGTGCGGGCGGAGGTCGTGGGCGTCGCCCCCGACGTCTCGGGGCTGGTCCGCGACGTCGAGGTGCGGGACAACCAGCGGGTCAAGCGCGGCGACGTGCTGTTCCGCATCGACCCCGACCGCTTCGCCCTGGCCTTGCGGCAGGCCGAGGCCGTGGTGGCCGGCCGCAAGGCGAACCTGGTCCAGGCCGAGGCGGATCTGGCCCGTTACCGCCAGCTCAGCGACAACGTCGTGTCGCAGCAGAAGCTGGAGGCGACGCTCGCCGCCGAGCAGAGCGCCCGGGCCGCCTACGACCAGGCCGTGGCCGACCGCGACCTCGCCCGGCTCAACCTCGACCGCTCCGAGGTCCGCGCCTCGGTCAACGGACGGATCAGCAACCTCGAGCTGCGCCCCGGCGCCTATGTGGGGGTCGGCAAGGCGGTGATGGCCCTCGTCGACGGCGATACCCTGCACGTCCAGGGCTATTTCGAGGAGACGAAGCTCGACCGCATCCATCCCGGCGACCCGGTCACCGTGCGGCTGATGGGCGAGGATCGCGACGTCACCGGCACGGTCGAGAGCGTTGCCGCCGGCATCGAGGACCGGGAGCGCAGCGCCGGCTCGTCGCTGCTCGCCAACGTCAACCCGACCTTCGCCTGGGTGCGCCTCGCCCAGCGCGTGCCGGTGCGGATCGCCCTCGATTCCACCGTCGACCGCGACCGCCTCACCGTCGGGCGCACCGCCACCGTGGTGGTGCATCCACGCGGCGAGCGGCCGGAGGTCCGGCCGTTCGAAGGCCTGCGCCATCTCGGCCTGCGCGACGGCTGGGAGGCGCTGAAGGCCACGCTGCCGGCGCGCCGGAGCTGACGCCGCGCGGCCTGCTACCCGCCCGCACGCTCGCCCCGGCCGGGACAGGGATCTCGCGCCGGTCGTCCGGCGCTGGCGGAGACGATTATCCCTTTCGCGGCCGGTCCCGGCCGCAAAAGGGATAACGGTTGTCTTTTCAATGGCCTGAGACGATTTTCGAACGATCGATTCGGAAATCGTCTCACACCGCCAGCGCGAGACCGGCCAGCCCCACCGCCAGTCCCCACAGCAGCCCGCAGGCCCGCCGGTACAGCGTGAGCGCCCGCCGGATGTCGGCGGCATCGACCTCGGGCCGTCCCGATCCCATCCAGGCATCCTCGACCCGCGTGGTGCCGTAGACCCGGGGACCCGCGAGGCGAAGACCGAGCGCTCCCGCCATCGCGGCCTCCGGCCAGCCGGCATTGGGCGAGCGGTGGCGGCCGGCATCGCGCCGGACCGCCGCGAGCGCCTCCCGGGCGCTGGCCCCCGGGGTGAGGGCGGCAGCGCCGATGACGAGCCCGGCGGTGAGGCGCGAGGCCGGCAGGTTGACGAAGTCGTCGAGGCGGGCGGCGGCCCAGCCGAAGGCCTCGTGGCGGGGCGTGCGGTGGCCGATCATGCTGTCGGCGGTGTTGATCGCCTTGTAGAGCGCGCCCCCGGGCAGGCCGCCGACGCCGAGCCAGACGGCCGGCGCCACGATGCCGTCGGAAAAGTTCTCGGCCAGGCTCTCGATCGCGGCGCGGCAGAGCGCGGCCTCGTCGAGGGTCTCGGGGTTGCGTCCGACGATCATCGCCACCGCTTCGCGCCCGCCGGAGAGGCCGTCGCGGTCGAGGTCCTGCGCCACCCGGGCGACGTGGTCGTGCAGGCTGCGCTGGGCCGGCAGGCTCGCGGCGAGCAAGGCGCAGAGGATGACGCCGGGCAGCAGCCCGAGCGCCCCGCAGGCGAGCGCGAGACCAGACGCCGCGACGCCGGTCGCCGCGAGGACGAGGAGCAGCGCCAGCACCCCGGCGGCGCGCCGGCGCCCACCGGGATCGCCCTCGCGGTTGAGGCGGCGGTCGAGGGCGGCGATCAGGGCGCCGATCCAGGTGACAGGGTGGCCGGCCAGCCTGTAGAGGCGGTCCGGATAGCCGAGCACGGCCTCCACCGCGAGGGCGAGGACGAGCACCGGGAGGCTGTCGGGCGGGTGCAGCAGGGCGGTCATGGCGAGCGAAGGCGAGGAAGGGGCGATCCGGCACGGGGGCGACCTCGGCGAGGCCCGCCGGCTCTTCCCGCAGGCCCCCGAGCCCTGGATCGACCTGTCGACGGGGATCAACCCGATCCCCTATCCGTGGCCGGCCCTGGAGGCCAGCGCCTTCACGCGGCTGCCGGCGCGGGCCGACCTCGCCTCCCTCGAGGACGCCGCGGCGCAGGCCTACGGCGCGGATCCGGCCCACGTCGTCGCCGCCCCCGGCACGCAGGCCTTGATCGACCTGATCCCGCGGCTGCGGCCGCCCGGCCGCGTCGCGGTCCTCGGCCCGACCTACGCCGAGCACGCCGCGGCCTGGGCCCGGGCCGGGCACGCGGTCGCGACGGTACCGGACCTCGATTTGGCGGCCGACGTGGTCGTGGCGGTCAACCCGAACAACCCGGACGGGCGGGTGATCCCGGCCCGCGAGCTCGCGGCGGCCTCCGCCCGGCTCGCGGAACGCGGCGGCTGGCTCGTGGTCGACGAGGCCTTCGCGGATCTCGAACCAGTGGAGAGCCTGTGCGGGCCGCCGCCGCCCGGCTGCCTGGTGCTGCGCTCCTTCGGCAAGACCTACGGCCTCGCCGGCCTGCGCCTCGGCTTCGCCGTGGCGGCAGAGCCCCTGATCGGAAGGTTGCGCCGCGGGATCGGCCCCTGGGCGGTGTCGGGGCCGGCGATCGCGGTCGGCCGCCATGCGCTCACGGACGCCGCCTGGCGGCGGGAGGCGACCGCCGCGCGGGGCCGCGACGCGGCCCGGCTCGACGCGCTGCTCGCGCAAGCCGGCGGCCGGATCGTCGGCGGCACGTGCCTGTTCCGCACCGCCGACTTTCCCGATTCCATGCCCGACTCCATGCCCGATTCCGCGAGCCTGTTCGCGCAGCTCGGCCGCGCCGGGATCTTCGTGCGCCGGTTCGAGGCGTCGCCGGCGCGGCTGCGCTTCGGCCTGCCGCCCGACGAAGCGGCCTGGGCCCGCCTCGCCGCCGCCCTGCGCGCGGTGAGGCGCCATTAAAAAGGCCGAAAACCGCAGCATCCGATGAGCCTGGCCGTCGGGGTCACGCAGGCGGCCGGGTGCCGCACGAGGAATCAGGCAGTATGGACGCGGACGAGGTCAAACGGCGCGACAGGCTCGGCAGCATGATCGCGTTCGCGCGGCGCACCGTGCCCGACCTGCGCCGCAACGCCGAGACGGTCGAGCCGATCTCCCCCGAGGGACCCCGGGGCCGGCTGCCGGCGCTCCTCAACCCGCTGCGCTGGACCCGCGTCCCGCTCCTGCCCGCCGCCGGCACCCAGAACCGGGTCGTGGCCCGGCTGATCCGCAGCATCGGCCTCTTCGTGCTGCTGCCGACGGCGGTGGTCGGGGTCTACCTGTTCGTCTTCGCCGCCGACCAGTACGTGGTCGAGACCCGCTTCGCCGTCCGCGGCGAGGTCGAGCCGATGGGCAACGTCGCGCTCGGCGAGTTCTCCTCGCTAATCCAGAAGAACAACAGCCAGGACAGCTACATCGTCCGAGACTACATCCAGAGTCAGCCGATGCTGGAGAGCGCCCAGAAAGAGCTTGACATCGTCCGGATGTTCACCCGCGACGAGGCCGACTTCTGGACGCGCTATTCCGGCGACAAGCCGATCGAGACTCTGCTGAAGTACTGGCGCAAGCACGTCGATGTCCATATCGACCTCGTCTCCGGCATATTGACCCTGACGGTGCAGGCCTTCACGCCCGAGGACGCCCTGGCGATCAGCCGCCACATCATGGCCCGCGCCGAGGCGCTGATCAACGCGATCTCGTCCCGTGCGCAGCAGGACATGCTCCGGCACAGCAAGGACGACCTGGCGGCGAGCGAGGAGCGGATGCGCAAGGCCCACCTCTCCCTGCGCGAGTTCCGCAACCGCTGGGGCATCATCGATCCGGCCAAGTCGGCCGAGGCGACGATGACCACCCTGCTCTCCTTGCGCAAGGACAAGATCAAGTCGGAGAACGACCTGCAGGTGCTGCGCGGCTCCGGCCTCGACGAGAAGTCGCGCTCGATCCAGACCATCGTGGCGAGCCTCAACGCCACCAACCAGCAGATCAAGCAGCTCGAAGACTCGCTGACCAACTACGGGATGGCGGTCGGCGGCCGGTCCGTCTCGGAGGCGATCCTGGAATACGAGGGGCTGATGGTCGAGCGCACCATCGCCGAGAAGCTGAACGACTCCGCCACCCAGATGCTCGATCGGGCCCGGGTGGCGGCGAATCGCCAGCACGTCTACCTCGCGATCTTCATGCCGCCGAGCCGGCCCGAGCTCTCCACCGTGCCGATGCGCGGGCACAGCCTGTTCGTCGCCTTCTTCGCCTTCCTGGTGATCTGGGGCTGCAGCAGCCTGCTCATCGCCGGCGTCAAGGACCACAACATGTAAGGCCGGTTCCGAAGGCGGACCCCGCCCGGGCCTTCGGTTCCGGCGCAGGCCGTGCGATGAGGCGGGCTGGAGCGCCGTCACGGAGCGCCCGCGACGCGTCAGGACGAGCAGTACCCCGATGTCCGATTTCACCGACCTGGTCGCCCGGGCCGTCTCCCCGGCGATGAGCCGCGAAGAGCGCGAAGCGGTCTACCAGGTGGTCAAGCAGGCCATGCGCCGGCTGCAGGAGCGCGAGAACCTGCAGCCCGAGGATCCCCGCGCCCGGCTCCAGGAACACCTCGTCGAGGAGACCATCCGCGACGTCGAGGCGCTGGTCACCCGCTACCTCGCCCGCCAGACCATCCTGGAGGCCGAGCGCGCCAACGCGGCGGCCAACGCCGCCGCCGCCGCGGCCGATCCGTAGCAGGACGGCGCTCACGCCTCCTCGGTCAGGCGCTTGAGCGAGGTCTGGAGTGCGTCGCCGCCGAGCAGCAGCGCCCGCGACAGGTCCGCCAGGGTGATCCAGCCGGTCACGCGCCCGCCCGCATCCCGCACCGGCAGGCGCCGGACGTGGTGGGCGGCCATCAGGTCGAGGGCGGTGCGCAGGGGATCGGTCTCGGTACAGGACACGACCGGGCGCGACAGCACCTCGCTGATCCGCAGGCTGCCCGGATCGAGCCCCTTCGCGACCACCCGGTAGAGGATGTCCCGGTCGGTGATCACGCCGTCGAGGGCGTCCGCCGTGCCGACCGGCAGGGCGCCGACATCGAGCTCGCCCATCAGCACCGCGGCCTCCTGCACCGGCGCCTCGCCGGGGATGAACTCCACGTCCCTGCTCATCACGTCCGCGACCGTCGCGCTCATCGTGTCTCCTCGTCACCCCGGCATCCCGGCAACCCGCGGCGGCGCCCGCGGCTCCGGATCGCGGCGCGATTCCCGCCGGTAAAATTGCACCGGTGAAATTTTGACGAAGGGACGGGAGCTTGGGCGAGGGCCGGCGCGTTCAGCCCACAGTCAGGCTTCTCGCCTCCGGGATCGTCGAACGCCCCTATGAACATGGAAATCACGTCCAAGCCCGCCCCGGAGACCCCGGCGGCCTCGCCCCTCGCCCGGCGCACCTCGCCCGTCTCGCGCATCAGCGAGGGCCAGCCCTTTCCCCTGGGCGCCAGCTGGGACGGCCTCGGCGTCAACTTCGCGCTGTTCTCCGCGCACGCCACCAAGGTCGAGCTGTGCCTGTTCGACGATTCCGGCGAGACCGAGATCGAGCGGATCGAGCTGCCCGAATACACCGATGAGGTCTGGCACGGCTACCTGCCGGACGCCCGCCCCGGCACGATCTACGGTTACCGGGTCCACGGCCCCTACGAGCCGGAGGCCGGCCACCGCTTCAACCCGAACAAGCTGCTCCTCGACCCCTACGCCAAGGCGCTGGTCGGTTCCGTCACCTGGAACCCGGCTTTGTTCGGCTACGTGATGGAGAGCGGCGACGACACCACCTTCGACACCCGCGACAGCGCCCCCTTCACCCGCAAGTGCCGGGTGATCGATCCCGCTTTCACCTGGGGCCGCGACCAGAAGCCGAACGTGCCGTGGGACAAGACGGTCTTCTACGAGACCCACGTCAAGGGTTTCACAAAGCTGCACCCGGCGGTGCCCGAGCGCCTGCGCGGCACCTATGCGGGCCTCGGCACGCCTGAGGTGCTGGAATACATCCGCAGCCTCGGCGTCACCTCGGTCGAGCTCTTGCCGATCCACTCCTTCGTCAACGACAGCTACCTGCTCGAGAAGGACCTGGTGAACTACTGGGGGTACAACACCCTCTCATTCTTCGCCCCCGCCCGCCGCTACGCCGCGGTGCCGGACTTCGCCTTCTCCGAGTTCAAGGAGATGGTGGCGCGCATGCACGGCGCCGGCCTCGAGGTGATCCTCGACGTGGTCTACAACCACACCGCCGAGGGCAACGAGAAGGGGCCGACCCTGTCGTTCAAGGGCATCGACAACGCCTCGTACTACCGGCTGCTGCCGGACCAGAAGCGCTACTACATCAACGACACCGGCACGGGGAACACCGTCAACCTCTCGCATCCGCGGGTGCTGCAGATGGTGACCGATTCCTTGCGCTACTGGGCGACCGAGATGCGGGTCGACGGCTTCCGCTTCGACCTCGCGACGATCCTCGGCCGCGAGCCCTACGGCTTCGACGAGGGCGGCGGCTTCCTCGATTCCTGCCGCCAGGACCCGGTGCTCTCCTCGGTCAAGCTGATCGCCGAGCCGTGGGATTGCGGCCCGGGCGGCTACCAGGTCGGCGGCTTCCCGCCCGGCTGGGCCGAGTGGAACGACCGTTTCCGGGACGAGGTGCGCGGCTACTGGAAGGGCGACGAGGGCCTCTTGCCGGCGCTCGCCTCCCGCCTCACCGGCTCGGCCGACAAGTTCAACAAGCGCGGCCGGCGCCCCTGGGCCTCGGTGAACTTCATCACCGCCCATGACGGCTTCACCCTCGCCGACACGGTCTCGTACAACGAGAAGCACAATACGGCGAACGGCGAGGACAACCGGGACGGCCACTCCCACAATCTCTCGTACAATTACGGCGCCGAGGGACCGACCGACGATCCCGAGATCAAGGCCGTGCGCCTGCGCCAGATGCGCAACCTGCTGGCGACCCTGCTCCTGTCGCGCGGAACCCCGATGCTGCTCGCCGGCGACGAGTTCGCCCGCACGCAGAAGGGCAACAACAACGCCTATTGCCAGGACAACGAGATCTCCTGGATCGACTGGGAGGGGATCGGCGAGGACGAGCGGGACCTGGCGGAGTTCACCCAGCGCCTGCTGATCCTGCGCCGGTCATTGCCGATGCTGAGCCGCGGGCGCTTCCTCACCGGGGCCTACGACGCCGAGCTCGGCGTCAAGGACGTGAACTGGCTCACCCCGGCCGGGACCGAGATGACCCCGGAGAACTGGAACGACGGCGGCGCCCGCTCGCTCGCCGTGGTTCTCGACGGCCGGGCGCAGACGAGCGGCATTCACCGGCGCGGGGGCGAGGCGACCCTGATGCTGCTCTTCAACGCCTATCACGACGTGGTGGAGTTCACCCTGCCGGAGGTGGTGGGGGGCGATGCCTGGATGCGGGTGCTCGACACCAACCTGCCCGACACCCAGGATCTCGCCCGGTTCGCCGTCGGCGACACCTACGCGGTCACCGGCCGCTCGATGCTGATGTTCGTGCTGCGCCCCACCGACCTGGACCATGCCAGCGAGACCTGGCGCTCCTACCAGCACGTGATCCAGGCCTTCGAGCGGGCGGAATCCGAGTGCGTCGCGTTCGGGTTGCCGCACGAGGGGTGACATCCGGGCGGGCCTGCCCACTTTGAGTTGGGCCCGAGAGACCGCGTCCGTCCCCTGCCTCAGCGGGGACGGGCGTGTATGAGGGCCTGTCGAACAGGCGCGATGGCGAGCGGGCGGCCGGACCGGCCGCCGGCGCCGTCTCGCGCGAGCGTGGAGTGGGGGCGGTGGCGAAGATCCTTCTCGTCGAGGACCATGAGGAAATCTGGGATTTCCTCTCCCGGCGGCTCAAGCGGCGGGGCTACGAGGTGGTGCTCGCCCATGACGGCGAGGAGGGCGTGATGAAGGCCCGCACCAGCCGGCCCGACATCATCCTGCTCGACATGAACCTGCCGGTGCTCGACGGATGGTCGGCGGCGCGCGCGCTCAAGTCCGACGCCGAGACCGCCCGGATCCCGATCATCGCGCTCACCGCCCACGCCATGTCGGGCGACCGCGAGAAGGTGATCCAGGCCGGCTGCGACGACTACCACCCGAAGCCCGTCGACTTCTCGAAGCTCCTGACCCAGATCGGCGCCGCCCTCGGCACGCCGTCCGCTCCCTGAGCGCCGGCGGCGCCGACTGGAGCACGACCCCGTCACGTTGCGATCGGATCGTGCTCTAGATCTTTGATTTTGCCGCATTTTCCGCGACGAACCGGCGTCCGCTCCGTCGGAGAGTGCTTCCAGAAGTCCGAACGAAGACCGGCGCCGACGCGCCGGACGCCCTCGCGTCGACGCGACGGCATGAAGGGTTAGAGAGGCCGATGATCGACGATCCCGTGACGGCGCGCCGCCTGCGCGACGCGATGCCGGTCTTCACGGCGCTGGCGGCCTGCCTCCTGGTGCTGGCGAGCGGCGCGATCCTGTCCCTCGGGCGCGACGTGCTGATGCCGATCACGCTCGCGGTGCTCCTCAGCTTCGTGCTGGCGCCGGCGGTGAGGGGCCTGCAGCGCCGGCGCCTGCCGCGCTCGCTCGCCGTGCTGGTCGTGGTGCTGGCGACCTTCGCGGGAATCGGGGGGCTCGGGCTCCTGATCGCCAACGAGGCGTCGCAGCTCGCCGCGGACCTGCCGCGCTACACCGTGACGATGCGCGAGAAGATCGGCTCCTTACGCGCCCAGGCCGGCGGCGGCGCCACCCTGGAGCGCTTGTTCCAGGCGGTGCAGGACCTGAGCCAGGACCTCCAGCCGCCGGAGCCCGCCAAGCCGCGCGGTCCGGCCGACACCGAGAAACCGATGCTGGTCGAGGTGCGCGAGCCGAAGGCCGGGCTGCTCACGACCCTCGGCAGCGTCGTGGCACCGGTGCTGCACCCGCTCGCCACGGTCGGGCTGATCCTGCTCTTCACCCTGTTCTTCCTCGCCCAGCGCGAGGACCTGCGCAACCGCGCGATCCGGCTCGCCGGCTCCGGCGACCTGCGCGCCACCACGGCGGCGATGGACGACGCGGTGGCGCGCCTGTCGCGCTTCTTCCTCGCCCAGGCCGGGCTCAACCTCGCCTTCGGCATCGTGATCGCGATCGGCCTGTGGCTGATCGGGGTGCCGAGCCCGATCCTGTGGGGCGTGCTCGCGGCGATCCTGCGCTTCGTGCCCTATATCGGCGCGGTGATCGGCATGGCCTTCCCGCTGCTGCTGGCCGCAGCGGTCGATCCGGGCTGGTCGATGCTGATCGCCACGATCGTCCTCTTCGCGGTCGTCGAGCCGATCGCCGGCCACGTGATCGAGCCCCTGCTCTACGGCCACTCGACCGGCCTATCGCCGGTGGCAGTGATCCTGGCCGCGACGCTCTGGACCTTCCTGTGGGGGCCGGTCGGGCTGGTGCTCGCCACCCCGATCACCGTCTGCCTGGTGGTGCTCGGCCGCCACGTCGAGCGCCTGGCCTTCCTCGACGTGATGCTGGGCGACCGGCCGGCCTTGGCCCCCTCCGAGATCTTCTACCAGCGCATGCTGGCGGGCGACCCCCTCGAGGCGATCGACAAGGCGCGCCAGGTGCTCAAGGAGCGCGCGCTCGCCACCTACTACGACGAGATCGCGCTCGGCGGCCTGCGGCTCGCCCAGAACGACCGGGCGAGCGGGGCCCTCGCCGCCGACCGCCAGCAGGCGGTGGGGCAGGCGATCGAGAGCGTGGTGACGACGCTCGGCACCCTGCCGGTGCGAAAAGGCGCCTCGGCGGTGCGCAGCGCCGAGACCGAGGCGGCGGTGGCGGCGCTCGGGCCGGACCGGGCCTCGACCGCCATCGTGCGCCGTCCGGAGGAGTTAGGGCCGGCCTGGCGCGGGCCCGCCCCGGTGCTGGTGGTGGCGGCCCGCGGGCCGTTCGACGCCGCCGCCGCCGGCATGCTGGCCCAGGTGCTCGGTCATCACGGCCTCAACGCCCGCACCACCAGCCAGGACGCCCTGAACAAGGGCGAGCGGCCGGACACCGCGGGCGTCGCCCTGGTCTGCCTGTCCTATATCGAGCCGATCAGCACCTCGCACATCCGCCTCGCTGCCCGCCTCGCCCGGCGGGCGATCCCCGGCGTGCGGGTGATGGTGGCGATCTGGCGCGAGCGCGACCCGGGAGGCCGCGACCGCCTGCGCCGGGCGACCTCCGCCGACATCCTGGTCACCACGATCAGCGACGCCCTCGACGCCGCCCTGGCGCTCTCCGGCGCCGGCGAGGCCCGCGAGACGCGGCGCGAGGCGGCGTGAGAGGGGCGGGGCTTAGCCGCAACATCCGGCCCGATCGACGGGGTCCTCGGGGCCTCGTCCCCGATCACGGCCCCGGGCGGTAAGCATAACTTTGAATCTTCCACCCCTGTGAGGGCATAGTCCGGCATCATTATGCCCTCGCGACGGTGTTGCAGCGGAGGGAGCCAAGTGCATCCGCGCCCGGGACGTGGAAAAATCCGGTCGTGGCAATCGTTTCCCGGATCGGGACCGCCGCTCGCCCGCCGGTGACCGCCGCGACGGCGATTGCAACCTTGCGTCGCCTGGCCTATCCCGGTCCCGAAGCGACGCCCGGTCGCGGTCGCACGGGTGGCCTCGACCGTTGTGCAGGGGCGCCGGGTGTAGGATCCCATCGTCCAGGCGGGATCTTGAGCGGACGAGATTCGGTCAGCGGGCCACCGGAGCGACGATGAGTGTGAAGCGAACGCCGACCGAACTCGGGACCCGGCCGACCGTGGCGGACGTACCCACCGACGTCTCGGACCATCACAGCGACATCTTCTTCGCCGCCGTCGAGATGACGCGGATGCCGATGATCGTGACCGATCCGCGCCAGCCGGACAACCCGATCATCTTCGCCAACCAGGCCTTCCGGGCGATGACCGGCTACGCGCCCGAGGAGCTGGTCGGCCGCAACTGCCGCTTCCTGCAGGGACCCGAGACGGACCGCGAGACGGTGTCGGAGGTCCGCCGCGCCATCGCGGAACGGAAAGAGATCGCGACCGAGATCCTGAACTACCGCAAGAACGGCTCGACCTTCTGGAACGCGCTGTTCATCTCGCCGGTCTACGACCAGAAGGGCGAGCTGGTCTACTTCTTCGGCTCGCAGCTCGACGTGTCGCGTCGGCGCGACGCCGAGGAGGCCCTGCGCCAGGCCCAGAAGATGGAGGCGCTCGGCCAGCTCACCGGCGGCATCGCGCACGATTTCAACAACCTGCTCCAGGTGGTGGTGGGCTACGTCGACATCCTGCAGTCGGGCCTCGAAGACCCGGCGGCGGATCCGCGCCGGATGACCCGGGCGGTCGACAACATCCGCAGCGCCGCCGAGCGCGCCACCACCCTGACCCAGCAGCTGCTCGCCTTCGCCCGCAAGCAGCGCCTCGACGGGCGGGCGGTCAACCTCAACAACCTCGTCGAGGGCATGCGCGACCTCGCCGGGCGCACCCTCGGCGACGGCATCGCCATCGAGGCGGAGCTGCCCGAGGGCCTGTGGAACGCCCGCCTCGACCCGACCCAGACCGAGGTGGCGCTGCTCAACATCCTGATCAACGCCCGCGACGCGATGCCGGACGGCGGGACGGTGACGCTCCGGACCGAGAACCACGTCTTCTCGGCCGAGGATCTGCCCTCCGGCCTTCCGCAGCCCGGGCGCTACGTCTCGGTCGCGGTGACGGATACCGGCAACGGCATGCCGCCGGAGGTCCTGGCGCGGGTGATGGAGCCGTTCTTCACCACCAAGGAGGAGGGGCGCGGCACGGGACTCGGCCTCGCCATGGTCTACGGCTTCGCCAAGCAATCGGGCGGCACCGTCGTCATGGAGTCGCGCTCCGGCCACGGCACCACCGTGCGGCTCTACTTCCCGATGAGCGACAGCGAGGAGCGTCCGGCCCCGGGCCCCGGCCAGCGCGCCGACCAGCGCTCCGGCACCGAGACGATCCTGGTCGTCGACGACCGCCGCGACGTCGCCGAACTCGCCCGGGCGATCCTGCGCGATTTCGGCTACACCACGCTGCTGGCCACCGACGGCCGCCAGGCCCTCGAACTGCTCGACGGCGGCGACAAGGTCGACCTCCTGTTCTCCGACCTGATCATGCCCGGCGGCATGAATGGCGTGATGCTCGCCCGCGAGGCCCGCCGCCGCCAGCCCCGCCTCAAGGTGCTGCTCACCACCGGCTACGCCGAGGCCTCGCTGGAGCGCACCGACGCCGGCGGCAGCGAGTTCGAGATCATCAACAAGCCCTACCGCCGGATGGAGCTGGCGCGACGGGTGCGGGCGGTGCTGGACGGGCCGACCGGGGTGACCTGACGCGCGGCGGCCGCACGCCGCCAGGACAGGGGAGGAGCCGATGCCGAATCGCCCGACGCGCCGCGTGATGCTCGGCACCCTTGCCGCCGGCCTCCTGGCGCCCCGGCCGGCGCGGGCGACCTGCCTCCTGACCCCGCAGGCGGTGGAGGGACCGTTCTACCTCGATCCCCGCCTGCTGCGCTCGGACATCCGGGAAGACCGGGCCGGCACGCCGCTCCGGGTGAGCCTGCAGGTCGTGACGTTGCGCGACTGCGTCGCCCTGCCGGCGGCCCGGGTCGATCTCTGGCACGCCGACGCGCAGGGGCAGTATTCGGGTACCCGCGATCAGGGTGACCGGGGCGCGTCGACCGTCGGCCGAACGTTCCTGCGTGGCACGCAGGTCGCCGACGAAGCCGGCCGCGTGGGCTTCCGGACGATCTATCCCGGCTGGTATCCGGGCCGCACGCCCCACCTCCACGTGAAGGTGATCCTGGGCGGCCGGACGGCGCTCACGGGCCAGATCTACTTCCCTGACGCTGTGAGCGACGCGGTGTACGGGGCGCCCGCCTATGCGGGCCGCTCCCGGCGCGGCCGGATCGGCAATGCCCGCGACGTCCTCCTGCGCCAGGACGACCCCGAGGGCCGCGGCATCGCGGAGATCCGCCCGGAGGGCGAGGGCTACGCGGCGGCGCTGACGCTGGTGGTGCGCGGCGCCTGACGGGTCCCCCGCGGCATCGACGCTGCGGGGAACGATACCTTGACGGGCGGCCGGGAGGCCCGGCCGCCCTCGGCGTTTTACGCCGTCATCGCGGTCTTCAGGTTCTCGTCGATCTTGTCGAGGAAGCCGGTGGTGGAGAGCCACTTCTGGTCCGGGCCGACGAGCAGCGCGAGGTCCTTGGTCATGAAGCCGGCCTCGACGGTGTCGACGCAGACCTTCTCCAGCGTCTCGGCGAACTTGGCGAGATCGGCGTTCGAGTCGAGCTTGGCGCGGTGCGACAGGCCGCGGGTCCAGGCGAAGATCGACGCGATCGAGTTGGTAGAGGTCTCCTTGCCCTTCTGGTGCTCGCGGTAGTGGCGGGTCACCGTGCCGTGGGCGGCCTCGGCCTCGACGGTCTGGCCGTCGGGGGTGAGCAGCACCGAGGTCATCAGGCCGAGCGAGCCGAAGCCCTGCGCCACGGTGTCCGACTGCACGTCGCCGTCGTAGTTCTTGCACGCCCAGACGTAGCCGCCGGACCACTTCAGGGCCGAGGCGACCATGTCGTCGATCAGGCGGTGCTCGTAGGTGATGCCGGCCGACTGGAACCGCGACTTGAACTCGGCCTCGTACACCTCCTCGAAGATGTCCTTGAACCGGCCGTCATAGGCCTTCAGGATGGTGTTCTTGGTCGAGAGGTAGACCGGGAACTTGCGGGCCAGGCCATAGTTCATCGACGCGCGGGCGAAGTCGCGGATCGACTCGTCGAGGTTGTACATCGACAGGGCGACGCCGGCGCCCGGGAACTTGAACACCTCACGCTCGATGACGGTGCCGTCCTCGCCCTCGAACTTGACGGTGAGGCGGCCCTTGCCCGGCACCTTGAAGTCGGTGGCGCGGTACTGGTCGCCATAGGCGTGGCGGCCGACGACGATCGGCTGGGTCCAGCCCGGCACCAGGCGCGGCACGTTGCGGCAGATGATCGGCTCGCGGAAGATCACGCCGCCGAGGATGTTGCGGATCGTGCCGTTCGGCGACTTCCACATCTCCTTGAGGTTGAACTCCTTCACCCGGGCCTCGTCCGGGGTGATGGTGGCGCACTTGACGCCGACGCCGTGCTTCTTGATCGCCTCGGCGGCCTCGATCGTCACCTTGTCGTTGGTGGCGTCGCGGTGCTCGACCCCGAGGTCGTAGTACTCGAGCGGGACATCGAGGTAGGGGTGGATCAGCTTGTCCTTGATGGACTGCCAGATGATCCGGGTCATCTCGTCGCCGTCGAGCTCGACGACGGGGTTCGCCACCTTGATCTTCGCCATGTCTGATCCAGCCTTCCGTGATCCGGGGGCCGCCCACAGGCCCGCGTGAGGCGCGCGGCCGGCCGTGGCGCGGTCATAGCGCGCTGCACAAACAGGGGGAAGCGCCGGGACGGAATGGTTTTTCTCGGACGTCACGAAAAAAGCCCCGGCGCGGGGGCACCGGGGCTGCAAGGAGGTCCGTGGAATGAACGTCGATCAGGGCCGGCGGGTTCCCGAAGCCGCGCGAGGCCCCTTCGCGATCCGGGCACGAGGCCCTATGTGCCGGCGATCCGTTTCCGACCGACGCCGCCCCATGACCGAACCTTTGCCGAACCGCCCCTGCATCATCCTGGTCGAGCCCCAGCTCGCCGAGAATATCGGCATGACCGCCCGCGCGATGGGGAATTTCGGGCTCGACGCGTTGCGGATCGTCAACCCCAAGGGCGGCTGGCCGATGAAGGGCGTGCGCGAGACCGCGTCGAGCGCCACCCACATCCTCGACGGCGCGCGGATCTTCCCGACCGTCGCCGCGGCCCTCGGCGATCTTCAATACGTGCTCGCCACCACCGCGCGGGAGCGCGGGCAGATGAAGCGGGTCTTCGGGCCCGACGAGGGGATGGCCGAGGCGGCAGGCCGCCTCGCCGCGGGCGAGACGGTCGGCATCCTGTTCGGGCGCGAGCGGGTCGGGCTGTCGAACGACGAGGTGTCGCTCGCAGACGCCATCGTCACCTTCCCGGTCGATCCGGAGCATTCCTCGCTCAACCTCGCCCAGAGCGTGCTCCTCGTCGCCTACGAGTGGCGCCGGGCGGCCGGGCAGGCGGTGCTGCCGTTCGCAGGCGGGATGCGCTCGGGGCCGGCGCCGCGGGAGGCCGTGATCGCGCTGTTCGAGAGCCTGGAGGCCGAGCTCGACGCCGCCGGCTACTACCCGCCGGCGAAGCGCGACGGGATGATCCGCAACATGCGCGACATGTTCCACCGCATGGCGATGACCGAGCAGGACGTGCGCAGCTTCCGGGGGGCGCTGCGGGCGCTGGCGCGGCGCCCCCCGGAGGGGTGACGCCTACAGCTTCACCACCAGCTTCCCGAAATTGCGGCCCTTGAGCAGGCCGATGAAGGCCTCCGGCGCGCTCTCCAGCCCCTCGACCACGTCCTCGCGGTAGCGCACGCGGCCCTCGCGCAGCCACTGGCCGACATCGGAGAGGAAGGCCTGCTCCTGGTCGGCGAAGTCCCAGACGATGAAGCCGCGGAAGGTCAGGCGCTTGCTCAAGACCGCGCGCATGACCGCCGGCACCCGGTCGGGCCCGGGGGGCAGCTCGGTCATGTTGTAGTTGGCGACCAGGCCGCAGACCGGGATGCGGGCGAAATCGTTGAGGAGCGGCAGCACCGCGTCGAACACCGCGCCGCCGACATTCTCGAAGTAGACGTCGATGCCGTCCGGGCAGGCCGCCGCCAGGGCGGCGGGCAGGTCGGCGGAGCGGTGGTCCACCGCCGCGTCGAAGCCGAGCTCCTCCGTGAGGTGGCGGCACTTGTCGGCCCCGCCGGCGATGCCGACCGTACGGGCGCCTTTCAGCTTGGCGATCTGGCCGACCAGCGAGCCGACCGGGCCGGTGGCGGCGGCCACCACGACGGTCTCGCCGGCTTTGGGCGCCCCGATGGTGAGGAGGCCCGTATAGGCGGTCATGCCCGGCATGCCGAGCACCCCGAGCGCCGTGGTGACGGGGGCGGCCGCCGGATCGAGCTTGCGCAGGCCCTGGCCGTTCGACACGGAAAAGTCCTGCCAGCCGCCATAGGCCAGGACCGTGTCGCCGACGGAGAAGCCCGGGTTGTGCGAGGCCACGACCTCCGCCACCGTGGCGCCGACCATCACCTCGTTGATCTCGACCGGCTTGGCGTAGGACTTCGCCGCGCTCATCCGGCCGCGCATGTAGGGATCGAGGGAGAGGTAGCGGTTGCGCAGCAGCACCTCGCCCTCCTTCGCCGCCGGCACCGTCCCGCGTTCGACGCGGAAATGGGCGGGCGTCGGCTCGCCGTGGGGCCGGGACGCCAGGACGATGCGGCGGTTCACGTCGGACATGTGGGACCTCCCTCGAGGGCTTTCCTTGGGGGCTTTCGCGCGGGCTCGGCCCACCGGCCACGCTCGCACGCGGTCCGTCGCACTTGGGACGCAAGCCCCCGCGCGTCAACGCCGCGCTGGCCGGAGTTTGTCAGAGCCTTACCTGCGAGGGGTGCGCCGGCCGGTCCGGCACCATCGCGAAAAGGTTCGCGCGAAAGGGTTCGGCATGCCTGCGTCGTCGCTCCTCGCCTCGCTCCTCGCCGGCCCGCTCCTGCTCGCGGCGGTCCTGCCGGCCGCCTCCGCCGGGTCCGACCTCGACCGCTACCGCTGGAAGTCCCGGGTCCTGGTGATCGCGGCCGCCGCCGACGATCCCCGCGTCGCCGCGCAGGGGCGCATCGCCGAGGCGGCCGGCGCCGGGATGCGCGAGCGCGACCTCGTGGTGGTGCGGGCGATCGGGGAGGGGAGGGAGGCCGCTTCCCTGCGCCGCCGGCTCGGCCTGCCGGCGACGGGGTTCCGGGCGGTGCTGGTCGGCAAGGACGGCGGGGCGAAGCTCGTCGCGGAGGAGCCGATCCCGGCCGAGCGGCTGTTCTCCACCATCGACGCCATGCCGATGCGGCGGGACGAGGCCGCGGGGCGCCGCAACTGATCCGAGATCGAGCTCAAGGCCACGGCCACGAAAAAGGGCCGCCCTCGCGCAGGCGGCCCCTTCCTGTCCGTGCCGTCCGGCTCAGTAGCAGCGGGTCACGAGCACGCGGCGATAGCCGTAGGGCGTCCAGCGCACCCGGGGCACCTCGTAGCAGCCGCCGCCATAGCCGTAATCGTAGCCGCCGCCGTAATAGCCGACGGGGGCGTAGCCGCCATAGCCGTAGCCGCCGTAATACGGGTAGGCCGTGGCCGCCGCGAGGCCGAGCCCGAGCCCGAGTCCCAGGCCCGCGGCGCCGTAGCCGAAGCCGCCATAGCCGCGGCGGTAGCCGTAGCCGCCGCGCCACCCGCCGAAGCCACCGCGATAGCCGCCGAAGCCGACCCCACGGTAGCCGCCGAAGCCGCCGCGGAACCCGCCGCCGCCGAAGCCGCCGCCCCGGAAGCCACCGCCGTGGAATCCGCCACCATGGAATCCGCCGCCGAAGCCGCGCGCCTCCGCGGTGGCCGGTACGACCAGCAGCGCGCCCGCGAGCGCCGCCGACGCCGCCAACATGCCCTTCATGATCCGATCTCCCTCGAGAGAGTGTCCGACCCCCAGGCTCTCAAAACTCGCAAGCTCGACGTTCGGTTCGTGCTGCAAAACGTCACGATCGCTCTATACCGGTAGCACGAAAACCGGATGCGCGGACGAAGTGCGGAGACGATGATGGCGGCAAGGGCGGGACGGATCGGGGTGTGGCTGCTCGGAGCGGGCCTGGGCTGGCTCGCCGCCGGCCCTGCCCCTGCGGCGCCCGCCGCCTCCCCTTCGGTCGCGTCCGCGCCGGCGCCCGCTGCCTCGCCGGCCTCCTGCCGGCCGCAGACCCACGAGGGCCAGGCCTACGCCGTCTGCACCGTCGATCTGCGGCGCGCCCGGGTGAAGCTGTTCTGGCGCGGGCCCGACGGCCTGCCCTACGGCTCGCTGTCGCGCCTCGCCGGCCAGCAGGGGACGAACCTCGCCTTCGCGATGAATGCCGGCATGTACGATACGGGGCTTAGCCCCGTCGGCCTCTACGTCGAGAACGGGCGCGAGCTGAAGGCCGCCAACACCGCCAACGGCCCGGGCAACTTCCACCTCAAGCCGAACGGCGTGTTCTACGTCGCCGGCGACCGGGCCGGCGTGCTCGAGACCGGCCGCTACCTGAAGGCCCATCCCCGGGCCGAGTTCGCGACCCAGTCCGGGCCGATGCTGGTGATCAACAACCGCATCCACCCGAAGATCTCCGAGGACGGCCCCTCGCAAAAAATCCGCAACGGGGTCGGCGTGCGGCCGGACGGGCACACGGCGGTGTTCGCGATCTCCGAAGCACCGGTGAGCTTCGGGGCCTTCGCGCGGCTGTTTCGCGATGCGCTGGGCTGCCCCAACGCACTGTTCCTCGACGGCAGCGTGTCGAGCCTCTACGCCCCCTCGCTCGGCCGCCAGGACCTGAGCCGCCCGCTCGGGCCGCTCGTCGGCGCCGTGACCAAGTGAGGCGGGTCAAGTGAAGGGGATGGGACGGGCGGTTCCGTTGATCCCGAAAATGCTCTAGGGGGGACCACGATGAACCGCACCGCGCTCTATGCCGGCTCCTTCGATCCGGTGACCAACGGCCATCTCGACGTGGTGCGCCAGGCCTGCCGTCTGGTCGGCCGCCTCGTGGTGGCGATCGGCGTGCATCCGGGCAAGACCCCGCTCTTCACCGCCGAGGAGCGGGCCGATCTGATCCGGGCCACCTGCGGGCCGCTGGCCGCCGAGACCGGGACGGCGCTCGAGGTGGTCACCTTCGCCGACCTCGCGGTGGCGGCGGCGCGCCGGCACGGGGCCAGCCTGTTCATCCGCGGTTTGCGCGACGGCACCGATCTCGACTACGAGATGCAGCTCGCCGGCATGAACGGCGCCATGGCGCCGGAGGTGCAGACCGTGTTCCTGCCGGCCTCGACCGGCGTGCGGCCGATCACCGCCACCCTGGTCCGCCAGATCGCCGCCATGGGCGGCGACGTGCGGCCCTTCGTGCCCGCGGCGGTGGCCGACCGCCTCAGCGCCCGCTTCGCCCCGTCCGCCTGACGCGGGCGTACTCACCCTTTCAGGAGACATCCCGATGATCCGCTGGCTCGCAGCCCTGGTGCTGTCCGTCGCCGCCTTCAGCGCCGCCGCCCCGGCGAGCGCCGCGCCCGACCAGAACACCGTCTACCTCGACACCAAGGACGGCCGCGTCACCATCCAGCTGCGCCCCGACCTCGCCCCCAAGCACGTCCAGCAGATCAAGACGCTGACGAAGCGCGGCTTCTACAACGGCATCGTGTTCCACCGCGTCATCGACGGCTTCATGGCCCAGACCGGCGATCCGACCGGCACCGGCATGGGCAAGTCCGACCTGCCGAACATCCCGGCGGAGTTCTCCAAGGCGCCGTTCAAGCGCGGCACCGTCGGCATGGCCCGCTCGCAGGACCCGAACTCGGCGAATTCCCAGTTCTTCATCTGCTTCGGCGACGCCTCGTTCCTCAACAACCAGTACACGGTGGTGGGCGAGGTGACCTCGGGCATGGACGTGGTCGACAAGATCAAGAAGGGCTCCTCGGCCCAGAACGGCACCGTGCAGGGCCCGGACAAGATCGTCCGGATGAGCCTGGCGCAGGACGGCCAGTAAGGCCTTGCGCGGCGGGTCGATCCGCGTCGGCGTCGCGCTGGCCCTCTCGGCCTCGCCCGCCGCCGCGCAGTTCGACGTCTACGACAACCCCTCGGTGCTCTCGCTGCCGACGACTCTGCGGGCGACCGTGCGGGTCCCGGCGGCGGGCCCGCCGCCGGGGGCTGCCGACACCCTGGTGGCGCTTTATTCCGTGCTTGCCGCCTGCTGGCGCCCGCCGGCAGACCTCGGAGCCGCCGCGATCACCGCGCGTTTCGCCCTGCGGCGGGACGGGAGCCTCCAGGGCACCCCGCGGATCACCTTCGCCCGCGTGCGCCCCGAGCGCCGCGAGGCTCTCGCCGCCGAAACCCTCTCGTCGCTGGCCCGCTGCACCCCGGCGCGGCTGACGGCGGGACTCGGCGGGGCCGTCGCGGGGCGTCCCATCGCCCTGCGTTTCGTCTACCCTGGTCCGAATCAAGGAGACCGACCATGACCGACAGCAACCGACTCGTGATGGAGACCAGCAAGGGCCGCGTGGTCATCGAGCTGCGCCCCGACCTCGCCCCCAACCATGTCGAGCGGATCAAGACCCTCTCGCAGCAGGGCTTCTACGACGGCGTGCCGTTCCACCGCGTCATCGACGGCTTCATGGCCCAGACCGGCGACCCGACCGGCACCGGCACCGGCGGCTCCGAGCTGCCGGACCTGAAGGCCGAGTTCAACGCCGAGCCGCACGTGCGCGGCACCTGCTCGATGGCCCGCACCAACTTCCCGCACTCGGCCAACTCGCAGTTCTTCATCTGCTTCGGCGACGCCAAGTTCCTCGACCGCCAGTACACGGTGTGGGGCAAGGTGGTCGAGGGCATGGAGGTCGTCGACCAGATCAAGCGCGGCGAGCCGGTGCGCGATCCCGACACCATCACGTCGATGCGCGTCGAGGCGTAAGCAGAAGGCTTCGGCGGGCCCTCGGGCTGCCGAGCCAGGCGCGCGAACCCTCCCCCCTCTGCCCCGGGCTGTCCGGGAAAAAGACGGGGCGCGGGTTCCTCCTCTCCCCGCGGGCGGGGAGAGGGCCGAGCCCTCGTCCAGAGGGCGCGGCAAGCGGAGGCGCAGCCGGAGCGAGGGTGAGGGGGTTTCGACGAGTGAGGCTCCTCCGGAAAAACCCCCTCACCCTCGCCCTTCGGGCTTCCTGAGCCCCTCGGAGCTCAGGCCTCTCTCCGCGAGAAGTCGGGCTTGCCCGACTTCGTCCGTTGCTTGCAGAGCCCGGGCAGGCCCGGGATCTGTCGGGGAGAGGAGAAACTTCGCGCCTAATGGATCGACGTCTGGCCTTCGCCCGCCACCAGCCGCTCCGCCGCGAAAAAATCCTCCGGCGTGTTGAGGTTCAGGAACGGGTCCACCGGCTCCGACTCCCACGCCGCTTCCGCCGCGTTGTGCCGGGCGATCCACATGCCCACCCGCCGCAGGCCCCGCTCCACCAGGGCCGCCCGCAGGTCGTGGCGCAGGGCCACCGCCCACACCCCGTTGACGAAGTGCAGCTGCCCGCCCGAGGCCGCCACCGCCATCTCGACGCCGTCGCGGGCCCGCGCCGCGTGCAGGCGGTCGACGAAATCGTGCGGCAGGAACGGCGTGTCGCCGGCGACGCTCGCGACGTAACCGACATCCGGGTGATGCGCGGCGCAGAAATCGAGGGCGGCGAGCACGCCCGCCAGCGGCCCCGGCGCGTCGGGGAGCGAATCCGGCACCACGAAGCCCGTGAAGGCGCGAAACCGCGCCGGGTCGCCGTTGGCGTTGAGGATCAGGCCGGCGGAGCATTGCGGGCGCAAGCGTTCGGCCACGCGCTCGAGCAGGGTCCGGTCGCCGAGCCGGAGCAGCGGCTTGTCGCCGCCGCCCATCCGGCGGGACAGCCCGCCGGCGAGGATCACCCCGAGGGTCGGGGGCGTGCTCACTCGATCACGATCCGGGGCGCCGGGCGCGGGCCGGCGCCGCCGCTGATGTTGGCCCAGAGGCCGGCGGCGATCGCCCGGTAGGCGGCGGCCTGCGGCCCGTCGGGATCGACCGCCACCACGGGACGGCCGGAATCGGAGGATTCGCGGATCGTCATGTTGAGCGGTACCTCGCCGAGGAACGGCACGCCGAGGGTCTCGGCCTCCTGGCGGGCGCCGCCATGGCCGAAGATGTGCGAGGTGCCGCCGCAATGCGGGCAGACGAAGGTCGCCATGTTCTCGACCACGCCGAGGATCGGCACCTCGACCCGGCGGAACATCGTCACGGCGCGCCGCGCGTCGATCAGCGCGAGGTCCTGCGGCGTCGAGACGATCACCGCGCCGGCGAGCGGCGTTCCCTGCGCCAGCGTCAGCTGCGCGTCGCCGGTGCCGGGGGGCATGTCGACGACGAGCACGTCGAGCTCGCCCCAGGCGACCTCGCGCAGGAGCTGGGTCAGGGCCGATTGCACCATCGGGCCGCGCCAGATCATCGCCGTGTCGGCGGAGATCAGGAAGCCGATCGACATCACCGCGAGGCCGTAGCCGTTGAGCGGCACGATGCGCTGGCCCTGCGGCGTGTTGATCGTCTCCGGCTTGCGGTCGAGGCCGAAGAGTTTCGGGACCGAGGGGCCGTAGATGTCGGCGTCGAGCAGGCCGACCTTGAGGCCTTGCGCCCGGAGCGCCAGGGCGAGGTTGCAGGCGGTGGTCGACTTGCCGACGCCGCCCTTGCCCGAGGCCACCGCCACGATGTGGCGCACCCCCGGCAGGGCCGGGCCGGGCCGGGGACCGCCCTGAGCGCCGCCTTGGGGCCCGGGCGCGGCGGGACGCGGCGCGGACCCCGCGCCGGGTCCGCGCTCGCCGGTGAGGCTCGCCAGCGCCGCCTTGACGCCGGGCACCTTCAGCACCGCGATCTCGGCCGCCTGCCGCACCGCCTCGAAGGCCTTCGCCTCCGGCGGCGCGATGCCGATCGAGAACACCACCCGGCCGGAAGGATCGATGACGATCTCGGACAGGCGGCCGGAGGCCGGCAGGCTGGTCCCCGCCGCATCGACCGTCACGCCCGCGAGCGCCTTCAGCACGTCGTCCCGGGTGATCGCCACGTCGTCTCGCTCCTGTCCGCCACTCGTTCGCTTCCGGTCATGTAACCCCTGCGCCGGGAAACGCCAGCGCGGCGGGGACGGCCATCGGTCGGGGGGCAGCGCGGGATGCAGACCTCCTCGCCCGCATGCTCTCAGCCGCCCGGCAGGAAGGCCCGCGCGCCGCTCAGCCCATCCCGCACCTCCTCGACAGGCGCATCGTAGAGCCGGCCGAGGGCGTCGGCGTCCAGTACCTGCGCCACCGGCCCCTCGGCCAGGACCACGCCGCCGCGCAGGAGGAGCGCCCGGTCGGCGGAGCGGGCCGCCTGGTTGGGGTCGTGGGTGGTGAAGAGGAGCCCGAGCCCGTCGGCGCGCAGGCGCAGGATCTCGGCCATCACCCGGCCCTGGTTGCCGAAATCGAGGCTCGCGGTCGGCTCGTCGAGAACCACGATGCGCGGCTCCTGGGCGAGGGCCCGGGCGACCAGCACCAATTGGCGCTCCCCGCCCGAGAGCCGCGTCACCGGCCGCTCGGCGAGGTGGGCGATGCCCATCCGGGCGAGTGCGCTCTCCGCCGCCGCGTGGTCGGCGCGCGAGGGGGCGGAGAGCAGGCCGGTGCGGCTGGTGCGCCCCATCAGCACCACGGCGCGGGCCGTGAACGCGAAGGCGCTGGCGCCGGCCTGCGGCACGTAGGCCATCGCCCGTGCGCGCTCCCGGGCCGTCAGGTCGCCGAGCGGCCGGCCCTCGACCCGGATCGTGCCGCGTAAGGGCGGCAGCAGCCCGAGCAGGGTCTTCAGGAGCGTGGTCTTGCCGCCGCCGTTCGGTCCGAGCAGCGCCAGGGCCTCGCCGGGGGCGACCCGCAGCGAGAGGCCGCGCCCGATCTCCCGGCCGGGATAGCCGAAGGCGAGGGCGTCGGCTTGAAGCAGGGTCACGACCAGTCGCGCTCCGCCCGGGCGAGCAGCCACAGGAAGATCGGCGTGCCGACGAAGGCGGTGAGGATGCCGAGCGGCACCTCGACCGGGGCGAGCGTCCGCGCCAGCGTGTCGATGGTGAGCAGCGTGCCGGCGCCCAGCAGCGCCGCCGTCGGGATCAGCCGACCGAAGCCGGGGCCGACGAGGAAGCGGGCGAGGTGGGGCACCACCAGCCCGATCCAGCCGACGATGCCGGCCGTGGCGACGCTCGCCGCGGTGACGAGAGTCGCGGCCGCCACCACCGCGACGCGCAGCGCCCCAGTGGCGAGGCCGAGCGAGCGCGCCTCCTCGTCCGGCAGGGACAGGACGTCGAGGCGCCAGCGCAAGGCGAGCAGGAGCCCGGTGCCGAGGACCACCGGTCCGGCGAGCGGCAGGAGGTCGGAGGGGTGCGCGCCCGACAGGCTGCCCAGCAGCCAGAAGGTCATCGCGGGCAACTGGTTGTAGGGGTCGGCGAGATACTTGATCAGCCCGACGCCGGCCCCGAGCAGCGAGCCGATGACGATGCCGGCGAGCACCAGCACCAGGATCGGATCGCGCCCCGACAGGGCGGCGCCGAGCGCGTAGACGCAGGCCACCGCCGCGAGCCCGCCCGCGAAGGCGAGGCCCTCGATCGCCAGCACCCCGAGGGAGAGCCAGATGCCGAGGACGGCACCAAGAGCCGCCCCGGACGAGGCGCCGAGGATGTCGGGCGAGACCAGGGGATTGCGAAACAGGCCCTGGAAGGCGGTGCCGGCGACCGACAGGGCGGCGCCGATCAGGATCGCGGCGGCGATGCGGGGGCCGCGGATCTGCAGGACCACCGCCTCGACCGCCGGCGCCACGTCCGGCGCGTGGCCGGCGAGGCGGCCGACGAGGACCCGGGCGACGTCGAGGAGCGAGACCGGGTAGCGACCGACCCCGAAGGCGAGGGCGGCGGCGAGCACCAGGGCGAGGAGCGCGAGCCAGGGCCCGCCGAGTCGCGCGGCCCGAGCGCCCAACAGGGCGACAACCTGCGCGGTGCCGCTCATGGAGTTCCCGCCAGCAGGCGGTCGAGAGCCGGGTCGTCCGGCACCACGTGGTAGAGCTGCCCCGAGAGATCGCGGGCGACCGCCCGGATGTCCTCCGGGAATTGCGCCGGGTAGAGGATTTTCCCCAGCCACCACAGGCCCAGCAGCCGGTTGACCGAGGGCGGGAAATCGACCCAGCCGAAGGGAAGCGACGGGCTGACATGCAGGCGATTCGTTCGCAGAGCCGGCGTCGCCTGCCAGAGGGGATCCTGCCGCGCCGCCGCCGCGAAGGCGGGATCGAGGGCGACGATCACCTCGGGCGCCCAGGCCACCACGTCCTCGGGCGAGACCTGGGCCAGGCTGCCGCCGGGGCCCGCGACGTTGACGGCGCCCATGAGCGCCAGCGCCTCGACGTTGATCGAGCCCGCCCGGGCGGTCTCGAGGCCGCGGGGCCCGCGGGCGAGGTAGACCCGGGGGCGCTCGCCCTCCGGCACCGCGGCGACGCGCGCGCGCATCGTCGCGAGCGTCCGCTCGGCCAGGATCGCCAGAGGTTCGGCGTCGCGCCCGATCAGGCGGCCGAGGCTGCGATAGGTGGCGGGCGCCGATTCGAGCCGCCCGTCGAGGAGCGCGTAGGGGATGCCGGTCTGGCTCTGCACCCGGTCGGCGAGCGACCGGTAGGTCTCGGCGGTCGAGCCGACGTCGAGGATCAGGCCGGGCTTTACGGCCAGCACCGCTTCGAGGTTGGCGGTGTTGCCGCGCCCGGTGAGCCGGCCGACCTCGGGCAGGTCGGCGGCCTGCGGCAGGAGATAGGGCTTCTCCGCCGGGCGGATCGCCCGCGGCCAGCCGAGCAGCAGGTCCGGCGCCAGGGTGTAGAGCAGGATCGCCGCCGGGGGACCGGCGGGAAACACCCGGGCGACGGGGGTGCGGAGCGCGTCGAGGGCCCGGCCGGCATCGTCCCGCAGGGGATCGGCCGCGCGCGCAGGGCCCGCCAGCGCGAGGGCTGTCGATCCGATCAGGAGAGAACGCCGGTCAAGCATCGCAGAAGCGCTCGAGGCCCGTTCGCCTGAAACCGTGGATGTCATTCCACCCGCAACCTTACCCTGAAAGCTGGTTCGAGTGGGCGGACTGGTTTGCAACCCTCCACGTCATCCCGGGGCCGCGGAAGCGGAACCCGGGATGACGTGGAGAGATGTCGATTTCCGGGCCGGATCCATCGACACGACCGATCGAACGGATTCTCAATCCGTCGCGATCATCACGTCGCTGGACTTGATCACCGCCTTCACGGTCTTGCCGGGGGCCAGCCCCAGCTCGTCGGCGGATTCGTTGGTGATCGCCGCGGTGACGACCTGCCCGCCGGCGAGCTCGACCCGGACATGGGCGGTGGTGGCGCCCTTCTTCACCTCGACGACCTTGCCGTCGAGCTGGTTGCGCGCGCTGATCTTCATCGGGGGTCTCTCCGTCCCGCCATCGCGGCCCGTCCGCGCCGTCTTGGCCGTTCAGACCGGCGCGTCCGCGCCGTCCTGGCCGCACAGATAGGCGCGTCGCCCCGTCCCGGCGAGCCGGCTGCGGGCGATTTCACGGCCGAGTTTCGCGCGCCGGGACCCGAAACCAAAGCCGGCATCGTCCGTTGACGTGCAGCTTCGAGCGGGCCTGCCCGCTCGTCACGCCGTTACGGGAGATCGAGATGCACCAGGGCAGCCACCGCGACCACGAGGGCGCTAAGAAGCTCTTCGCGATGATCAAGGACGTGAAGATCGCGATGATGACCACGGCCGATTCCGACGGCCAGCTTCGCAGCCGTCCGATGTGGAACCAGGACGCGGACGAGGCCGGCGACCTGTGGTTCTTCGTCAAGCACGACGCGCCGGTGGCGGGCGAGATCAGCCGCGACAACCAGGTCAACCTGTCGTATTCCGATCCGTCGAGCCAGAACTACGTCTCGGTCTCGGGCAAGGCCGAGATCGTCCGCGACAAGGCGCAGATCGACGCCAAGTGGAGCGAGAGCCTGAAGACCTGGTTCCCGGGCGGCAAGGACGACCCGTCGATCGCGCTGATCCGCGTCCATCCCGAGAAGGGAGAGTACTGGGACAGCCCGAACTCGACGATGCTGCACCTCTACGGCTACGTGAAGGCGGCGGTGACCGGCGAGTCGCCGAAGACCGAGAAGAAGGCGGTCGACCTCGGCGCGCGCTGACGGTTGCGCCCAGGACAGGGCCGGCGGTCGAGCTTGATGCTTGACTCGGCGGCCTGAACCGTGCCGGCTGCGCACCCTCCGTTGCCCCGCCCGAGGGGCGACGGTTCGGCCGCCCGCAGGAGGCGGTCCTGACGCAGGCAGGCACGGGCGATGCTCGATCTCGCGACCAGGGTCTACAACCACACCTGGAAGATCGACCCGATCATCCGCTCCGTGCTCGACACGGATTTCTACAAGCTCCTGATGGCCCAGACGATCTTCCGGCGTCACCGGAACGTCTCGGTCACCTTCGGCATCCAGAACCGCACCAGCCGGGTGCGGCTCGCCGACCTGATCGACCCCGGCGAGCTGCGCGAGCAGCTCGACCATTGCCGGTCGCTGCGCCTCACCCGGGGCGAATCGACCTGGCTGCGCGGCAACACCTTCTACGGCCGCCGGCAGATGTTCTCGCCGGATTTCATGGACTGGCTCGAGAACTTCCGCTTCCCCGACTACCTGCTGGAGAAGCAGGACGGGCAGTACGTGCTCACCTTCCACGGCCCGTGGATCGAGACCACGATGTGGGAGGTGCCGGCGCTGGCCATCCTCAACGAGCTGCGCTCGCGCGGCGTGCTGAAGGGCATGGGCAAGTTCGAGCTCCAGGTGCTCTACGCCCGCGCGATGACGCGGATCTGGGAGAAGATCGAGCGGCTCAAGACCATGCCCGGCCTCTCGATCGCCGATTTCGGCACGCGGCGCCGCCACGGCTTCCTGTGGCAGGACTGGTGCGTCGAGGCGATGATCGAGGGATTGGGCAACAGCTTCCTCGGCACCTCGAACTGCCTGATCGCGTTGCGCCACGACATCGAGGCGGTGGGCACCAACGCGCACGAATTGCCGATGGTCTACGCGGCGCTGGCCGAGACCGAGGAGGATCTCGCCCGTGCGCCCTACCTGGTGCTCGCCGACTGGCAGCGGGACTATGCCGGCAATCTCCTGGTGATCCTGCCCGACACCTACGGCACCACCGGCTTCCTCGAGCGCGGCCCCGCCTGGATGGCCGACTGGACCGGCATCCGCATCGATTCGAAGGACCCGATCGAGGGCGGCGAGGAGGCGATCCGCTGGTGGACCCGGCACGGGCGCAACCCGCGGGAGAAGCTGGCGATCTTCTCCGACGGGCTCGACGTCGACGTGATCGAGCGGATCCACCGCCACTTCCACGGCCGCCTGCGCATCGGCTACGGCTGGGGCACGCTGCTCACCAACGATTTCCGCGGGCTGGCGCCGGACGGCCGCCTCGATCCGATCTCGATCGTCTGCAAGGTGATCTCGGCCAACGGCCACGCCACCGTGAAGCTCTCCGACAACCCCACCAAGGCGCTGGGGCCGGAGGAGGAGGTCGAGCGCTACAAGCGGGTGTTCGGGGTGGGCACCCAGCAGGCGGTGCCGGTCCTGGTTTAGCGCGTTGTCCGCCGAAGCGGAGACCGGCTCGCCGCAGGAAACGCGGCAACATCAAAGATCCGGCGTCGCGTCCGGTGGCGGTACGAGGGGGCTAGTACCCCAGAGTATCACCTCGTCGCGCGAGTTATTCCATCCACCTGACGTAGGGATGGAATGGGAGAAATGGGCGCGACACGCCGGATTATTGTCGATTCTTCATGGATCCCGTGCTTCCGTCACGAGCGGAAACGGGATCGGACACGTGGCGGAGCTCGGCGCACGCCTGCGTGGGCGCGTGGGGCCTCCGCCCTGGCGGCCCGGACGGGCTGGGACGATTTCGTGGTGCTCCAGTCCGGCGTGCGCCACCCGGAGGAGGCGGAGGTCCCCGCCCGCCGCATCCTCCACGCCCTCAGCGCGCCCTATCGCCTCGGGCCCGAGACGGTCAGCGTCGGCCTGAGCCTGGGGTTCGCGTGCGCGCCGTCGCGCACGGCCGGTCTCGAGGACTTGGTCCGGCGGGCCGATGCGGCCTCCTACGCGATCAAGCGGCAGGGCGGCGGGGTCGCCGCGAGCGGCCCGCTACTGCAGCTTCGCCCGGTAGGTTTCGCCCGCCTTCGCCTTCAGCTCCGCCCCCGCCTCGCGCCCGATCGTCAGGGCGTCCGCGGCGAGGCCGCTGCGGTGGGTGGCCCAGTGGGCGCTGCCGTCGGGCAGGAACAGCAGCCCGTCGAGGGTGAGCCGGTCGCCGTCGATCTGGGCGAGCGCCGCGATCGGGGTGCGGCAGGAGCCGTCGAGTTCTTCCAGGAGCGCCCGCTCGGCCCCGACCGCGATGGTGGTGCGGGGGCAGGCGACGGCCTGGAGGCGCGCGATCACATCGGTGTCGCCGGCCCGGCACTCGATGCCGAGGGCGCCCTGCGCCACCGCCGGCAGCATCTCGCTCACCGGCAGGATCTCCTGCGCCCGGTCAGCGAGGCCGAGGCGCTCGAGCCCCGCGATGGCGAGCAGGGTGGCGTCGCAGGCGCCCTCCTGCAGCCGCTTCATCCGGGTGTTGGCGTTGCCGCGCAACGGCACGATCGTGAGGTCGGGCCGGCGCATGAGCACCTGGGCGCCACGGCGCAGGGACGAGGTGCCGACCCGGCTGCCCGGCGCGAGATCGGCCAGCCGCTGCGCGTGCGGCGACAGGAAGGCGTCGCGGGGATCGTCCCGCTCCAGGATGCAGGCGATGACGAGGCCGTCCGGCAGCCAGGTCTCGACGTCCTTCATCGAGTGGACGGCGATGTCGACCTCGTCGGCGAGGAGCGCCTGTTCCAGCTCCTTGGTGAACAGGCCCTTGCCGCCGATCTCGGAGAGCGGCCGGTCGAGCACCTTGTCGGCCACCGTGGTGACGACGACGAGCTCCATCGCGCCGGGCTCGGCGAGGTCGGGATGCGCGGCCGCGATGCGATCGCGCACCATCCCGGTCTGGGCGAGCGCCATCGGGCTGCCGCGGGTGCCGATGCGCAGGGGACGTCGGGCCATGGTCGGGTGCCGTGAGATCGAGGAACCTTGACGTCGCGAGTAGCGGGTCGGGCGCCCCGTGTCACGCGGCAGTGACACTCTCGTGGATCGTCACTCCCGCGGCACCTGCTCGTCGGCGGGCCGGCCGCCCTGGGGCGTGCCGGCGGCGGGCTTCGTCTCGCCCGCGGGGCCGGCGCCGGCGGGACGGCGGCTCGCCCCGAGGCTGTCGTTGGCAAGCCCTTCGCCGGGCTTCGGATCCGGCGTGCGGTCGTCGGTCATGGCTGTCTCCGGTCTCGGTCCAGAGGGCAACGACCGGCGATTGCCCGGGTTTCAGAAGCCCTGGACCGCCAGCACGGTGTGCTCGACCTGCGGCGGGGCGGCGAAATGCTCCGAGACCAGGGCGCGCCAGGCCGGGAAGTCGGCCGATTCGCGAAAATCGACGGTGTGGTTCTCCAGGGTCTCCCACTGCACCATCAGCCGGTAGCGGGTCGGGATCTCGACCGAGCGCTGCAGCTCCATGCCGCGGCAGCCTCTGGCGCGGCGAAACAGCTCCGCGGCCTGACCGACGCCGGCCTCGAAGGCGCTCTCGTGCCCGGCCTTCACCTCGATCTGCGCGATCTCCAGAACCATGCGACTCTCCTCGTGCGATGCAGCAACCCATGCGGGAAGCCGCCGGGCTTGTCCACGCGGCAGCAGGGCGGCGGGAACAGCGGTGGATGGCCTCCGGTGCCCCGTTGCCAAGCCGGAACAGGACGCGCACAAACCGTGGATGACCTGTGCACAGGGGCAACCAGTCCCGACCGGCGCCGTTTCCCTGCCGGAACGTGACAGCGGAGTTCGGTCCTCATGGCGACGCTGAAGGAATTCGAGGAAGCCCTGCGCGAGAACGGCATGCAGATGGCGCTGGCGATTCTCGAGCGCCTGCGCGAGCGCGACCGCGCCAACAGGGTGGTCAAGCCCGGACGGCGCATCGTCGGCAAGAAGATGACGCCGGAACTCGCCCGCGAGATCCTCGAGCTGCACGGCTCGACGGAGATGACCCAGCAGGAGATCGCCTTCAAGCTCGGCGTCAACCAGGGCCGGGTGAACGAGGTGATCAAGCGCGGCAAGTGGCTCTCGGGCGACCAGACCGCCCCGGAGGCCGTGGCCCGCGACAAGGGCAAGGCGCGCATCCAGGGCGTCGAGCCGAAGCGGCCGCGCAAGGCGGCCGCCAAGACCGGTGCCCGGAGCACGGCGAAGGCCGGTGTGAAGACCGGTGCGGCCAAGGCCGGCAAGCCGCAGAAGAGCCCGGCGGCGGCCCAGCTCGCCTTCGGCGATCTCTGACGCCGGCCGGGCAGGCCCAAAGCCGCATTGGGCTTAACGCCCGCGATCCTCTAACAGTCGAGGCGCCGAGCCGCCCCGACCGACGGGCGGCCGGTCACGACACCGGCCAACCCGGGAGGATTACGCCATGTCCAACGCGATGTACGATTCTGCCAACCTGCAGAAGCTCTCCGCCCTGAAGGGCCTCACTCCCGAGGCGATGAGCGCCTTCGAAGCCCTCGACAAGGCGGCGCTCGCGGACGGCGCGATCCCGCGCAAGTACAAGGAATTGATGGCGCTCGCCGTCGCCCTCACCACGCAATGCCCGTACTGCCTCGAGGTGCACCGCGAGGCGGCGAAGAAGGCCGGCGCGACCGAGCAGGAACTCGCCGAGACCGTCTTCGTGGCGGTGGCCCTGCGGGCCGGCGCGGCGCTCACCCACGGCACGCACATCCTGCCCTGACATGACAGAAGCGCCCCGGCCTCGCGGCCGGGGCGCTCCCCTGAACAGGTTGGAAGATCGCTACGCTTACGCGGCCTTCTGGACGCTGCCCTCGATCGATTGCGGGCGGGAGCCCGAGGCGATCTGGATCTGGCGCGGCTTCTTGGCCTCCGGGATCTCGCGGACGAGATCGACGTGGAGCAGGCCGTTCTCCAGCACCGCACCGGTCACCTGGACGTGGTCGGCGAGCTGGAAGCGCCGCTCGAAGCCGCGGGCCGCGATGCCCTGGTGCAGGAACTCGGCCTGCTTGGCCTCGGCCTTGCGCTCGCCCTTCACGGTGAGGGCGTTCTCGCGGGTCTCGATCGACAGGTCCTGATCGGTGAAGCCGGCCACCGCGAGGGTGATCCGGTAGGCGTTCTCGGCCGTGCGCTCGATGTTGTAGGGCGGGTAGGTCGGCGCCGCGTCCGAGGTCACGAACTGGTCGAGAGCGGAAAACAGGCGGTCGAAGCCGACGGTCGAGCGGTACAGGGGGGCGAGATCGAACTGACGCATGACATATTCTCCGTCTGAAGCAATATGTAGTCTTGTGGGACCGCCGCTGGGGCCGGCCCCGGTCTTGCGCGCCGCCGTATCGGCCGGCGCCCCTCGCATATTGGAGTGGTCTCTGGACTGGTCAAGACCGCCGCCGGAGGGGGATCGCGAATTTTTTTGAAGGGCCCGGACGGACGCGGATCCCGCCCCACTTAATTAGGGTGTGCCGTGCCAGGATGCGGCGGATGCCAGCCTCGGAGGCCCTCTCGTGACCGTGCCGCTGCTCGCCACGCCCGACAATCCGATCCCGCTGGGGGCCACGCTCCTGACGGTGAAGACCGCCGACGGGCTCTCCCTGCGCGTCGCCACCTGGGCGCCGACCGCGCGGGCCGTGCATGGCACGGTCTGCGTGGTGCAGGGCCGGGCCGAGTTCATCGAGAAGTACTTCGAGACCGTGACCGAACTGCGCGGCCGCGGCTTCCACGTCGTCGCCTTCGACTGGCGCGGGCAGGGCGGCTCGGACCGCACGGTCGAGGACCCGCACAAGGGCCACGTCGACGATTTCTCGGAGTACAAGCTCGACCTCGCGGCGGTGGAGACGCAGGTGATGGAGGCGCGGATGCCGCGGCCCTTCTTCGGCCTCGCCCACTCGATGGGCGGCGCCATCTGCCTCACCGCGGCGCGGGAGGGCTGGCTGCCGTTCAGCCGCCTCGTCGTGCTCGCCCCGATGGTGGCGATCTGCATGATCCGCCGGCCCAAGGCCGCGATGCGGCTCGCCGCTGTCCTGCGGGCGCTCGGCTTCGGCCGCCGCTACGTGCCGGGGGGCTCGGCGGTCTCGATCGCCACCAAGCCGTTCCCGAACAACCGGCTCACCGCCGATCCGGTCCGCTACGCCCGCAACGCGGCGGCGGCGCTCGCGGTGAAGGCCGGCGCCATCGGCGATCCCACCATCGGCTGGCTCGCCGCCGCCTTCCGGGCGATGCGCCGCTTCGAGGATCCGCGCTATCCCCTCGGCATCCGCGTGCCGGTGCTGGTGGTGGCCGCCGGCGCCGATCCGGTCTGCAGCACTCCGGCGGTGGAGCGCTTCGCGGCTCGGCTGGCGGCCGGCCACACCATCACGCTGCGGGGCGCCCGCCACGAGATCCTGATGGAGCGGGACGCGATCCGCGAGCAGTTCTGGGCGGCGTTCGACGCCTTCGTGCCGGGAACGACGGCGCCGGTGGCCGAAGGGGCAAAGGACGGGGCAAGGGAAGTGGCGTGAGGCTCACCCGCGCCAGCGCAGGGCGTCGATCAGGGCGCGCAGGGCCGGGGTGACTTGGCGAGCCGGGTGGTAGAGGTGGTAGCCGGGAAACGGCAGGCACCAGGCGTCGAGCACCTGGACGAGGCGGCCCGCCGCGACGTCCTCGGCGACGTCCTGCTCCAGCATGTAGCCGAGCCCGACGCCGGCCCGCAGGGCCGCCCCCGCCAGGACGCCGTCATTGACGACGAGCCGGCCGCTCGTGCGCACCCGCATCTCGCGGCCGCCCCGAGCGAATTCCCAAGGCAACAGGCCGCCGCCGGCTAGGCGGTAGTTGATGCAGTCGTGGCCCTCGAGGTCGGCCGGGCTCTCGGGAGGAGGCCGCCGGGCGAAGTAGCCGGGCGTGCCCACCACCACCGTGCGCAGGTCCGGCCCGACGCGCACCGCCAGCATGTCGCGCTCGACCGCCTCGCCGAAGCGGATGCCGGCATCGAAGCCCGCCGCGACGATGTCGGTCAGCCGGTCGTCGGTCACCACCTCGACCGAGACCGCCGGATGGTCGAGGAGGAAGCGCGGCAGCGCCGGATCGAGCACGCTGCGGGCCGCCGCCAGGAAGGTCGTCAGCCGCACGGTCCCCGAAGGGGCGCCGCGCCACTCGGCGAGGCCGGCGATCCCGCGGGCGACCTCAGCGAGCGCCGGATCGAGGGAGCGCAGCAGTCGCTCGCCCGCCGGCGTCGGGGCGACGCTGCGGGTGGTGCGGGCCAGCAGCCGCACGCCGAGCCGCGCCTCCAGCCCCCGCATCGCGTGGCTGAGCGCCGAGGGCGACAGGCCGAGCTCGGCCGCCGCGCGGGTGAAGCTGCGCGCCCGGGCCACCGCCGCGAAGGCCGCGAGATCGTCGAGCGTGCCGCGCCGCATTCCTGAGCCCCGTTCACAAGCGCTTGCGGCCGATCCGGGCTAATCGCCCGTGATCCCTCACGCTATCCCGTGTCCCATCATCGAGGACATGCAGCAATGGACCTGTCGGATTATCGCACGCTCGGCCGCTCGGGCCTGGGCGTCAGCCCGCTCGCGCTCGGCACCATGACCTTCGGCACCGCCCGCTGGGGCCTCGACGAGGCGGGCGCCCGGGCGGTGTTCGACGCCTATGTCGACGAGGGCGGCAACTTCGTCGACACCGCCGACCTCTATGCCGGCGGCGAGAGCGAGGCGATGCTCGGCCGCTTCATCGCCGAGCGCTCCCTGCGCGACCGGATCGTGCTCGCGACCAAGGCCGGCTTCGCAGCCGGCGCCGGGCCGCATGCCGGCGGCAGCGGCGCCAAGCACCTCCACGCCGCCCTCGACGGCTCCCTGCGCCGCCTGCGGACCGACGTGATCGACCTCTACTGGCTGCATGTCTGGGACGGCGTCACCCCGGCCGAGGAGATCCTGGAGACGATGGCCGGCCTCGTGCGGGCCGGCAAGGTCCGCTACTGGGGCCTCTCGAATGCGCCGGCCTGGCTCGCCGCCAAGATCGCGACGCTCGCGCAAGTGCGCGGCCTGCCGGGGCCGATCGCGCTGCAATACTTCTACTCGCTGGTGAGCCGCGAGGTGGAGGACGAGCACATCCCGCTTGCCCGCGAGTTCGGGATGGCGATGGTCCCGTGGTCGCCGCTGGCCTACGGGCTCCTGACGGGCAAGTACGACCGCGACGCCGTCGAGGCGGCGGCCCCGCGCGGGGGCGGCCTGCCGGACGCCCCCGCCGCCGTCGGCGCGGCGCGCCCGGAGGGCGACCGGCGGCTCGACGGTGCCAACCCGTTCGGCGACAGCCTGTTCACGCCGCGCAACTGGGACATCGTCGCGGCTTTGCGCCGGGTGGCCGAGGCGCTCGGGGCTCCGCCGGCCCGTGTCGCCCTCGCCTGGGTGATGGGGCGGTCGGGCGTCGCCTCGACCCTGATGGGGGTGAGCCGCCCGGACCAGGTCACCGACAATGTCGCCGCCCTCAATCTCGTGCTCCCGCCCGAGCACCGCGCCGCCCTCGACGCGGCGAGCGCCCCGGCCGAGCCGCGGATGCTCTACGCCCTCTCCCGCCCGCCCTTGCGGAGCCGGGTGGTGTTCGGGGGCGCCGCGATGCGCAGCATGGTGGACGCGGAGTAATACCAACGGTCGTTGAAAACGACCTCTGGTTCCGTTCTCGAATTTTCGCCAAGCCTTTGGCCTGGTGTCGAAAATGCGAGATGGATCAACGGCCTCGTCGATCCCGGGCCTGCCCGAGATCGACGTTGATGCGTCAGCATCTTAGGCCGGTGGTATAGGGTCCTGCCCGTTCAAAAGCGCCAAAGCCGCCGCGTGCAGCCGCTTGTCCCCCGCCGCCACGATTCGCCCGCCCTTGGCGGCGGAATTCCCCTCCCAGGTCGTGACGACGCCGCCGGCGCCCTCGATCACCGGGATCATCGCCACGATGTCGTAGGGCTTGAGCGAGGCCTCGACCACGAGGTCGATGTGACCGGCGGCGAGCATCGCGTAGGCGTAGCAATCGGCGCCGTAGCGGGCGAGGCGGGTGGCTTTCTCCACCCGCTCGTAGGCCTGCCGGTCGGAGGTGCCGTCGCCGAACAGGCGCGGATCGGTGGTGTGCAGGATCGCCTCGGACAGGTCCGCTTTCCGGCGGGTGCGCAGGCGGCGGCTGCCGTGCGGGCCCTGGTAATGGGCGGCCTCGCCGTCGCCGAAGAAGCGCTCGCCGGTGAAGGGCTGGTTCATCAGGCCGTAGCAGGGCACGCCGCCGCGGGTCAGCCCGATCAGGGTGCCCCAGATCGGCAGGCCGGCGATGAAGCCGCGGGTGCCGTCGATCGGATCGAGCACCCAGACGTATTCGGCATCCGGATTCTCGGTGCCGAATTCCTCGCCCAGGATGCCGTGGTCGGGGAAGCTGCGCTTGATGAGCTGGCGCATCACCGCCTCGCCGGCCCGGTCGGCCTCGGTGACGGGGTCGAAGGCGGCGTGGCCCTTGGCCTTGTCCTCGGTGGCGAAGGCGGCGCGGAAGAAGGGCAGGATGGCCTGGCCCGATTGGGTGGCGAGCTCGTCCACGAACCGCGCGAAATCCACCACGCTCATGCTGTCCCCGATTCCCGCTCGCCCGGGCCTGCGGCCCGCTTCCTCGGATCGAAAGGGCGGCGCAGGCCCGGCGTCAAGCCCCGGGGCATCGCCCCGGGCCATCGCGTCAGGCTTCTTCGTGCACGGGCTCAGGCTTGGGCTTGGGCTCCAGGGCGGGGGAGGCGGCAGGGGAGGGGGCCGGGACGGCGCGCAACGCCTCCAGGCAGGCCTCGACGCCCTCGCGCAAGGAGACCGCGTAGTGGTCGGCGCCGAGCGATTCCCGGGCGCCGGGATCGCTCAGCACCGCGTCGTCCGCCGGCCACAGGCCCACCAGCACCTGCGCCTCCGGCGCCCGGCGCCGCACCCGCTGGATCAGGTAGCGCAGATGGGCCGGCTTGCCGCTGATCTCGAGGTAGGAGATGCACACCATCCGCGCGGCAGCCGCATCGAGCGAGGCGATCTCGGCCCGCGACACCGCCTCGAACGGCACCACCCGGGTGCCGAAGCCGTGCTTGTCGAGGAGCTGGGCCAGCATCATCGAGGCGGCCTCGTCGAGCGGCCCGCGGCCGGCGACGCAGAGCACCGCGCCCTCGCGCCGCCATTCCTCCGGCAGCTGGTCCGGGGCGGGGGCGTCCGTCACCGCGGGGGAGGCCTCGCAGGGCATCTCCTCGTCCTGGCGGCCCGACAGGAGGCGACCGGCGAGCGTCGGCTTCGTCTCCGGCGCCGCGTCGTCCCGGTCGGAGAGATCCTCGATCAGCTGCGCGATGCCGACGCGGATGCGCTCGAGCTGGTTCTCGGTCAGCACGCCGCGGCGGGCGTCGGTGGCGGCGAGCTGGAGGCCTTTCAGCGCCACCTCGTCGTAGTACGAGGACAGCGAGCACTGGGCGAGGATGACCTCGGCCAGCTCCTGCGCCTCGTCCGGGTCGTCGGCCAGCATGCGCTGGTAAAAATTCTCGACCGGGGTCAGGGCCGGGCGGTCGCCGAACAGCACGTCGAGGAATTCGAGCTTGTCGACGTGGCGGCCGAGCACGACGAGGCAGACGGTGAGCGGCGTCGAGAGCAGGAGCCCGACCGGCCCCCACAGCCAGGTCCAGAACAGGGCCGAGACCAGGACCGCGAAGGGCGACAGCCCGGTCGAGTGGCCGTAGACCAGGGGCTCGATGAACTGGCCGACGAGCGGCTCGAGCACCAGGAACAGGGCGGCGGTCGCCAGCACCATGTTCCAGCCCGGATCGACGGCCGCCGCCAGCACCAGCGGCAGCAGGGCCGACAGGAAGGCGCCGATATACGGCACGAAGCGCATCAGCGCGGTGAAGATGCCCCACAGGATCGGGTTCGGCACGCCGATCAGCCACAGCCCGGTGCCGATGGCGAGGCCGAATCCTGCATTGAGCGCGAGCTGGACCAGGAAGAACCGGCTCAGGCGCCGCGCCGCGTCGTCCATCGCCACGGTGGTGCGGTGCAGGTCGCTGGAGCCGACGAGGCGGATCATCCGGTCGCGCAGATCCTCGCGCTGGACCAGGATGAAGATCAGCACCACGAAGACGATGCCGAGGGTGGCGAGCGGCGAGACGACCGGGGCCAGAAGCTTCTCGGCGAGCTCGACCGGGCTCGGCTCGCGGTCGCGCACCTCGACCAGGACCGGCTTGTCGGGGTTCTGCACCGCGGGCGGCGGGGCGCGCTTGCCCTCGGGCTTCTCCTTCTGTTCTTTCGTCTGGTCCTGCGGCTTCTGCTCCGGGGCCCCGGCCTGCTGGATCTGGTGGTTGATGCTGCGGAGATACCCGGCCATGCTCCCGAGGGGGCCCGCCTTCAGGTTCTCGGCCTTCTGGGCGATGGTGCGCTGGTAGCGCGGCAGGCCGGTCGAGAGGTCGGCGACCTGCATGCCGATGAGGCCGCCCAAGCCCGCCACCACGGCGAGCAGCAGCAGCACCGCGACGCCGACGGAGAGGATCCGCCCGAGCCGGAGCTTGCGCAGCAGCGCCACCAGCGGCCCGATCACGAAGCTGAGCAGCACCGCGATGGCGATCGGGATCAGGATCTCGCGCCCGAAATACAGGGCCGCCACGATCACCGCCGCGATGACCAGCGGCGCCGCGAGGCCGTCGCCGGGGGTCTCGGCGGCCTGGACCCGGGCGGGCTTCATCGGAAAGCTCCGCCGGGAATCGTCTCGCCCATCGGCCATGCGACGCTTCACTCCCACACGCGCGGCGCTCGCCGTCTCGCCACGCTTCCACGGGGAGGAACGGGGCGGGCGGCGAAACGATCCGCCGCTACCCTTGCGCCATCCTCGCGAAAATGTGTGCGGGCCTAGGGCAACGTTCGATCGCAACGCGATCGGATGATGCTCTAGGTCATTGATTTTGACGCATTTTCTGGGCCGAACCGGTGGCCGCTTCGTCGGAAACCGCTCTACTCGATCCGCACCATCACGCTGTCGCTCGCGCCCGTGGCGTCGAGCACCGAGATGCGCACGAAGCCGGCGCCGTCGGGCTGCCACTCGGCCTGGCGCCGGTCCGATTCGGTCACCGGCAGCCCGCCGACGAGCCAGGTCAGCGGCAGGGTGCCGCCGTGCGCCTTGAGGGCGAGGCCGGCGGGCGCGCCCTCCAGCGCGCCGAGATCGATCCGCGCCCCGTCCGGCGGGTAGGCGATGCGCAGGCGGTCGGTCGGTCCCGTCTCCCGGCGTAAAGAGCGTAAGGGAGGCGGCAGGGTGGAGGTCGACGCCACCAGGGCGTCGCGGGGGCGCGGCACCGGCTCGGGTTCGCCGCCGAGGCGCGCGACCGCGTCGAACAGGAGCGGCGCGGCGGCGACCCGCCCGACGAGGCCCGGCACCCCGGCCCCGTCCGGCCGCCCGAGCCACACCGCGACCGTGTATCGCCGGTCGAACCCGGCCGCCCAGGCGTCGCGGTAGCCGTAGGACGTGCCGGTCTTGTAGGCGAGGCGGTTCGGGAGCGCGCTCTCGGGCGGTGGCGTACCCCGCAGGACATCGGCGACGTACCAGGCCGCCACCGGCTCGGCGATGCGCGGCGGCACCGCCTCCGTGGCCGGGGCGTCGAGGCGGCGCCTCAGCACAGGCACCTCGCCGCCGCGGGCGAGCCCGGCATAGAGCCGCGCGAGGTCAGACAGCGTGATGCCGAGCCCCCCGAGCGCGACCGGCAGGCCGGGCGCGGCGTCCCGCGGCAGGGCGATACCGGCGCCGGCGGAGCGCAGGCGGGCGATGAAGCGGGCCGGTCCCACCGCCTCCATCAGTTCCACTGCCGGCACGTTCAGCGAGAGCTGGAGCGCACGCCGCGCCGTCACCGTGCCCTGGAAGGTGAGATCGAAATTCTCCGGCGCGTAGGAGGCGCCGAACCGGGACGGGCGGTCCTCGATCAGGGTCTCGGGATGCGCGAGCCCCGCTTCGAACGCCATGGCGTAGACGAAGGGCTTGAGCGCCGAGCCCGGCGAGCGCACCGCCCCCGTCATGTCGATGGCGCCTGCGCGCGCGGCATCGAGGTAGCCGGCGCTGCCGACCTGCGCCCGCACCTCGCCGGTGGCGTTGTCGATGACGAGAACCGCTGCCGACAGGCCCGGGCCGAACGCCGCCGCGCGCTCGGCCACGAGCGGTTCGAGCCGTCCCTGCAGCCGCGCGTCGATCGTGAGCCGATGCACGGCCCGGCCCGGCTCCTGGGCCAGGGCCGCCTCGGCGGCGTGCGGCGCCAGCATCGGGAAGGGTTTTCGGGAATGCGGCACCGGCTCGGCCTTGGCAGCGGCCGCGTCCGCCGCCGGCACCACGCCGCGGGCGGCCGCGATGTCGAGCACCCGGTCGCGGGCCCGGCGGGCGGCGTCCGGGAAGCGGTCGGGCCGCCGCCCCTCCGGCGCCTGGGGCAGGGCGACCAGCAGGGCGGCCTCGGCCAGCGTCAGCCGCGCCGGCTCGCGCCCGAAATAGGCGAGGCTCGCCGCCCGCAAGCCCTCGACCGGCCCGCCATAGGGCGCGAGGGCGAGGTAGAGCCGCAGGACTCCGTCCTTGCCGAGGCGCCGTTCCAGCGCGATCGCCCGGGCGATCTGGCGCAGCTTGGCCTTCAGCGAGCGCTCGCCCCGCGGCTCGACGAGGCGGGCCACCTGCATCGACAGGGTCGAGGCCCCCGACACGATCCGCCCGGCCGCGAGCCACTGCCCGGCGGCGCGCAGGAGCGCCGCCGGGTCGACGCCCGGATGGGCGCGGAAGCGCCGGTCCTCGTAGGCGGTCAGCATGGCGAAGAAGCGCGGATCGACGGCATCCGGTTCGAGCGGCAGCCGCCAGCGCCCGTCGGCGGTCGCGAAGGGGCGCAGCAGCGTGCCGGTGCGGTCGAGGACGATGGGGGAGCGGGCCTGCGCCGCGGCGAGGTCGAGGGGCGGGAGACGGGCGAGGGTTGACCCGAGCCAGGCGGAGACGGCGAGACCGGTGAGCCCCAGGGCGGCCCCGAGGCGCCGGATCTTCCGTGTCGTGCGCGCTTCCATTCCCCATCGTCCCGTGCCGTCGATGCCGGGGCGATCCTGACGCATTTCGTGCGCGGCGGCGACGGGGCGCGATCGATCACGCCGCCGAGGTTTGGTGGACCTGCCGAGGCTTGGCGGAACTTCCCCGCCCTTCGTCCCGTTGCGCTCACGGTGAAGTTCAGCCGTGGCGGACGGTCGAACCGGCCTGAACGGGGTGAGCAGCATGTGGTTGTCGAGATGGATCGCCCCGGTCGCCGCGCTCGTCACGCTCGGTACGGGCGCCTTCGCGCAGGGCGCCCCGGTGCCGAACGTCAATGATTGCACGTTCATCCGCGATCCGATCGCCCTGCGCGACTGCATCGACCTGTATCAGGGACAGCGCCTCGCCCCGGGTCCCCGCTCCGCCGCCCTCCAGGCCGCGCCGAAGCTCGACGAGTCCCTGATCGCGGCGGCCGGCCCAATCGAGGCGTCCCCCCGCTCGATCCGTCGCGGCCGGTCGGTGCGCAGGCCGGCCCCGCCGGAACCGGCGAATCCCGTCGCGATCCCGCAAGTGGCGCCGTCGCTACCTCAGTAGACGGCCTGCACGATGCACGCGCTGCCGGCGGCGTTGAGGGTGGCGCAGAGGCCCTTCTCCGAGCGCGGCTCGGGCGCGGAACGGGCGGTGCGAGCCGGATGGCCCACGCCCGGCGGCGTCGTGGCCGCGCGGACCCGGAGGGCCTGGCGGTCGCGCGGCGCGGTCGAGGCCCAGCGCGCGGGCCGGGCCGGGTTGGCCGTCGCGTGCCAGGCCGGGCCCCACAGCGCGCGCCCCGTCGTGCCCCAAGCCGCCGTCGGGTCCAGGGCCGCCGCCGGGCTCAGGGCCGCGGTCGCACCGAGGGCCGCGGCCCAGGCCGTGCCGCCCATCGGCCGGCTCGCGGTCGACAGGAGGGCGGCGCCGGGCGGGGCCCAGTCCTCGACGGCCCGGCCGGTGATCTGCCGGACGTAGTTCTGCGTCTCCATCGGCAGGGCCGAGCGCCCGTCGAGCCAGTTCCGTACCCTTTGCGGGCCGGCATTGTAGGCCGCCGCGGCGAGGCCGAGATTGCCGAACCGGGTCTGGTGCTCGCGGAGCAGGGCCGCCGATTTCGGGATCGCCTCGCTCGGGTCGAAGGGGTCGCGCAGCCCGCGCTCGGCCGCCGTGTAGGGCATGAACTGGGCGATGCCCTGGGCGCCGGCCCGGCTCACCGCCCGGGGATCGAGGCCGCTCTCCTGGCGCAGGAGGCGCAGGAAGAAATCGGGCGGCAGGTCGTTGGCGTGGGCAGCCACGACGATCAGGGCCCGGATGTCGTCCCTGCCCGGGAACAGCGGCGCCCAGGCGGGCTCGGGGAACGGGTTCGCGGGGCGGGCGACGATGACGAGGCCGTCGGCCGCCTCGATCCCGGTGAACGGGCCGCCGCGGGCGGCGGCCGGGTCCCGGTCGCCGGCCGCCCGCGCGGGCCCGCCGGGGCCGAGCGCCGGGAGAAACGCGCCGGTGAGCACCGTGCCCGCGAGCATCGCGGCGAGCGGGCGCTTCACGAGACGGGCGATGCTGGCGAGCCCGGTCATGGGGGCGCTCCCGGCTGGTCTTTCAGGACTTCGCCACGACCGGCCGGTCCGCGGCCGGCACGGATTCGGGCTGGGCGAGCGGGGTCGGCTTGTCGCGCATCAGGTAATCCTCGATCAGCCGGGACGAGGCGGTCGGGTCGCGGAAGCGCCAGAGCTTCTTGCGGGCGCCCTCGATGATCGTCGCGTAGACCGCGAGGTCGATCGCCTCGCGCACCGCCATCTGGGTCGGCTCGTTGCGCGTCACCCCGGCCTCGACCTGGAGGAGCTTCGCGACCGCGACGTAGCGGTAGGCGTTGGCGTTGAGGCCGACCGAGTAGATCGTCTTCGTCACCGTGACGCTGTTGAGCACCTCGCCGGTCTGGACCGAGACGATGCGCATCGCCACCGTGACCTCGTCGCGACGGTAGCGCGTGTCGCCGCCGATGCCGAGCAGGTTGGCGCCGGCCCCGCCGGTGACCGTATTGGCGTCGTAGCCGATGATGCCGCCCTCGACGATCAGCCCCGCGAAGCGGATCGGCGGCAGGGGCTTGGCGTCGGTTCCCTCGAATTCCTGGCGCGTCGCCCGGATGAGCTGGCGCTCCTGGAGCAGGTTGGCGAGGCCCGTCCGCTCGACCACCGAGAACCACCGCCCGCCGCCGGCCCGGCGCAGGGCGTCGACCACGAAGGCGCCCCCGCCCTGGGTCACGGCGCGGGAATACTCCGCGATGTTGTCGTTGGGCTTGTTCTGCCCGGTCAGGTCGGGAAAGCTGTAGATCGCGACGTCGATCTTGCGCGCCGGCGGCGGCAGCGTCTCGAGGTTGAGGTCCGTCGGCGACGGCGTCGTCACCACGGGCGCCTCGGCGAGCGGCTCGCGGATCCAGGTCGTGCCGCAGCCCGCCAGGGCCGGGGCGAGGAGGGCCGCGCAGGCGGCGCCGAGCCGCCACTGCCGGATGGCGCGGAGCCGGCGCCGCGACGCGAGAGATGCGATCATGATCGGGCCGTGGCGTCGTCAGGGCGCGCCGGAGAGCGGGGCGGCGCCCGATCCGCCACCGAGGGTCGCCGTCGCCGGCACCACCACCGTCGTCGTCGTCGTCCCGTCGAAGATCTGGAGCTGGATGTTGGTGCCGACCCGCTGGAACGTCACGGTCGAGCCGCCGAAGCTGTAGCTGCCGCTCTGCTGCGCGTTCTCGCCGAAGATCGCCTGCGTGATCTGGTTGGCGAGCGAGCTGTAGATCTGGGCCTGGAGCTGCTGCGAGAAGAGCTGGCCGGGCGTCGTCCCGGTCGCGCTGCTCTGCTGGGCCGAGAAGAGCTGCTGCAGGCGCTGCGTGCGCCGCGCGGCGTCGTTCTGCGCCGTGGCCTCGGCCTGCAGCCATGCGCCGTTCAGCGGGCTGCCGCCGAAGGACGGATTGACCGGCTGGTAGACGAGGCTGCCGGCCTGCGCCGCGCCGGCGAGCGTCGCGAGGGCGAAAGCCGCGAAGGTCTGGGCCAAAGGCCCGGTGAGCATGATCCGGAGCATGGTTCTACTTGCGTGAGACCGAGACGCTGCCGCCGTTGCCGACTTGCGTGATGCTGATGGGCAGCGGATTGTTGCCCTGCTGCTGCGCCGTGACGGTGTTGCTGTCGCCGCGCACCGTCACGGTCGCGGCCGCGCCGTTGCCGTCCTGGCGCGTGCCGACGGTGTTGGTGTTGCCGAACACCGTGACGCTCGACTGGTTGAAGCTGCCGGACTGCTCCTGGGTCACGGTGTTCCGGGCGCCCACGATGCTCTGGAACGCCGCGTTGGCATTGCCCGACATGTCCACCGTCGAGGTGTTGCCGACGCCGGACTGGAGGACGCGGGCCTGGCTTCCGGCCGGTACGGCGGGGAGCGCGGGGCCCGGGGACATCAGCGTGATGCCGGACTGGCTGCTCAGGATGTAGTCGGCCTCCTGGATCGCCGGACGGGAAACGCCGGCATCCGGCCGGATCGTCCGGACCTGGACCTGATCGATGGTCACCCGATCCTGCGCCGCTGCCGGGATTACAGTCGCGCCGACACAAACGGCCAGCAGGAGCCCGGCTCGGCTGCCGCGAGTTCCATGACCGATCATGCCCCCTCCCGATCTTCGCTGTCTCTGATCAAATCATCGCTTCCGGACGATGTATAGATGTCGCGATCTGTTCCTGTGTGGGAATCTGATCCTGTTGCCGTCTTGACACATTCCCGGCTTGATTGGAGACTTGCTATACGCTTAGTTCAGGGATACCCTGGGTCATTGCGCGTGCACGGATAGAAGAAGAGATCGCCGCGAAAGAAGAGCCGATCCGGAGCGCCGGGTCGGGCGGCGGTGGCGACGGTATGATGCTCGCGGGTTACAGCGAATCGGTGCGCTGGTGGCCGCAGCGGACGGTCGTGCCGTTGAACGCGATCCGCGCGTCGAGGACGAGTTCGCCCGCCGGGGCGACGCTCACCAGGACCTGGCCGAAGCCGCGGGTCTCGCCGGCGCCGGTCGCGAAGCCGCCGGCCTGCTCCATCACGGCCGATCCGGCCGCGTCCGACTTGCGGACCTGGAGGCTGTAGCGCCCCGAGAGCGCCTCGGACGCCGTGATCCGCACGGCGATCCGGGCTCCGTCGAGGGAGCGGCTCTCGACGACGATGCAGGTCGCCGGGCCCGCCGCGGGCAGGTCGATGGTGGGCATCGCTCGGCCTCCTCGTGCGCCGGCCGCGCCGGCGTGAAAGGCCAGCCCCGTGGGGCTGGCCAGATCGTCGTGTCTCGTAAGGCTTCGTTCCTCGTCCCCGCGGGTCCCGGGGCGGCGACAGGGGCCACCCCGGGGTCGATCGCGGGGATCCGATCCTCACTTCTGGCGGATCGTCACGCTGTTGCCGTTGCCGTTTTGGGCGAACAGGGCATTGGAGGCCAGACCGCCGTTCTGCGTGACCGAGGCGGAGTTGCCGACGCCGTTCTGGTAGCCGCCGGCGCCGACGCCGGCCGTTCCGCCCTGGACGATGCCAGCGCTGTTGTAGTCTCCGACCTGCAGCAGCGCCGCGTAATTGGTCGTGCCGTACTGATCGATGGATCCTTTGTTGTTGCTTCCGCGCTGCACCACCACCGCGTAGGCGTTATTAGCCTGGTCGTGTTGGTGGATGCGGGCCTCGTTGCTGCTGCCGAACTGGAACAGGCCGGCATAGGTATTCTTGGCGCCTTGGTCGGTGATGATGGAGCCGTAGTTGCCGTTGCCGTTCTGCTGGAACTGGGCGATGCCGTTATCGCCGCCCTGGCTCACCGCGACCCGGTTGTAGTCGCCGCGCTGGAACGACCCGCCGGCCGCGGGATTAAAGTCGAAGGTCTCATTGTTGTAGTTGCCGGAGGAGCTCGAAACCGTGTTGTTGTTTCCGGCCTGGTAAATGTTCAGGTCGTTCGAATTGCCGTACTGCACTACGGAATTCGCCATGGTAAACGCCATGTTGCCGTTCGCAGCCGTGATGTTGTCGGCCGTGAGATCGATCGTGTTGTTCAGTTTGCCGACCTTGCCGTTCGTGGCGCCGGTCTGATCGACGGTCGACGTGTTGCCGCCGCCGCGCTGGATGACGATCGCCTCGTTGGCGGTCGGGCTGTTGTTCAGGATCGGGGCGGACGACGACTGCGCCGAAGCAGTACCGGCGAAAGCGACCGCGAACAGCGCAACGGAGCCGAGAAGAACGGACTTGGACATGACGACACTCCCTTGATCAGTCTTTGCTGAGTTGAATCCAGGTTTCGGCCTGTGCGCATCGATCGCTTCATTGCGACTTAACGCTTCGTTTACCTACACACGCCGAACCCGTCTGATCAAGCGGGCGTCATGGTCGTGGAAACTCAATCTACGTGCGTACTTCGTCAATCAAAGGTTGGTATTTCGGGTCGGCGGCCGACCGTTCGAGCACGAACAATCGATAGAAAATTCAATGGTTTAGCTATTTCTGCCGATTCGTCTCCGGCTCGGCGACCGCGATGACCTGATCTGATCTCTTCCTTCAAATGATCTCCCGGCTACAACTTTGTGCTATTTTTGCAACCTGCCCGCTACTTCGAAAGTGGTGGGGCTTGAACCCACCGGTGAAGGTGGCAGTGTGCGTGATGGCTTGTATTGACGGTCGGTCCGGCCGCGGCTCGATTGTCGTCGGGCGGTAGAGGCGATGACGAACCATGAAGGCGCCCGGCAAAGGGCGTGGTGATCGGGGGAGAAGGGGATGCAGCGACTTCGTCCAGCGCGCGGGAGCGCCCGGCTCCTCGTCGCGGTCGCCGGATTGGCCGGACCGGCCTTCGGGCAGACGGCGCCGCCCCAGCCGGCGCCGGCCGGCCCCGCCTCCCATCAGCAGGTCCAGGCCGGCCTCGCTGCCGGCCAGCCAGCCGCCGGCCCCGCCCCGGCTCAGGCCACCGCGCCGCCGCAGCCGGCGCCCGGCTGCGATTCCGCCTGCGTGCGGGCGAATTCCGAGGTGGCCGCCCAACTCTGCGCGCCCCGCGTCGAGGCGGAGGCGCCGACGGATTTCGAGTGGGTCAGCCGGCCGTTCGCCAAGATCTTCCAGCAGGCCGAAGCCCCGGAGGGCGCCTCGACCCTGGTGCGCTACCGGGGCGACTCGATCCGCTTCCTGAGCCCGCAGAAGGACTGGGTCCGCGTCACCTACGAGTGCGGCTTCGACGCCGGCAAGCGCGCCGTGGAGTACGTCCGGGTCCGCCTCGGCCGCCTCGACAAGGCGGCGCCGGCCGCCCCGGCGCAGGCGCAGCAGGCGAGCCCGCCGGCGCAGGGCCGGGCGGCGCAGCCGGGCCTGGCCCGCGCGGCGCAAGCTGCTCCCGCGATGCCGGCGAGCCAGCAGGTCGCCACCGCGGCGCCGGTACCGAAGCGGATCCGTCCCTCGGAACCGAGCGAGATCGAGATCCGGCAGGTGGATACCCGCGCGAGGACGGCGCGCCCGTGAGCGGAACCGGACCGGGATTGCGGGCCGCCCTCCTGCTGCTGCCGCTGCTCGCGACCGGCTCCCTCGCGCAGACGAGCCCCACCAGCGTGAACGACTGCACGCTCCTGCCCGATCCCGGCGCGCTGCGGCGCTGCCTGGACCAGGCCGAGGGGCGGGTCGCCAATCCAGCGGGGCTGCCCGGCGCGACGGCCGCGACGGCCCTCGACGCGATGGCTCCGGCCCGGGCGCAGCCCCGCGGCGCGGCGGATCAGGCGCCGCCGGCGCGCCGTCAGGACGACTTTCTCAAGGACAAGGCCGCTCCCTGGGACGGCCCCGCGCCGGGCCGCGCCGTCATAGACCTGCGCTGAACCCCGCAAAGGTGTTCGCTGGCCGCCGTGCTGCGCGGCCGGGCGACGACCGCCGGCTACAGGAACGGCGCCGGGTCCTTCGGGTCGCGCGCCGGCTTCACGTCGCGCCGGTTCCACCATCCGCCGCCGAGCGCCTGGAACAGGGCCGCCGTATCGGCGTACTGGTTCGCCTGCGCCTGGGCCTGGGTCACCACGGCCTGGAGATAGGCCGACTGGGTGATGAGCAGCGAGGCGCTGCTGACCGCGCCGAGGCCGAACTGCTTGCGCACCAGTTCCACGCTCTGCTGGCTCGCCTTGGCGGCGGCGTTGGCGGCCGCCACCGCGCGGCCGTCGGCCTGGAGGGCACGCAGGGCATCCGCCACGTTCTGGTAGGCGGTGATGACGGTGGCGCGGTACTGGGCTTGCGCCGCAACCAGGTTCTCCTCCGCCGCCTGCTGGCGCCGAAAGAGGGTGCCGCCGTCGAAGAGCGGCTGGGCCACCGCGCCGGCGATGGTCCAGAGGCTGGCGGCCGGGTTGAGCAGGCCGGCGAAGTTGGTCGCGCTGGCGCCGACCGCGCCCGAGATGGTGAATTGCGGCAGGCGGTTGGCCACCGCGACGCCGACCTGCGCGCTCGCCGCGTGGACCGCGGCCTCGGCGGCCTTCACGTCCGGGCGCTGCTCGATCAGCCGCGAGGGCAGGCTCACCGGCAGGGTGCGGGGCAGGTGCAGCGAGGCCAGCGTGAAGGTCTGGCTCACCTCCTCGCTCGGGAACCGGCCGGCGAGCGCCGTCAGCAGGTTGCGCTGCTGGGCGAGCGCGCGCTGCAAGGGCGGCAGCAATTGCTGCGACTGGGCCAGCAGCGCGGTCTGCTGCACCACGTCGGCGCCCGCGACCTGCCCGGCATTCTGCTGCTTGGTGATCAGGTTCAGGAGGTCGGTCTGGGCCTGGATCACCTTCTCGGTCGCGGCGATCTGGGCCCGCAGGGAGGCTTCCTGGATCGCCGCCGCGACGACGTTGGAACTCAGCGTGAGATAGGCCGCCTCCAACTGCCAGAGCTGCCCCTCGGCCTGGGCCGCCTGCGATTCCAGGGCGCGACGGGTGCCGCCGAACACGTCGGGGGCAAAGCTCACCGTCACCTGCGGGGTGACGAGGCTGTAGAGCAGCGAATTGTCGTTGAGCGGCGATTGCAGGTCGCCGCCCGGGGCCTTGTTATAGGAGGCCTGGGAGTTGAAGCCGACCTGCGGGAAGAGCGCGCCGCGCTGCGCCTCCGTGGTGGCCCGCGCCGCCCGCAAGCTCGCCTGGGCCGCCTCGAGGTTCGGGTTGCGGGCGAGCGCCTCGGTCACCAGGCCGTTGAGGGCCTTCGAGCGAAACAGCGTCCACCACTCGCCCGGCACGTCGCGCCCGATGGCGAAGGTCTGACCGGGCGCGCCGTTGCGGCGGTCCTCGGCGCTGGTGTCCGGGTTGCGCAGAGACTCCCTGGTGTAGCGGGAGACCGGCGGCGGCGTCGCGCCCTGGAAATCGGGCCCGACCATGCAGGCCGAGGCCGAGGCGGCGGCGAGCGCCGCCGCCAGGATGCGGGCCGCGGTGCGCGCGGCGGGACGGGGTCCCGCCTCGTCGCCCAAGCCGGCGTCGCCCAAGCCGGCGTCGCCCAAGCCGGCGTCGCCCAAGCCGGCGTCGCCCAAGCCGGCGTCGCCCGGATCCGTCTCGTCCGGGTTCGGGCCGCCCGTCAGCGCGCACTCCGCCGAGGATCCGGCAGAGGCGGCGCGCGGGGCCGTGATCGCGGTCGAGAGGCGCAGGAGGGCGCGCATGGAAGGGGGCATACTGGCGGAGGCGGGGGAGAGCGTGTCGGGTCGGGACAGCATCTAGCTCACTCCGCCGGCTCGGGCTGTCGCACCGGGGCGACAGGCACCCGCGGACGGTGGCGCGAGAAGGCCGCGATCAGCACCGGCAGCACCACCAGGATCAGGATCGGCGCCAGCAGGATGCCGCCCACCACCACCAGGGCGAGAGGCTTCTGCACCTGCGAGCCGATGCCGGTCGAGACCGCCGCCGGCAGGAGGCCGACGCAGGCCGCGACGCAGGTCATCATCACCGGGCGCATCCGCACGTCGGCGGCGTGGTGGATGGCCTCGGCCCGCGCCCAGCCCTCGTCCATCAGCTGGTTGCAGTAGGAGAGCAGGATCACGCCCTCCATGGTCGAGATGCCGAACAGCGCGATGAAGCCGATCGCCGCCGAGACCGAGAACGCCGTGCCGGTGAGCACCAGCGCGAAGATGCCGCCGATCAGCGCCATCGGGATCACGCTCAAGGTCAGCAGCGTGTCGGTGAGCGAGGCGAAGTTCACGTAGAGCAGGAGCGCGATCAGCCCGATCGTCAGCGGCACCACGAGCTTCAGGCGCGCGATCGCGCCCTGGAGGTTGGTGAACTCGCCGACCCATTCGAGGTGGTAGCCGGCCGGCAGCTCGACCTGCTCGGCGACGCGCCGCTGCGCCTCGATCACCGCGCCGCCGAGGTCGCGCCCGCGGACGCTGAACTTCACCGGGATGTAGCGCTCCTGGTTCTCGCGGTAGATGAAGGCGGCGCCCGAGACGAGCTGGACGTGGGCGATCTCCGAGAGCGGCACCTGCATCACCCCGCCGCTCGGATTCGTCACTCCGACCGTGATGTTGCGGATGGTCTCGAGCGAGCGGCGGTATTCCGGCGCCAGCCGCACCCGCATCGGGAAGTGGCGGTCGCTGCCGTACTCGTAGAGGTCGCCGGCGGCCTGGCCGCCGATCGCCGCCGAGATGGTGGTGGCGATGTCGCCGGGAGCGAGGCCGTAGCGGGCGGCCCGCGCCCGGTCGATGTCGATGCGCACCGTCGGCTGGCCGAGGGAGGTGAACACCGCCAGGTCCGTCACCCCGGGGATCGTGGCGAGCGCCGCCTTCACCTCGTTGGCGGTGCGGGTGATCTGTTCGAGGTCGGTGCCGTAGATCTTGACCGAGTTCTCGCCCTTCACGCCCGAGGCCGCCTCCTGGACGTTGTCCTGGATGTATTGCGAGAAGTTGAACTCGATGCCGGGCAGCTCCTCGCGCAAGCGGCCCGAGATCTCGTCGATCAGCTTCTCCTTGGTGAGGCCGGGCCGCCACTGGTCGGCTGGCTTCAGCGGGGCGAAGATCTCGACGTTGAAGAAGCCGGTGGCGTCGGTGCCGTCGTCGGGCCGGCCCTGGTGCGAGACGACCGTGGTCACCTCCGGGTAGGAGCCGATCAGCTTGCGCATCCGCTCGACATAGGGGTTGCCGGCCTCCAGCGAGATCGAGGCCGGCATCGTGCCGCGGATGTAGAGGTTGCCCTCTTCCAGCGTCGGCAGGAACTCGAGGCCCAGCGTCCGCATCGCGACCCCCGTGCAGCCGAGCATCGCCAGCGTCATCAGGATGGTCAGGACCCGGTTGTTCAGGGTGAAGCCCTGGAGCGGCCGGAACAGCGCCCGGAGGATCTTCACCACGATGGTGTCGCGCTCCTCGACGTGGTTCGGCAGGATGAGCGCCGAGAGCGCCGGCGACACCGTGTAGGTGGCGAGCAGGCCCCCGACCAGCGCGTAGGCGTAGGTCTTCGCCATCGGCCCGAAGATGTGGCCCTCGACGCCGGTCAGGGTGAAGAGCGGCAGGAAGCCCACGATGATGATCGAGGCGGAGAAGAAGATCGCCCGGTTCACCTCGCGCGCGGCGGACGCGATCAGCCCGAGCTTGACGCCGCTGCCGGCTCTCGTTGGTCCCTTGTGCTCGGCGAGATGGCGAAAAATGTTCTCCACCATGATCACCGTCGCGTCGACGATGAGGCCGAAATCGATCGCCCCGAGCGACAGGAGATTCGCGGACTCTCCCCGCGCCACCATGATGGTGATGGCGAAGCCCAAGGCGAAGGGGATGGTGGCGGCGACGATGATCGCGCTCTTCAGGCTGCCGAGGAAGAGCCACTGCACCAGGAACACCAGCACCACGCCGAAGACGAGGTTGTGCATCACCGTGTGGGTGGTGGTGTGGATGAGCGCGCTGCGGTCGTAGAGCGGCACCACCTGCACGCCGGGCGGCAGGATGCCCGACGCGTTGATCTTCTGGATCTCGGCCTCGACCCGCTGGATCGTCGGCAGGCTCTTGCCGCCGCGGCTGAGCAGCACGATGCCCTCGACGATGTCGCCGTCATTCTCGTGGCCGACCATGCCGAGGCGCGGCGCGTTGCTGACCGACACCTCGGCGACGTCGCGCACCAGCACCGGCACGCCGTTGACCTGCGTGATCATGGTGTTGCGGATGTCGTCCATGTCGCGGATGAGGCCGATGCCGCGCACCACCGCCGATTGCTCGCCGACATTGAGGGTCTGGCCGCCGACATTGGTGCTCGAGTTGTTCAGCGCCGTGACGAGCTGGACCAGGGTCAGCCCCTGCGCCTGGAGCTTGCGCAGGTCGACCGCGACCTCGAACTCCTTCGTCTTGCCACCGAAGGCCGAGACGTCGACGACGCCGGGGATCGCCTTGAAGCGGCGCTGCAGCACCCAGTCCTGCAGGGTCTTCAGGTCGGTCGAGGAGAAGCCCGGCGGGCCCGCCACCTGGTAGCGCATGATCTCGCCGATCGGGCTCGTCGGCGAGATCTGCGGCTGGGCGTTGTTGGGCAGCGGCGAGAGCTGCGACAGGCGGTTGAGGACGCGCTGGAGCGCCTCCTGGTAGGTGAAGTCGTAGGTGAACTGGATCTTCACGTCCGAGAGGCCGAAGACCGAGATCGTCCGCGTCACCGTGGCGTTGGGGATGCCGGCGAGCTGCACCTCCAGCGGGATGGTGATGTAGCGCTCGATCTCCTCGGCCGACTGGCCCGGATTCTGGGTGATGACGTCGACGAGCGGCGGCACCGGATCCGGATAGGCCTCGATGTTGAGCTGCTGGAAGCTCGCGTAGCCGATCCCGAGCATCGCGATGAAGAGGAGCAGCACCAGCACCCGCTGGCGCAGGGCGAAGTCGATCAGGCGGTTCATGGTGCCCCTCTCGCGGGGTTTGGAATCACGGGCACAAGAAAGCCGAACTCGGGAGGCCGGGAGTCAGGACGCTTTGTCGCCGGAGGCGGCGCGGTCGATGAACAGGCTGCCGCGGGTCACCACCCGCTCGCCCACCTTCAGCCCGTCGACGACCTGGACGAGGCCGCCGCCGGAGAGGCCGAGGGAGACGTTCCGCGACGCGATGGTGCCGTCCGGCCGCTCGACCCAGACCCGGGCCCGGGCGCCCTCGTAGACGATCGCGGAAGCCGGGATCGCCGGGGCGCTCTCGTCGCGGCCGGTCAGGATCGTGAAGGTCGCGAACATCTCGGGGCGCAGCAGGCCCTCGGCATTGTCGATCTCGGCCCGCACCGGCAGGCGGCGCGTCGCGGGATCGAGGGAGGCCGCCATGTAGCCGATCTTCGCCTTGAACACCCGGTCGGGGAAGCCGATCACGCTGGCCTCGAGCTCCTGGCCGAGCTTGATCCGCGGCACCTCGCTCTCGCGCACGTTGGCGACGAGCCACACCGTCGAGAGGTCGCCGATGACGAAGGCCGGGTCGCTCCCCGAGGCGAGGTACTGGCCGAGGCCCACCTTGCGCTGCACGATGGTGCCGGCGATCGGGGCGCGGATCTCGGTCTCGGGGCTCATCGCGCCGCTCCGCGCGAAGGCGTCGATCTCCGCGTCCGACTTGCCGAGGATGCGCAGGCGGTTGCGCACCGCCTGGAGCGCGGCTTCCGCCGAGCGCTGGTCGCTCTGGGCGGCGATCACGTCGTTCTGGGCCTGCTGCCAGTCCTTCAGCGCCACCGCCTTGGCCTGGAACAGCTCCTGGAGCCGGGCCGCCACGGTCTGGTTGAGCTTGACCAGGGCTGAGGTCTTGGCGAGCGCGTTCGTCGCCGCCTGGAAGTCGTTGAGGGCCGAGACCATGTCGGCGGCCTCGAGGGTGAACAGGACCTGGTTGGCCTTCACCCGGTCGCCGGCCCGGACCATCACCTTGGTCACCCGGCCGGCATAGGGCGTGTAGACCGGGACGTTGTCGTCCTCGTTGACGGTGATCCGCCCCTCGGCGAACCCTTCCGGCCGGAAGTCGCGGGCCTGCACGGTCTCGATGCCGAAGCTCGCGCGCTGCTGCTTGCTCGGCCGGAAGACGGGGGGGGCGGTGGTCTCGCCGGCCTCGGGCGCCTGGCCCTCGACCCCCTGGCGCTGCACCAGCAGGTCCTCCAGGCGCTCGCGGACGGGCGCGAGGGCGGGCACATACCCGATCGCCGCGCCCGCGCCCGCGAGGATGAGGATGATGACGACCCAGCCGAGGCCGCCGCGCCGCCGCGCCGCCACCCGGGAGGTCACAGGCTCCTTGGTCAGAGGGTTGTTGGTGTCCATCGCGCGCCGACCAATCGCCGGGGTGTGCGGCCGGGTCCTCGGGACCCCCGGCTTCCCGCCCTGCGACGGGGCGGCAGCCGAGCGGTTCCGGGCCGACCGGCCCCTGTCTGTGCCTTGAGACCGGATCTCCCGGGTGTCCTGCCCTGTCCCTACGTCAGATCCATGACAGCGGTGGGCGACGGAGCAGAAGCCGGGCCGGGGCGCCGCGCCTCGCGGACGACGCCCCGTCGCCGTCTCTTGGCGAGCAAAACAAGGCCAAGTCAAGGTTGACCGGAGGCCCCTCCACCTGCCGCGAAGGCATGGGTCGGCGTCCCGCCCAGGCCGTCATTGAACCGGAAAAACATCAGTGGTGCGAGGAGCTTGAAACCCTCGGAAAAATATTTTCAGAGGCGGGGATTAATCCGTTCGGGCGAGATGACGGGCACCTGTTAGACCGTGTGGCATCGGTCCGGCGCCTTGACCCAGGGGAGGGTGCGACCAAGTCTTCCTGGTCCGGCGCGGGGGTCCCGCGCGCATGAAGGCCGATGATCCCTCCGATGCCCCGCTCCTCCGTCCGCGACCCGATTCTCCACAGCACGCCGATCGCCGAGCTGCGCCCGACGCAGATGACGGTCGGCTACCGGGAGGTCGAGGCCAAGCGCCGGCGCTGGCGCGAGATCGACGACAAGGACCGCGAGGCGTTCCTCGACTCGCACATGATCCCGGTCCTGCTCGGGCCGAAGAAGCGCCGCTACGTCATCGACCACCACCACCTCGCCCGCGCGCTGCAGGAGGAGGGGGTCGCGAGCGTGTTCACCTTCGTGGTGGCCGACCTGCACCACCTCGAGAAGGACGCGTTCTGGGTCGTCGCCGACCACCGCGCCTGGGTCCACCCCTACGATGCGGACGGCGTGCGCCGGGACGTCGGCGACCTTCCGAAGAGCATCGAGGACCTCGCCGACGACCCCTTCCGCAGCCTCGCCGGCGAGCTGCGCCGCGCCGGGGGCTTCGCCAAGGACACGACGCCGTTCAGCGAGTTCCTGTGGGCCGATTTCCTGCGCCGGCACATCAAGCGCAAGGACGTGAAGCAGGATTTCTCCGACGCCCTGGAGGAGGCCCTGTCCCTCGCCCGCTCCAAGGCGGCGGTGTACCTGCCGGGGTGGTGCGGGCCGCACGAGGATTGACCTGTGGCGATCTCGCTGACCTACCGTTTCCGTGAGACGGTCGTTGGGCCAGGCCCGCGCGACCTCGGCATCGTTGTGCTCCTGGCCGACGTGGTTGGGGACGACGGTGCCGTCATCCCGGCTGGGACCGAGGGCACGATCGTCGCGATGCATGACGAGAGCGAGACCTGCATCGTGGAGTTCTCGGAGCCGGAGGGGACGCTCGCGACCGTGGCGTTCCGCGAGATGGAGGTTGTCTGGCGGGGCTGAGCACCTGTTCGACTGTTTCGACAGTATTGATGCCCTCCGCGTCATTCCGGGCCGCGCAGCGGAGCCCGGAATGACGCGGAGAATGTCGCTTGCGAGGGGCCCAATCACACAGGTCCCAGGAAAGGGTTCCGTCGCTCGTCGCCGGTTGCGAGATCGCGTTGCTGCGTTTCGAGCCGTCCCATTGCCCCTCCCGGCAAGTTTATTTGCCGCAGGCCGCCGCCCGGCCTAACCTCCCAATCGGCGCGCGGGGCGTCGCGCCGGTACGGGGGACCTCCGTCATGTTCGACTCGCTGCTGAAGAGCATGGGTGCCGATCCGGTCGACAACGAGACCCACTTCTACAAGTTCACCCCGAAGCCCGACATCACGGCCTACGAGCTGGCCCTGATCCTGCGGCGCTTCGGGGCGCTCACGGCCGGCGCGGCGCCGCTGCACGGCGTGATGCTGATGCCGTGGGAGACCCTGGAGGACGAGTACGCCCGCCACTTCGAGCTGGCGCCGCACGGCATGTTCCAGGGTTGATCCGTCCGGGCTGAGCCATCGGGGCTGCGAACCCCCGGCCGCGCCACGCCGTTCCGCTTCGCTGCGGCGGCGCGGCAACGCTCGGTTTACCATTCCGTCCGATGGTCGGGGCTGGTGAACGAGGGGCCCTGCAAGCCATGATGTCCCGTGCGGAACGCTCGCATCTCGGCGATTGGTGGTGGACCGTCGACCGGGCGCTGCTCGCCGGCCTCGGCGTGCTGATGACGGCCGGCCTGGTCTTCCTGATGGCCGGCGGCCCGCCGGTGGCCGAGCGCCTCGGCCTGCCGACCTTCCACTTCCTCAACCGGCAGGTGATGTACCTGCTGCCGACGATCGCCCTGATCCTGGCGGTGTCGTTCCTGTCGCTGCGCCACATCCGGCGCATGGCCCTCGTCACGTACAGCCTCGGCATCGTGCTGTGCATCGCGGCCACCAAGTACGGGCCGGAGATCAAGGGCGCCCACCGCTGGATCCAGTTCGGCCCGATCGGCGTCCAGCCCTCCGAGTTCGTCAAGCCCGCCTTCGTGATCCTGGCCGCCTGGGCCTTCGCGGAGGGCGCGCGCCGGCGCGACATGCCGGGCGGCACGCTCGCGGTGCTGCTCCTGCCGATGACCATCGTGCCCCTGATCCTGCAGCCGGATTTCGGCCAGACCATGCTGGTCACCATGGTGTGGTGCGCGATGGTGTTCGTGGCCGGGCTGCACTGGTTCTGGGTCGGCGGCCTCGGCGGGGCCGGCCTCATCGGGGTGGCGGCCGCCTACGAGTTCCTGCCCCACGTGCGGGCCCGCATCCAGCGCTTCATGGACAAGGATTCGGGCGACAACTTCCAGACCTTCTGGTCGCAGGAATCGTTCAATTCCGGCGGCTGGCTCGGCACCGGCCCGGGCGAGGGCGTCGCCAAGCGCCACCTGCCCGACGCGCATACCGACTTCATCTTCTCGGTGGCGGGCGAGGAGTTCGGCGTCATCGTCTGCATCGGCATCGTGCTGCTGTTCGCCTTCATCGTGATGCGCGGCCTGATGCTGGCGCGGCGCAGCGACGACATCTTCTGCCGGCTGGCCATCACCGGGCTCACTGCGCTCTTCGGCCTCCAGGCCTGCATCAACATGGCGGTGAACACCCGGATGATGCCGGCCAAGGGCATGACCCTGCCGTTCATCTCCTACGGCGGCTCGTCGCTGATCTCGCTCGCCCTCGGGATGGGGTTCCTCGTCGCCCTGACCCGGCGCCGGCCGCGCACCACGCTCCTCAACCGCGACGAGGGCGCGGCGCGCTGAAAGCATCCGAGGGGTGACCGCGGGGCCTTGCCGTGACACACGGGGGCCCCTCGACGCCGATCCTTGACCGGAGACCGCATGCTCAGCCCCCGCACACCGGCCGCCCGATGACCGTCGCCCAGCCCCTCGTCCTGCTCGCCGCCGGCGGCACCGGCGGCCACCTGTTTCCGGCCGAGGCCCTGGCGTTGCGCCTGCGCGAGCGCGGCATCCGGGTGGTGCTCGCCACCGACAGCCGGGTCGCGGCTTTGTCGGGCGAGTTCCCGGCCGCCGAGATCGTGGCGGTGCCCTCCGCCACCCCGTCGAGCGGGCGCTCCCCCTTGCGCCGCGTGACCGCCTTCGCGACCCTCGGGCGCGGCTTCGCGGCGGCGCTCCGCGAGGTGCGCCGGCTCAACCCGGCGGTGGTGGTGGGCTTCGGCGGCTATCCCACCGTGCCGCCGCTGCTCGCCGCCCAGATGCTGCGGGTGCCGACCCTGCTGCACGAGCAGAACGCCGTGATGGGCCGCGCCAACGGCTTCCTCGCCCGCGGTGCCCGCGTGATCGCCACCGGGTTCCCCGAGGTGCGCGGCGTTCCGCCCAAGGCGACGGCGCGGCGCGTCCATACCGGCAACCCGGTGCGCCCGGCGGTGCTGGCGGCGGCCGGGATGCCCTACCCGGCCGTAGGCCCCGAGGCCCCGCTCCAGCTCCTCGCCTTCGGCGGCAGCCAGGGCGCCCGGGTGATGAGCGACGTGGTGCCCGACGCCGTCGTGCGGCTGCCGGCGTCCTTGCGCGCCCGCCTGACCGTGATCCAGCAGGCGAGGTCCGAGGATCTCGCCCGGGTGCAGGCGCTCTACGAGGGCGCCGGGCTCGCCGCCTTCACGGTGGCGCCGTTCTTCAAGGACCTGCCGGCCAAGATGGCCTCGTCCCACCTCGTCGTGGCCCGCTCCGGTGCCTCGACGGTCGCGGAGCTGGCGGTGATCGGGCGGCCCGCGATCCTGGTGCCGCTGCCCGGCTCCCTCGACCAGGACCAGGCGGCGAACGCCGCGGTGCTGGGAGGGATCGGCGCCGCCTTTCCCAGACCACAAACGGACTTCACCCCTGAGCGGCTGGCCGCCGATCTCGGCGCGCTGCTCGGCGATCCCGACCGGCTCGCTCGGGCGGCGGCCGCCGCCAAGGAGGCCGGCCTGCCCGACGCCGCCGAGCGCCTCGCCGCCCTGGTGGTCGAGACCGCTGTTTCGGCCCGTTAGCGGCCGCCCACGGAACATGTCGGCCCGCCAGCGGCCGCTGATCGAACAAGAAGACTTAAAGGACCCCGACTCCATGAAGCTGCCGAACAAGCTCGGACCCATCCACTTCATCGGCATCGGCGGCATCGGCATGTCCGGCATCGCCGAGGTGATGCACAATCTCGGCTACACGGTGCAGGGCTCGGACGCGTCCGACAACGCCAATGTCCGCCGCCTGAACGAGAAGGGCATCCGCACCTTCGTGGGCCACCGGGCCGAGAACCTGGCCGACGCCGCCCTGGTGGTGGTCTCGACCGCGATCCGCCGCGACAACCCGGAGCTGGTCTCCGCCCGCGAGCGCCGCCTGCCGGTGGTGCGCCGGGCCGAGATGCTGGCCGAGCTGATGCGCTTCAAGTCCTGCGTCGCGGTGGCCGGCACCCACGGCAAGACCACCACGACCTCGCTCGTCGCCACCCTGTTGGACGCCGGCGACCTCGATCCCACGGTGATCAACGGCGGCATCATCAACGCCTACGGCACCAACGCCCGCATGGGCGAGGGCGACTGGATGGTGGTCGAGGCCGACGAATCCGACGGCACCTTCCTGAAGCTGCCGGCCGACATCGCCATCGTCACCAACATCGACCCCGAGCACCTCGACCATTTCGGCTCGTTCGACGCGATCAAGGACGCCTTCCGCGCCTTCATCGACAACATCCCGTTCTACGGCTTCGCGGTGATGTGCATCGACCACCCGACGGTGCAGGATCTCGTCGGCCGCATCGAGGACCGGCGCATCGTCACCTACGGCGAGAACCCGCAGGCCGACGTCCGCCTGATCGATGTCGACCTGAAGGGCGGCCAGAGCCGGTTCCGGGTGATGATCCGCGACCGCCGCCCCGGCTTCCGGATGGAGATGGAAGACCTGGTCCTGCCGATGCCGGGCAAGCACAACGCGCTGAACGCCACCGCGGCCCTCGCGGTTGCCCACGAGCTCGGCGTCTCGCCCGACGCCATCCGCAAGGCGCTGGCGAATTTCGGCGGCGTCAAGCGGCGCTTCACCCGCACCGGCGAGTGGAACGGCGTGCAGATCTTCGACGATTACGGCCACCACCCGGTCGAGATCCGGGCGGTGCTGAAGGCCGCCCGCGCCTCGACCGACGGCTGCGTGATCGCCGTGGTGCAACCCCACCGCTACTCGCGCCTCGCCTCGCTGTTCGACGATTTCTGCACCTGCTTCAACGACGCCGACACGGTGATCGTCGCCCCCGTCTACGCCGCCGGCGAGGCGCCGATCGAGGGCATCGACCGCGACGCGCTGGTGGCGGGCCTGACCTCCCGCGGCCACCGCAATGCCATCGCGCTCGAGCGCACCGAGGACCTGGCCGGCATCGTCGGCGGGCTCGCGGGGCCGGGCGACTACGTGGTGTGCCTAGGGGCCGGCAACATCACCCAGTGGGCCTACGCGCTCCCGGGCGAGCTCGCCTCGGGCGGCGAGAAGGCGGCGTGAGGCGCTGACGCCCCGATGCGCGGCCCCGACGATCCCGGTACGGCGCGGGCCCGGACGCTGCGGCGGACCCAGACCGATGCCGAGCGGGCGCTCTGGTCGCGCCTGCGCGACCGGCGCCTGGCGGAAGCCAAGTTCGTGCGTCAGTTGCCAATCGGCCGCTATTTCGCGGACTTCGCCTGCCGCGAGGCGAAGCTCGTCGTCGAACTCGACGGGAGCCAGCACGCGGAATGCGGCTACGACCGCGAGCGTGATGCCTGGCTCGCCTCGCAGGGCTGGCGCGTATTACGTTTCTGGAACGGCGAAGTCGCGCGCAACCTGACCGGAATCCTCGAGACCATCCTGGCTTCAATCATGGAGCGCCGCCCCTCCCCCTCTCCCCGCGGGCGGGGAGAGGCCTTCGCACCCCTTGTCGGGTGCGAAGGTAGCCCGCAGGGCGAGGGTGAGGGGGTGTCTCCGGAAGAGTCTCACGCGTCGAGACCCCCTCACCCTCGCTCCGGCTTCGCCTCCGCTCGCTTCACCCCCGACGAGGGGGGTGAAGCCCTCTCCCCGCCCGCGGGGAGAGGAGAGGGGCGTCCCGCATCATCCCGAACGGATCCATGACGACCTCCGCCGCCATCCTCGCCGCCCTGGAGCCCGCGCGCTTGCGCGGCCGCCTCCTGCCCGATCACCCGCTCGCCGACCTGACCTGGTTCCGGGTCGGGGGGCCGGCCGACGTGCTGTTCACGCCCGCCGACGAGGAGGACCTCGCCGCGGCGCTGGCCGCCCTGCCTCCGGACGTGCCCGTGACGGTGATCGGCCTCGGCTCGAACCTGATCGTGCGCGACGGCGGCGTGCCGGGGCTCGTCATCCGCCTCGGCGGCAAGGCCTTCGGGTCGATCGCGATCGAGGGCGAGACGATCCGGGCCGGCACGGCCGTGCCCGACATGAAGCTCGCCCGCGCGGCGGCCGAGGCAGGGCTCGACGGCCTCGCCTTCTATCGCGGCATCCCGGGCTCGGTCGGGGGCGCGCTCCGGATGAATGCCGGGGCGCATGGCGGCGAGACCACCGACGTGCTGGTCGAGGCCCGCGCCGTCGACCGCGCCGGCACCCTGCACGTGCTGACCCATGCCGACATGGGATTCGCCTACCGCCACTGCTCGGCGCCCGCCGACCTGATCTTCACCCAGGCGACCTATCGCGGCCGGCCCGGCGACCGGGCGTCGATCGAGGCCGAGATGGACCGGGTCACCGCGGCCCGGGAGGCGGCGCAGCCGATCCGCGAGCGCACCGGCGGCTCGACCTTCAAGAACCCCGAAGGCGGCAAGGCCTGGCAGCTCGTCGACGCCGCCGGCTGCCGCGGGCTCACCCGCGGCGGCGCGCAGGTGTCGGAGATGCACTGCAACTTCCTGATCAACCGCGGCGGCGCCACCGCGGCCGACATCGAGGGCCTGGGCGAGGAGGTGCGGACGCGGGTGCGCGCGACCTCCGGCATCGACCTGCACTGGGAGATCAAGCGCATCGGCGTCGCCGCGCGCTGATTCGCGAATCACTCCCGGCGGGGCCCGCCCGGGTCTCGCCGGTAACCATGTGCGCCGTCCCGGCCCCACGTCGCCGCGGGGCCTCCCACCGCCCGCCGGAACCGGTCCCGACCCGGGGAACGGGCTTGCAGGCGGGCCCGTAAGTTCTTGAGGAAGCGGCTTTTCCCGGCCCCGATCCGGTCCGCCGCCGCGGCGTGGCCCCTCGGGCGTCGGGGACCGCCCGGGCTGCGCGATCCTTGTGTGGGGAGCGAAAATTTTACCGGATATTTACCAGCGAGTTCGAGAGTTGGCGTTAACGGCGCATCAAGCACTTGGATGCCGGGCGTGAGCCGTGCCGACCTCTCGCGACGACGTACCGGCCCCGCCGGTATGCCCGTGGCGGGGCGGCACAGCGAAGCCCGGGTGACCCGAGACCGCTCTCGCGCCGGAGATCGCAGCCCGTGCCGGGTATCGTTTTCGGTGAACTCGCCCCATGGATGGTGGTGGACGCTTCCCTGAGCCGCTGACCGACGCCGGCTATGCCGGCGAGGAGGCCGGCATGCACGCTCCCCAGCCGGGGACGGCGCCGGCCCGGGGCGGTCCCGTGCGCGACGCGCGGCTCGGCGACCTGCGCTTGAGCGAGTCGCGTCTCGCCCGCGTCCTGCCGCGCTTCCTGCGCCCGCGCCGCGCCTCGGTGGCGGTACCGATCGAGCGGCGGATGCCGCGCCATCTCGGGATGGGCCTGGCCTTCGGGTTCTTCGGCCTCGTCGCGGGGGCGGGCTTCGTGTCCGGCGGCGGCTACGCCGAGGTCTCGGCCCGCTACGGCACCCCCTTCGACATGGCCGCGCGGGCCCTCGGCTTCGGCCTCGACAAGGTCACGATCACCGGGCTGGTGCAGCTGCGCTCGGCCGAGATCCTGAAGGCCGCCGGCATAGACCAGCGCAACTCGCTGCCCTTCCTCAGCGTGGTCGACGTGCGCGACCGCCTGTCCAGCGTGCCGCTGATCGGCGCGGTCTCGGTGCGCAAGATCTACCCGCGCGAGCTCCTGGTCACGCTCACCGAGCGCGAGCCGAGCGCCCTGTGGCAGCGCAACGGCGAGATCGCCGTGATCGCCGCCGACGGCACGGTGATCGACCAGATGCGCGACGGCCGCTTCGCCGACCTGCCGCTGGTGGTGGGCGACGAGGCGAACCTGCGCACCAAGGAGTACCTCGCCCTGCTCGAGGCCGCCGGACCCCTCCGGGAGCGGATCCGGGCCGGCACCCTCGTCTCGGGCCGGCGCTGGACCCTCAAGCTCGACGGCATCGACGTGCGCCTGCCCGAGGCCGGCGCCCGCGACGCGGTGACCCGCCTCGTCAAGCTCGAGGCCGAGTCGAGCCTGCTCGAGAAGGACATCATCGCGGTCGACCTGCGGCTGCCCGACCGGGTGGTGGTGCGGCTGACCGAGGAGGGCGCGGCGGCGCGCCTGGAGGCCCAGAAGAAGCAGAAGAAGCCGAAGGGAACCGAGACATGACCCGCGCGCGAGACGTGACGCCCGCAGGTCTTCCCGGACCCACTCCCGCCGGTTCCACCCGCCCCGCCATCACCGTTTCCTCGTCCGTGAGCGTCGCGTCATGAGTCTCCTCCAGCACGGTCTCACGCCGCGCTTAAAGCCGCTCTCGGCGCGCCGCAGCGCGACCCTGTCGGTGCTCGACATCGGCACCAGCAAGATCGTCTGCCTCGTCGCCGAGCTGCAGCCGGTCGAGACGCTGGCGACCCTGCGCGGCCGCACCCACCTCGCCCGCATCATCGGCATCGGCCACCAGCGCTCGCTCGGCCTCAAGGGCGGCGCCGTGGTCGATCTCGAGGCGGCCGAGACCGCGATCCGCCAGGCGGTCCACGCCGCCGAGCGCATGGCCCGGGTCGAGGTGCAGTCGGTCATCGTCAGCCTCTCGGGCGGGCGGCTCGGCTCGCAGCATTTCGACGCCAAGGTCCCGGTGCGCACCGGCGCCGTCACCGGCGCGGACGTGCAGCGGGTGCTGGAGGCGGCGAGCACCCACAGCATCAGCCCGGGGCGCGCGGTGCTGCACGCCCTGCCGACCGGCTACTCCCTCGACCAGCAGAGCGCGGTCGTCGATCCGTCGGGCATGCTCGGCGAGCGCCTCGGCGTCGACCTGCACGTCGTCACGGCGGAGATCGCCGCCGCCCGCAACCTGATGCTGGCGGTCGAGAACACCCACCTGCGGGTCGAGGCGGTGATCGCCACCCCCTACGCCTCCGGTCTCTCGGCGCTGGTCGACGACGAGGCCGAGATGGGCGTCGCGGTCGTCGACATGGGCGGCGGCACGACGAGCGTCGGAGTGTTCTCCGGCGGCCACCTCGTCCACTGCGACGCGCTCGCGGTCGGGGGCCACCACGTCACCATGGACATCGCCCGCGGCCTCTCGACCCGGGTGGCGGCGGCCGAGCGGCTCAAGACCCTCTACGGCGCCGCCATGGCGACGGCGTCCGACGAGCGCGACATGATCGCGGTCCACGGCGTCGACGAGGACGAGCGCGACCTGCCGCACCACATCCCGAAATCGCACCTCGTGCGGATCATCCGCCCGCGGGTCGAGGAGGTGCTGGAACTGGTGCGCGACCGCCTGCGCAACGCGGGCTTCGCCGCCCAGGCCGGGCGCCGGGTGGTGCTGACGGGGGGTGCCAGCCAGCTCGTCGGGCTGCCGGAGGTCGCCCGCCGCATCCTGCAGGGCCAGGTCCGGATCGGCCGGCCGCTCGGCATCAAGGGGCTGCCCGAGGCCGCCAAGGGCCCGGCCTTCTCGGCCGCCGTCGGCCTCCTGGTCTACCCCCAGGTCTCGCATGTCGAGCATTTCGAGCCGCGCGGCCAGTCCGGCCACGCGGGCCTCGGTTCCGACACCTACCTCTCCAAGGTCGGACGCTGGATCCGGGAGAGCTTCTAACGGAATCGCCCCCCGGCGCGGGCCCCGGAAACGGGCCGTGCCGGGCGGGTGGGACGGCAAACGGCGCTTAGCGGCGCCACCAGAAACGTAACGATCATCAGAGGCTCGCGCATCATGGCCATCTCCCTGCAAGCTCCGGACATCCGCGAACTGAAGCCCCGCATCACCGTGTTCGGCGTCGGCGGCGCCGGCGGCAACGCCGTCAACAACATGATCGAGTCGGGGCTCCTCGGCTGCGAGTTCGTGGTCGCCAACACCGACGCCCAGGCGCTGACCTCCTCGAAGGCCGAGCGCGTGATCCAGATGGGCATCGGGGTGACGCAGGGCCTCGGCGCCGGCTCGCAGCCCGACGTCGGCCGCGCCGCCGCCGAGGAGGTGATCGACGAGATCCGCGATCAGCTCTCGGGCGCCCACATGTGCTTCATCACCGCCGGCATGGGCGGCGGCACCGGCACCGGCGCGGCCCCGGTCATCGCCCGCACCGCCCGCGACATGGGCATCCTGACGGTCGGCGTCGTCACCAAGCCGTTCCAGTTCGAGGGCGTGCGCCGCATGCGCACCGCCGAATCGGGCATCAACGAGCTGCAGCAGGCCGTCGACACCCTGATCGTGATCCCGAACCAGAACCTGTTCCGGGTCGCCAACGAGAAGACCACCTTCGCCGACGCCTTCGCGATGGCCGACCAGGTGCTCTATTCGGGCGTCGCCTGCATCACCGACCTGATGGTGAAGGAGGGCCTCATCAACCTCGACTTCGCCGACGTGCGGGCGATCATGCGCGGCATGGGCAAGGCGATGATGGGCACCGGCGAGGCGTCCGGCGAGAAGCGCGCCAACCGCGCCGCGGAAGCCGCGATCGCCAACCCGCTCCTCGACGACGTCTCGATGAAGGGCGCCCGCGGCCTGCTGATCTCGATCACCGGCGGCAACGACCTGACCCTCTACGAGCTCGACGAGGCCGCCACCCGCATCCGCGAGGAGGTCGATTCCGACGCCAACATCATCCTGGGCGCCACCTTCGACGAGAGCCTCGACGGCATCATCCGGGTCTCGGTCGTCGCCACCGGCATCGAGCCGGCGCTGATCAACGCCAACGCGATCGGCTCGCCGGAGATCGCCCAGACCGAGCAGCGCATCGCCGAGGTCGCCGAGCGCCTGCGCGCCGAGGCCCGGGCCCGGGCCGCCACCCCGTCGGCGCCCCCCTCCACCGCCTCCTTTCGTCCCGCCGAGGCCCCGGTAGCGCGGGCCCCGGCGCCGGAGCCGGTGGCGCACGCCCCGATGCATGCCCAGATGCATGCCCAGATGCATACCCCCGCGCACGCCGCGATGCCCGCGCCGGAGCCGGTCCGCATGGAGATGCCCGGCACCCACCAGGCCGCCGGCCTGATGCGCGACGAGGTGCAGATCACCCCGGCCCAGCCGCGTCCCGCCCCGGTCTACGAGCCGGCCCCGGCGCCGCAGCCCGAGCCGCAGATGCCGATGGCCTCCGGCCCGTTCATCCCGCCGTCCCCGGCGGTGGTGCGTGCGCCCCGCATGCCCCGGGTCCAGGACCTGCCGATGCCGGCCCAGAACCAGATCCGGGCCAGCCGCGGCGAGGAGCCGGTGCAGCAGGTGACCCCGGACGCCAAGCGCACCTCGCTCCTGCGCCGCCTCGCCACCGTCGGCTTCGGCGGCCGGCGCGAGGACGAGGCCGGCCACCCGGCGCAAGCTCCGGCGCAGGCCCCGGCGGCGCAGGCCCCGATGGCGCACGCCCCGCAGCCGGCGCCGCGCCAGGCTCCGGTGCATCAGGCGCCGGTGCAGCACGCCGCCCCGGCCCCGCGCCAGCCCGCCCCGCAGCAGGCCTACGCGCCGCAGGGCGGCTACCCGGCGCAGCCCCAGGGCTACCGCCCGGCGCAAGGGAACCTCGACCCGCAGGGCCGTGCGGTGCCGGCCGGCAACCGCATGATGGACGACGATCAGCTCGAGATCCCGGCCTTCCTGCGCCGCCAGGCCAACTGACGCGCCTCTCGGCCGGGGCCTGCACCGAAAGGTGAGGCCCCGGTCCCTGCGCCGGGCGCCACGATCCTGCCCGCGGCGCCCGCACCGGGCGCCACGATCCTGCCACGGAGGGCGCCGGTGCCGCCCAAAAGACACACCCCGAGGCCGCCCGGCCCCGGGGTTTACGCGTTGTTCAAACATTTGACGGACAACGATTTTTCGCGTCCGTAGCGGATGCCCGGATCTGTTACAGAGCGTAAGAATCCGTGATTTGGCCGTGCTTTCGAGCGCGACTATAGGTGTCCTACGCACAAGGGCGAAGGCCGAGCGGAACCGCCGGCACCGACACCCACAGGGGCTTCAAGCAACGGACGGATCGCCTCGAAACGTGGGCCCGGCAACGGGACACGATGGTGAGTCGCGGCCGAGGGCTGAGGTAATGAGAACAAGTCAGCAGACGACCCTACGCTCCGCCGCGAGCCTCTCCGGCATCGGCGTCCACTCCGGTAACCCCGTCGCGATCACTCTCCATCCCGCGGAGGCGCATCACGGCATCGCCTTCCTGCGCACCGGCCTCGCGAATGGCCGCGACCGCCTGATCCAGGCCCAGTACGCCCAGGTCAGCGCCACCGAGCTCTGCACCGTCATCGGCAGCCGCGAGACCGGCGCCGTCGCCACCATCGAGCACCTGATGTCCGCCCTCTACGGGCTCGGCATCGACAACTGCCTCGTCGAGATCGACGGGCCCGAGATGCCGATCCTCGACGGCAGCGCCGGTCCCTACGTAGCGGCGATCGAGGCGGTCGGCACCCTCTCCTGCGGCACCCCCCGCCGCTTCATCAAGGTGCTCAAGACCGTCCGGACCGAGAAGGGCCGCGCCTATTCCGAGCTGCGCCCGTTCGAGCGCGGCTTCCACCTCGACGTCGAGATCGACTTCGAGAGCCCGGTGATCGGCCGCAGCCGCAAGGCCCTGACCCTCACTCCCGCCGCCTATCGCCGCGAGATCGCCCGCGCCCGCACCTTCGGGATGATGCGCGACGTCGAGCGGTACTGGAAGGCCGGCTTCGCGCTGGGTGCCTCGCTGGAGAACACCGTCGCGGTCGGCGACGGCGGCGTGGTCAACCCCGAGGGCCTGCGCTACCCGGACGAGTTCGTCCGTCACAAGATCCTCGATGCCGTCGGCGACCTGGCGCTGGCCGGGCTGCCGATCCTCGGCGCCTACCAGTCCTTCTGCGGCGGCCACGGCCTCAACTGCGCCGTCCTCGGCGAGCTCTTCGCCGACCGGGCCAACTACGCCATCGTCGAGGGGGCGGGCGCCCGGCGCGAGCCGGTCTTCGCCGAGTTCGGCGTCGGCCTCGGCGCCGCGGTCTACGCGCCCGAGCTCTGAGACGATCGTCCGGCCCGCGTTGCCGCCGGGCCACATCGGGACGATTTCGTCGCCACGCGACGGCGACGAGAGGGAACCTACACCGCCTCGCGCCGTCTTGGCGCCCCATTCGCCCCGCAGGGTTAAGAGGTTCCTGACCGATGGCCGCCGGTTCCGTGCCGTGGCCGTCACGGGCTTGGCGCAACCCGCCGGCCTAGGATAAGGGGCTCGTGGATCAGCGGCCGTGCAAAGGCCGCCTGCTTGGGGAAGAACCCGAATGCCGTTCGCCCACCCGCTTCGCGACGCGAAGGTGACCGTTCTGCGGACCGTGCTGCTCGCGGCGTGCGGCCTGGGGCTCGCCGGCTGCGACGCGATCGACTCCATCAACCCGTTCGCGTCCGAGAAGTACAAGACCGAGGTCGTGGCCGACATTCCGGCCGACAAGCTCTACAGCCAGGGGCTCGGCCGGCTCGAGGATCGCGACTACGAGGGCGCGACGAAGAAGTTCGAGGACCTCGACAAGCAGTACGCCTATTCCGACTGGTCGCGGAAGGCCGTGCTGATGACCGCCTACTCGAACTACGAGGGCGGCCGCTACGAGGACGCGATCACCGCCTCGAAGCGCTACCTGCAGCGCCATCCGGGCTCGAAGGACGCGGCCTACGCCCAGTACCTGCTGGCGATGTCGCACTACAAGCAGATCCCGGACGTGACCCGCGACCAGGACCGCTCCGAGAAGGCCCTCGTGGCGCTCACCGAGCTGGTGCAGAAGTACCCGACCTCGGAATACTCCGCCGACGCCAAGGCCAAGATCCAGATCACCCGCGACCAGCTCGCCGGCAAGGAGATGGAGATCGGCCGGTACTACCTCGAGCGGCGCAATTTCCCGGCGGCGATCAACCGCTTCCGCGACGTCGTGAGCAAGTACCAGACGACCCGCCACGTCGAGGAGGCGCTGGAGCGCCTGGCCGAAGCCTACATGGCGCTCGGCATCACCGGCGAGGCGCAGACCGCCGCGGCGGTGCTCGGCCACAACTTCCCCGACTCGCCCTGGTACAAGGACGCCTACAACCTGCTCCAGAACGGCGGCCTGCAGCCGCGCGAGGAGAAGGCGTCGTGGATCAGCAAGGCGTTCCGCGGCGTGATCGGGATGGACACGCGCACCGCCGAGGCGCAGTAAGGGCCTCACGGCTCGAACCCGAGGCATGCGGCCGTGGCGCGCACTCGCGCCGCGGCCCGTTCGGCTGTAGATACCCGCCCGATTTCCTCTTCCACGTCCCGGCAAGGGTGGCATGCTGGTTCAGCTCGCGATCCGCGACATCGTCCTGATCGATAAGCTCGAGCTGAACTTTCGCGAAGGCCTGAGCGTCCTGACCGGGGAGACCGGCGCCGGCAAGTCGATCCTCCTCGATGCCTTCACGCTGGCGCTCGGCGGGCGCGGCGACGGGCGCCTGGTGCGCCAGGGCGAGGCGCAAGGCCAGGTCACCGCGGTGTTCGACGTTCCCGCCGACCATCCGGCCCGAGCGCTCGCCGCCGCCTCCGAGATCGACACCGAGGGCGACCTGATCCTGCGCCGGGTCCAGGTCGCGGACGGGCGCACCCGCGCCTTCGTCAACGACCAGCCGGTGGGCGTGCAGGTGCTCCGCGCCATCGGGGCGGCCCTCGTCGAGATCCACGGCCAGCACGACGACCGGGCCCTGTCGGATTCCACCACCCACCGGGCGATCCTCGACGCGTTCGGCGGCCTGAATGCCCGCCAGGCCGCGGTGGCCGAGAGCGCGCGCCGGGTACGCCAGGCCCGCCTCGCGCTCAATGAGCATCGCGCCCGGGTCGAGGCCGCCCGCAAGGAGGTCGATTTCCTGCGCCACGCCGTCGAGGAACTGGCCGCCCTCGATCCCAAGCCCGGCGAGGAGACCGAACTCGCCGAGCGCCGCACCGCGATGCAGCAGGGCGAGAAGGTCGCCCGCGAGCTCAACGAGGCCCTCGACGCCGTCGCCGGCCAGGGCTCGCCGACCGCCCATCTCTCGGCGGCTCTGCGCAAGCTCGAACGGCGCGCGGCACTGGCTCCAGGGCTGGTGGAGCCGAGCATCGCCGCCCTCGACAACGCGCTGGTCGCCCTCGACGAGGTCCGCACCAGCCTGGAGGACGCCCTCCAGGCGGCGGAGTTCGATCCGCGCGAACTGGAGCGGGTCGAGGAGCGCCTGTTCGGCCTGCGGGCGGCGGCCCGGAAGTACAACGTCGCGGTCGACGACCTCGCGGCCTTGCGCGAGCGCTACGAGGGCGACGTCGCGGTGATCGATGCCGGCGAGGAGGCACTGGGGCGGCTGGAGGCCGACCTCGCGAGCGCCGACGCGGCCTACCTCGAGAAGGCGCAGGCCTTGAGCAAGGGCCGGCGCAAGGCGGCGGCCGCCCTCGACAAGGCGGTGCAGGCCGAATTGCCGCCGCTGAAGCTGGAGCGCGCCCGCTTCATCACCGAGATCGCCACCGATCTGGAGGCCCGCGACCCCGCCGGCCTCGACCGGGTCGAGTTCTGGGCCCAGACCAATCCGGGCACCCGTCCCGGCCCGATGATGAAGGTGGCCTCCGGCGGCGAGCTGTCGCGGTTCATGCTCGCCCTCAAGGTGGTGCTGGCCGACAAGGGCTCGGCCCCGACGCTGATCTTCGACGAGATCGATACCGGGGTCGGCGGCGCGGTGGCGGACGCGATCGGCGCCCGCCTCGCCCGGCTCTCGGCCCGGGTCCAGACCGTGGCGGTCACCCACGCGCCGCAGGTCGCCGCCCGCGCCTCGACGCATTTCCTGATCGCCAAGGAGGCCGTGAAGGGCTCGGACCGGGTCGCCACGCGGGTGAAGCCCCTCGCGGCGGTGCCGCGGCAGGAGGAGATCGCCCGCATGCTCGCCGGCGCCACGGTGACCGAGGAGGCCCGCGCCGCCGCGGCCCGGCTGCTCGAGGCGGCGTCGGCGTGATGCGCGGCCGACGCCCCGCTCTCAAGCGTGGCGGTATCGGGAGGCGTAACGCCCCTCGACAAACGTTGCTGACCAATTAAGCTCTGGCACTGATGCGCCGGGTGGCCGTTGGCTCCTGCGACGCGATGGACGACATGGTGAACAAAGAGGAAAATTAACTTTTTCTTTACCATGTCCACCGAGACTGCTTCATCTCGGCGCGGTCCAGCCTTCCCTCGGGCCCGCGCAATGGTACGGGGCCGGTGGTCCGATGAAGCAGGAAGTGAGTGCGTCCCGGGAGACCGTTCAGGATCCAACCCTGCCGGCGATCTGCGTCGAGGCGCAGCACCGGCTCGGACGGACGTTGCGCTCGCTCTACGAGCGCACGGTGGACGGCCAGCCCATCCCCCTCGATCAGGTCGACCTGCTGCTGCGGCTGCGGCACCGCGAGCGCGAATTGCAGCGCCAGCGCTGAGAGGCGATCACGCCGACATCGATCGTGAACATGGACCGCTCCGCCGAATGGGCGGAGCGAAAGACCTTTGGGCGGACCGTCCCGCTCCCGCCCGCAGCGGCCCGGTCCCCGCGCGGACCGGGAAGAGGGCGGCGGTTCCTAGCGCCGCCGGCGGTCGCGCACCCGCACCGGAACGAGGGCCGGTGCCGCCTGCGCCCGCGCCCCGGCGAGGGCCAGGGCACCCGCGAGGCCGAGCGCCGCGACGATGCCTGTCACCACCATCGGCGAGGCCGTGACGAGACCCGCCAGCAGGGCGAGCAGCACGAGGCCGGCACGCAGGGCATTGGAACGGATCATCATCAAGCCTCCATCCAGACGCCGGTGAGAACGTGTGGCGCGAAACCGGAGTTCCGCCCCGACCGCTCCCCGGCCGTCACCATGATGTGGGGTGCCCGACCCGTTCGTGCCACCTGCGACAAAGCGGAACTCAAGGTCATGCTTGACGTTGTCTGCTCATGATCGGCCGAGGGCCGATAGAATCAGAGAACGAGGGTCTCGCCATGCTGGGTTGGGCTGTCACTTTCCTCGTCGTGGCCCTGGTGGCCGCGCTGTTCGGGTTCGGCGGCATCGCCGGCACGGCGGTCGAGGCCGCCAAGCTCATTTTCTTCGTCGCCGTCGTGCTCTTCGCCATCTCGGCCGTGGTCGGCCTGATGCGGGGCCGCTCGCCGACGCTCTGACGTCGCCGACCGACGGTCGTCGAACGATGGTGTCTCGATAGCGTGATGCGCCGTCCCTCCCAAGGGGGACGGCGTCGCCGCGAGACAGGGGCAGATCAGGATTCCGCCTCCGGCGTCTCCCGGGTCGCGCTGCGCTCCAGCTCGGCGATGAGATCGACGAAGCGGTCGGGAATAGGTTGCTGCATCAACTCGTCATACATCGCACGCAGGTGCGAGCCGATGCGCCCCTGCACGTTGCGGTCGAGGGCGGGCTGCTCGGGCCCGGCGGCGGGACCATCCTCATCCAGGGGCGCCCGCGGGCCCTTGCCTTCGCTCATACCATTCCCCTTCGCCCGTCCTGGACACGCGGACAGAGCGATGCCATGGCGCCCGGTATGCCGGGTCGCGCGCTTGCGGCGACAACGCGCGCCGACGCAGTCAGTTCCGCACCGGTCCGGAACGAACACGTCTGCACGGCGTTGAAGCGTGAGGGCCGACGCGCGAACGACAACACCAAGGGGACCTGAATGTCGACAGCACAACTCGTGGTGCAGCACCTGCCCTACCTGCGCCGCTACGCGCGCGCCCTCACGGGCAGCCAGGTGGCGGGCGATGCCTACGTGGCCGCGACGCTCGAAACGCTCGTGAACGAGCCCGAGACTCTCGGGCGCAGCACCAACGTCAAGGCCGACCTGTTCCGCGTCTTCACCCGGATCTGGAACTCGCTCTCCGTCAACGGCCAGACCGAGCAGGCCCAGCACGACCTGCCGGCCGAGGTGCGCCTGGGCCAGATCACCCCGCTGCCGCGCCAGGCCTTCCTGCTCTCCTGCCTCGAGGGCTTCTCCGAGGAGGACGCCGCCACCATCCTGGGCGTCGACGTCTCGGAGGTCCGCGACCTCGTCGACGAGGCCGGCCGCGAGCTCGCCGCCGACATGGCGACCGAGATCCTGATCATCGAGGACGAGCCGCTGATCGCCATGGACCTCGAGGCCCTGGTCGAGGGCCTCGGCCACAACGTCACCGGCGTCGCCCGCACCCGCACCGAGGCGGTCAAGCTCGCCTCGACCAAGCGCCCGGGCCTCATCCTCGCCGACATCCAGCTCGCCGACGGTTCGTCGGGCCTCGACGCGGTCAACGACCTCCTGAAGTCGTTCGAGGTGCCGGTGATCTTCATCACCGCCTATCCGGAGCGCTTCCTCACCGGCGAGCGGCCCGAGCCGGCCTTCCTCATCGCGAAGCCGTTCCAGCCCGCCAACGTCTCGGCGGTGATCAGCCAGGCTCTGTTCTTCCAGCAGAGCGCCCGCCGCCGCGAGGCCCGCGCGAGCGCCTGACGCCGTCCGACACCGCGCGTCGTGAGACCTGAGGCCCCGGGCCCGCCGCGAGGCGGGTGCCGGGGCCTCGTCGTGTCCAGCGCCCGCCGATACGCAGGAAGGCGGTTCAATCCTGCTTCGTGAGCCGACGCCCGCTCGTAATCCACTCCCTTTCCCGGATCTCCTTCCGCTTTCGCTGCAGTCGTCCGGGAAGGGGAGTGGCTCGCGACGAAGCAATCGTGCTTTTCTATTCGGTAGTCGCCTACACCCGATACTTGCCGTTGCGCTTCACCAGCACGGTCGCGCCCACCGGCACGCGGTTGTAGAGGTCGACCACGTCCTCGTTGAGCATGCGCACGCAGCCCGAGGACATCTGCTCGCCGATGCTCCAGGGCTCGTTGGTGCCGTGGATGCGGAACAGGGTGTCGCGGCTGCCCTGGTAGAGGTAGAGCGCGCGGGCGCCGAGCGGGTTGTCGACGCCGCCCTTGCGCGAGCGCGGCAGGTCGGGGTTGAGGCTGACCATCTTGGCGGTCGGGCCCCAATCGGGCCAGACGCCCTTGCGGCCGACCGTGGCGGTACCCTTCCACGAGAAGCCGAGCTTGCCGACGCCGACGCCGTAGCGCATCGCCTGGCCCCCGTCCTGCACGAGGTAGAGGAACCGCTCGTCGATATCGACCACGACGGTGCCAGGCTTCTCCAGGCCCGTATAGGCGACGGTCTGGCGCCGGTATTTCGGGTCCATCCGACTGCGGTCGACCAGCGGCACGTCGTAGGGCTGGTCGGGCATGCTGCCGATGTACCAGGCCGCGTCCGGATCCACGGCCGCGACTTGCGCGGGCCCGCGGGCGTTGCAGGCCGCGAGCGGCAGCCCGGCGAGGAGGGCGAGGACGAGACGGTGCGGCAGCATGCGGGCGTGACCTGTCGGCAAGGGCAAGGGCTCAGGATGGCGTCCCATGCCTAGCCGCTCCCGGGCGCACAGGTTGTGTCCTCCCGGACTCAACTTGCGGGAAAGGAGGTGGCGGGAATCAGGCCGCCGCCATCCAGGGCATCGCCGCGGCCGCGACCAGCCGGCGGATCTCGACGGCCGGCACCGGCCGGCTGAACAGGAAGCCCTGCACCTCGCCGCAGCCGCTGCGGCGCAGGGCGGCGAGCTGCGCCTCGGTCTCGACGCCCTCCGCCAGGGTGGTGATGCCGAGGCTGGCGCCCAGCCCGATCACCGCTTGCACGATCGCGGCAGCCGCGGCCTCGCGGCCGAGCGCCGCGGTGAACGAGCGGTCGATCTTGATCTCGTCGAACGGGAAGGCCCGCAGGTAGCTCAGCGAGGCGTAGCCGGTGCCGAAATCGTCGATGGCGATGCGCAGCCCGAGACCGCGCAGCCGGTGCAGCACGGCCAAATTGGCCTCGGTCTCCTCCAGCAGCACCTGCTCGGTGATCTCGAGTTCGAGCCGGGCCGGGTCGAGGCGCGATTCGGAGAGCGCCCGCGCCACGGTGCCGACGAGGTCGGGGGTGCGGAACTGCGCCGGCGAGAGGTTGACGGCGACCCGCACGCCTTCCGGCCAGCCGGCGGCCTCGCGGCAGGCCTGATGCAGCACCCATTCGCCGAGAGGTGCGATCAGCCCGGTCTCCTCGGCGACCGGGATGAACTCGCCCGGCGGGACGAAGCCCCGTTCCGGATGGCGCCAGCGCAGGAGCGCCTCGCAGCCCGTCACCGCGAGGCTGCCGGCGGCGACGAGGGGCTGGTAATGCACCTCCAGCGCCCCGGCGGCGACGGCCGCGCGCAGGTCGCGCTCCAGGGCGCGGCGGCCCTGCAGGGCCGCGTCCATGGCGGGCTCGAACAGGCGCCGGGTGCGCCGCCCGTCGGCCTTGGCGGCGTAGAGCGCGGTGTCGGCCTTGCGCAGGAGCCCGTCGGGATCGTCGCCGTGCTCGGGGGCGAGCGCGATGCCGATGCTGACCCCGATCGCGACGTCCTGGCCTTCAAGGGCGAAGGACCGGCCCAAAGCCGCGATGATCCGGTCGGCGAGGGCGAGAAGCGCCTCCCGCCCCGCATCCTTGAGGATCGCGAACTCGTCGCCGCCGAGACGCGCCACCAGCCCGTCGGGCCCGAGGCAGGCGCGCAGTCGCTCGGCGACCTCGCGCAGCAGCGCGTCGCCGGCCGGGTGGCCGAGCGTGTCGTTGACGAGCTTGAAGTGGTCGAGGTCGAGCATCAGCAGGCCGAGGCTGGTGCCGGAGGCTGCCGCCTCGGCCAGCCGCTGGTGGAACAGGACCCGGTTCGGCAGCCCGGTCAGGGCGTCGTGAAGGGCCATGTGGGCGATGCGCCGCTCGGCCCGGCGCTGCTCGGTCACGTCGACGCAGGCGGTCAGGGTGGCGCTGCGGCCCTCGAAGGGGATCTCGCCGGAGAACACTTCGACGTCGATCAGGCTGCCGTCCCGGCGGCGGTGGCGTTGGGACGAGCCGGACGCCTCCGGCGCCAGGAGGTCGCCGGCCGAGAGACTTAAGAAATCCTCGCGCGGGAAGCCGTAATGGCCGGTGGCGGCGTCGTTCACCGCCAGCACCGCTCCATCCTCGCCCGAGAGCCACATCGGCACCGGGTTGTGCTCGAACAGCAGGCGGGCCGAGGCCTCCCGCGCCTTCAGGTCGCCGATATCGGTGAGGGTGACGCCGAGCAACTCGCCGATCGCCGCGATCTCGATGCGCAGGTGCAGCAGGCTGCCGTCGGGCCGCGGATAGGACCCTCGAAGCTGCTCGTCGTGCCCGCAAGGGCCGCCACCAGGCGCTCCAGGGTCGCCGAGCCCCGGAGATGCGGCAGCAGCGTCGTCAGGCGCTGCCACTGCGCCGTCTCGACGGTGGCGCGCAGCATCGTGGCGGCGGCAGCGTTGAGGGCGAGAACCCGGAAATCCTGCACCGCGCCGCCCGCGTCGCGCAGGGCCGTCGCCGCCACCATGCCCTGCCGGGTCGAGCGGAACAGGGTCTTGAGGAGGTTCGTCCGTGCCGTCTCACCGGACAGGCACAGCAGCACCAGGCGCTCGTTCCTCCCCGTCGCGAGGGGCAGGCCGAGCATCCCGGTGGTGTAGGCGACGCCGCCCGACACCCGGGCGCAGGGCGCCCGGACCGGCTCGGCCCCGGCGAGCACGTCGCCGACGATCTCGCGCAGGGACTGCGCGAGCCCGCCCGGCAGGTCGTCGAGGGCGAGGCCCGCCCCCGCGCGGCCGAGCCAGGCCTCGAACGCCTCGCCGATCCAGAGCAGGTGCGGGCGCTCGGGCGGCCCGCCGACCAGGGCGGCGCGGCTCGCCATGCGGCCGAGATTGCCCAGGACCAGGTCCTCGTAGGCCGGCAGCCCGCCGGCGGCGGCCCGGGCGGCACGCCAGCGGTGCAGCAGCTTCTCGGTGCCGTCGCGCGTCGCGCTCCCGCTCATCCCGTCCGATCCGCATTCGTCGCGTCACAGTACTAGCGCTCGCCGGACTTACCGGAGGTTAAACTCAGCCGGCTCCACGATGGATCGGCAGGTTCCGGGCGAAGTCACGGCGCGGACGCTAGGGAAGCGGCCGGCCGTGGTGCCGCCGGGCGCGGCCATGGACCATCGATCGCGCCCGGTAATCCGGCGGATCCGCCTCCGGGCCGCCGGCCGACGACCTATCCCAGTGCCACCTCGACCAGGAACGGCCCCCGCCGGCCGAGCGCGCCCTTCAGCGTGTCGACGAAGTCCGCGAGGGTCTCGACCCGGCGCGCCTCGACGCCGTAGCCCTTCGACAGGCTCACCCAGTCGATCGGCGGATCATCGAGGGTCAGCATGTCGATCGCCTTGCGGCCCGGATTGGCGCCGACATTGGTCAATTCGTGACGCAGGATCGCGTAGGAGCGGTTGGCCCAGATCAGCGTCACCACGTCGAGGCGCTCGCGCGCCTGGGTCCACAGCGCCTGGGCGGTGTAGAGGGCGCTGCCGTCGGCCTGGAGCGAGATCACCTTGCGGTCCGGACAGGCCACCGCGGCGCCGGTCGCCATCGGGATGCCGAGCCCGATCGAGCCGCCGGTGAGCTGGAGCCAGGTATGGGGCGCGGCCGCGTGGGTGGCGGGAAAGAAGGCGCGCCCCGTCGTCACCGATTCGTCGCAGACGATCGCGCCCTCGGGGATCAGCGCGCCGAGCACCCGGGCGATCGAATCCTGGTCGAGGGCGCCGGCGGTCGGCAGGTCGGGCCGGGAGAGGGGCGGCAGGGGCGCCTCGGCCGGTGCGCCGACCGCCTCGGCGAGGCGCGCGAGTGCGTCGATCTGGTCCTGCTCCGGCGTCGCGAGGGCGAAGACGTCGCAGGTCGGGGCGGCGAGCGCGCTCGGCTTGCCCGGATAGGCGAAGAACGCCACCGGCAGCGTCGCGCCGACGAGGATCACGTGCTTGTAGGGCGCCAGCACCTCGCGGGCCGGATCGACCGGATAGGGCAGGCGCTCGATCGGTACCGTGCCGGCGCCGCGGTCGATGCGGGCGTTCGACGTCATCGCGAGCAGCTTCGCGCCGGTCTTCTCGGCGATGCGGGCGGCGATGCGCCGTCCCTCGCCGCGCACGGCCTGGTCGCCGAGATGCAGCAGCACCGGCTCGCCGCTGCGGAGCGCCGCGACCGCGTGGGCGATCGCCTCGTCGCTCGCCCGCGGGCGCTCGGGGAGCGGGGGGAGGGGAGCGATGCCGGAGCCCTCCTCCCAGGCGGTGTCGGCGGGCAGGATCAGCGTCGCGACGCCGCCGGGCGCCGTGCGGGCGGCGACGATCGCGTCGGCCCCGTCCGCCGCCACCGCCTTGGCGCTCATGCCGGTGCGAACCCAGGCGGAGACTGGGCCGGCCAGCCCCTCGATGTCGGAGGTCAGCGGCGCGTCGAAGGCGCGGTGATAGGTGGCGTGCTCGCCCACGATGTTGACGAGCGGAGAGCGGGCGCGGCGCGCGTTGTGCAGGTTGGCGATGCCGTTGCCGAGGCCGGGCCCGAGATGCAGCAGCGTCGAGGCCGGCTTGTCGGCCATGCGGGCGTAGCCGTCGGCCGCGCCGGTGGCGCCGCCCTCGAACAGGCACAAGACCGCCCGCATCCCCTCGACCCGGTCGAGGGCGGCGACGAAGTGCATCTCCGAGGTGCCCGGATTGGTGAAGCACACCTCCACGCCCCCCGCCACCAGGGTGCGCACCAGGCTCTCGGCCCCGTTCATCGCCATCGGCGTCTCCTCATCCGGCGGGCCTCTGGTCGGCCCGGTTCGCGGTTGCGGTACGGTGATAGGGGATTTCCGGCTCGGCCGTGAGGGCCTGGGAGGCATGGGTGATGGGCGCCGCGGCGGTCCTGCCGATCGGGGCGGGACGGCGGCCCCACCGCCGGGCTTCAGCTCCCGCCGAGATCCAGCGCCTCGGGAAAGAACAGGTCGCCCAGGCTCGCCGGCCGGCGCTTCAGCACGCCGGTCTCGGCCATGAAGCTCGCGACCTTCATCAGCCCGCGCGGCTGCAGCGTGAACGCGTTGCCCGGACTGCGCATCGCGGCGAGCACGTTCTGCGCGCTGTCCTTGTCGCCCGAGTTCTTGAGATAGATCTCGACCGCCTGGGCCGGCTCCTTGTTGATGAAGTCCGTCGCCTCCTGGAAGGCGGCGAGGCAGGCCTTCCAGGCGATCGGGTTCGCCTCGCGGAAGGCGGCGTTGCCGTAGATCGTGTTGGGGGTGACCGAGGGCAGACCCATGACCCGGAAGCTGCTCGTCACCTCGCGCACCGCGGGGTCGGCCAGCGCCCGTTCCTGGAACGGGCTCGTCGACCAGTGGCAGTCGATCTCGGTCCGCGCGAGCATTGCCGCCATGCTGTCGGGATGCGCGCGCCCCACGGTGAGGGAATCGAAGCGGTTCCACTCGGCCGGGCCGAACGCCGCGGCCGCCGCCATCTGCAGCCAGATCGCCTGCGGCGCGGTCTTGACCGCCGGAAGCGCGATCCGGTCGGTGGGTTTCAGGTCCTCGATGCGGCGCAGGTCCGGCCGAACGGTCAGGAGCTTCTGGTCCGTCGCGTTCATGGCGAAACACGACTTGATCGCCCCGCGCGAGCGGTCCCAGAGCAGCATCGCGCCGGGCGCGCCGCCGCTGCCGAAATGGAGCTTGCCGGCGAGCAGCGCGTCGGTGACCGGGCCGGTGCCGCCGAGGCGCACGAACCGTGCCTTGAGGCTGGGCAGGCCGAGCCGGGCGGCGTGCTTCTCGATCAGGTCCAGGCGCTCCATCACGTCCTGCTGCAGGTAGAGCAGGCCGAACTGCTGCGCGATCAGCACCTCGGAGGTCTCGGCCTGCGCCCGGCGGACCGCGGGGGCGGCGAGCGCGAGCGCGCCCGACAGAAGCGCGCGACGGGTCGGGGTCATGACGGCTCCCTTGTCTTCCTCCATACTCTCGGCGATCGCGCGGCCCGAGATCAACGGCATCGGGCGGCAACGATCCGCCGGAGGCTCGCGATTCTCGAGATCGCGCGGCGATCGGCTCCCGGCCGGGCCGCGAATCGGTCATGGGAAACGCCGGTCGCAACCCCCGCCGTCCTAGCACGTTCGTTGCACCGTGCGGCGGGCGCTTGAGCGCCCGGTGGAGATCCCGATGAAGCTGTTCCAGTGCCAGTCCTGCGGCAACATCCTGTATTTCGAGAACCGGAGCTGCCAGCGCTGCGGCCATCGCCTGGCCTATCTGCCGGAGACCCGCGCGCTGTCGGCGATCGAGCCCGCCGGAGGCGAGGACTGGACGCCGCTGGCCGCCCGCGACCGGCCGAGCCGGTTCTGCGCCAACGCGGTGCACGATGCCTGCAACTGGCTGGTGCCGCCCGGCTCGGGCGACGCGTTCTGCCTCGCCTGCCGCCACAACGGCACGATCCCGGACGTCTCGAACCCGGAATACCTCGCCAAGTGGCGCGAGATGGAATTCGCCAAGCACCGGCTGTTCTACAGCCTGCTGCGCTGGAACCTGCCGCTCAAGACACGGGGCGAGGATCCCGAGCACGGGCTGATCTTCCACTTCCTGGCCGACCCGCCGGAGAACCAGGGCCCGAAGGTGATGACCGGCCACGACAACGGCGTCATCACCATCGCCCTCGTCGAGGCCGACGACGCCGAGCGCGAGAAGCGCCGGCGCCAGATGGGTGAGCCGTACCGGACGCTGCTCGGGCACTTCCGCCACGAGGTCGGGCACCATTACTGGGACCTCCTGGTGCGCGATGCCGGCCGGCTGGAGGCCTGCCGGGCGGTGTTCGGCGACGATTCGCAGGATTACAACGCGGCGCTCCAGCGGCACTACGAGCAGGGCACGCCGGCGAACTGGCAGGAGAACTTCGTCTCGGCCTACGCCACCACCCATCCGTGGGAGGATTTCGCCGAGACCTGGGCGCATTACCTGCACATCGTCGACACGCTGGAGATGGCGAGCGCCTTCGGCATGCAGGTCCACCCGCTGCTCGATGCCGGCGGCGAGCTCGCCGCGCGGATCGACTTCGACCCCTACGAGGCGCAGAGCATCGAGCAGATCGTGGCGGCCTGGCTGCCCTTCGTCTTCGCCCTCAACAGCGTCAACCGGGCGATGGGCCAGGGCGACCTCTACCCCTTCGTGCTGGCCCCGCCGGTGATCGCCAAGCTCGGCTTCATCCACGGTCTCGTCCATGGAACGATCTGATGGGAACGATCTGACGTAAGGGCGCGCCGATCCTCGCCCCGGCCGTAGCGTCCACGGCCGGGGCGGTCCATGATGGGGCAACGTGCCCGACGAATCGGGCCGATCCGCCCGCGCCAGCGGGCGACAGGAGGGACGCCGAATGAAGCTCGCCAGCCTCAAGCACGGCCGCGACGGCCGCCTCGTCGTGGTCTCGCGCGACCTGACCCGCGCCACCGACGCCTTCATCGTGGTGCCGACCCTGCAGCAGGCCCTCGACGACTGGGAGCGGTTCGCCCCCGCGCTCGGTGCCCTCGCCGAGCAGCTCGAACACGGCTCGGTGCCCTCGTTCCGCTTCCACGAGCACGATTGCGCCGCCCCCCTGCCGCGGGCCTATGCCCGCCGGCACGCCGCCGCCTGGCCGGGCTACCAAGCGCTGCTGCGCCAGGCCGCGGGCGCCGAGGCGCCGGCCGGCGAGGCGGGGGCCTTGGCGCCTGCCGCCTCCGACGGGTTCCTCGGGCCCCGCGACCCGCTGAGCCTCGACGATCCGGCCGCCTCCCTCGACCTCTCGGCGGGCCTCGCGGTGATCACCGGCGACCTTCCCCGCGGCGCCGACGCGGCGGCAGCCGCGGAGGCGGTCCGGCTGGTGACGCTGGTGGCGGAGGTGATCCGCCACGACCGGCTGCGGCCGGACGGGCTCGACCTCGACGGGGCGGAGGCGCCGGCGCTCGCCGCCAGCCTCGCGCCGGTGGTGGTGACTCCCGACGAGCTCGGGGACGCCTGGCGGGACGGCAGCCTGCACCGGCCGCTGCTGGTCAGCCGCAACGGCAAGGCCCTCGGCTGCCCCGAGGCCGGGGCCGATCTCGGGCGCAGCCTCGTCGCCCTGGTGGCGGAGGCGGCGCGGCGCCGGCCGCTCGGCGCCGGCACCCTCGTCAGCGCCGGCCCGGTCTCGAACCGCGGCATCGACGGCGGCCCCGGCCGCGCCGCCGCCGAGGGCGGGGCCGGCTATGCCTGCCTGGCCGAGGCCCGCGCCGCCGAGGCCCTGACCGGCGGCTGGGTCCGCACGCCCTACCTCGCGGCCGGCGACCGCCTGCGGGTCGAGATGAAGGATGCCGGCGGGCACTCGATCTTCGGGGCGATCGAGCACGACGTCGCCTGACGTAAGGCACGACCGGCGCGGCGCCGGATTGCCGCGCCGGTTGCAGCAGGGGCGATGCAACCGGCAAGTGAAAGGCGTCGCGTTCGCGTGCAACCGCACGAAGACATTAGGACTTTTTTCGGAATCGTCGCGCAGAACCGGGCGGTGTTGGCTGCTTGTGTCACGGAAAACAACTTTCAATAGAAGTTGATCCAAACACAACCTGGATGATGCTCCGCCTCGACGATGCGTCCGCGCCCGGATCTCGGCTTGCGACTCGCCCGCTTCCGGTGCTGCCGGAGCGGCGCGGTCGGCGTGCTGTTCGGCGTGCTGCTGCCGATCCTGGCGATGGGGGCGGTCGGCGTCGCCGAGCTCGCCGAGGTGATGCAGGCGAAGGCGAAGCTCCAGCGCAACGTCGACGCGGCGGCGATCCAGGGCGCGGGCGAGTTCGGCGTCGACCAGTCGGCCGCCACGACGGAGCGCACGCGCCTCTACGCCGACGCGATGGCCGAGTCCCTGCGCCTGCGCTGGGCGGTCGCCACGACCGCCACGGTCGAGGCCGCGTCGCGCACCGTGACGGTGCGCCAGAGCGCCAACCGCGCCTCGTTCTTCGGCAACCTGCTGCCGCCGGGCGGCTGGACCATCGCCGCCACCGCGACGGCGATCCGCACCGCCCGAAAACCCCTCTGCGTGCTCGGCACGCGTGGGGGCGGCCCGCTCGATGACGGGCAGGACAGCATCGCGCTCCAGGCCAGCTCCGCGATCACCGCGAGCGACTGCCTCGTCCAGAGCAACGCCAACCTGACCGCCGGCCCGGGCACCGTTCTGTCGGCCGGCGAGGCGCGCGCCGTCGGCAGCGCCGCCGGCCCGATCCGGCCGGCGCCGGTGACCGACGCGCCGCCGATGGCCGATCCGTTCGCGGCGATGCGGCTCGACGCGCCGTCGCTCCTGTGCGACTCGCTCTCGCTCAGCCTCGGCTCCGGCACGTTCCGCCTCGAGCCCGGCGTGCATTGCGGCGCCATCGCGCTGCTGGGCGACGCCACCATCGTGCTGGCGCCGGGCGACCACTACTTCGTCGGCCCGGGCCTCAGCGTCGGCGGCAACGCCACGATCACCGGCAGCGACGTCGTGGTCATCCTCAAGGGGCTGGTGACCGCGCAGGTCACCGGCAGCGCCGTGCTGCAGCTCGAAGGCCGCAAGAGCGGACCCTATGCGGGCTTCGTGCTGATCACGGACCGCAGCTATCTCGGCGACGTCGAGATCTCGACCAGCAACGCCCGCAAGCTCGTCGGCACGATCTACCTGCCGAATGCGAGCCTCACGGTGAGCGGCGCCAACAACCGGATCGCCGACCAGTCGCCCTGGACGGTGGTGGTGGCGCGCACGATCCGCACCCTGGGGAGCGCCAACCTGGTGATCAACGCGGGCTACGCCGCCTCCAGCGTGCCGGTGCCGGCCGGGGTCGGCCCGCAGAAGGACCGGCCGGTCCGCCTGTCGCAGTGACGGCCCGACGCCGCGTCGGTCGCTGCCGGAGCGGAACCTCCGGCGCGCGACCCGAATTTGTCTCCGGGCGGACGGCCCGTCGGCAGGCCGGCGCCGCGTCCGCCCAGGTTCCGTTTCGTCGCAGAGGCTCGTCGCGAAACCGACGACCGCCCCTGCGACATCCGCTCAGCCCGCGACCGCACACGGACCACCGACGATGCCGGAGACCGAGATCCTCCCCGAACTCGTGCCGGAGGTGCCCGAGACGGTCGTCCGTCCGGCGATTCACCTCGACCATTGCGTGATTCACGTCTCAAACTGGGAGCGCTCCACCGCCTTCTACCGGGATGTCCTCGGTGCCGAGGTCATCCCGGTCGGGCGCGGCTACGCCTACCGCTTCGGCGGCGTGCAGCTGAACTGCCACGGGCCGGGCCAGATCGGCGAGCCGCGGGCCCAGGTCCCGGTGATGCCCGGCAACAGCGATCTCTGCTTCCGCTGGCACGGTCCGATCGAGGAGGCAATCGTCCATCTCGAGAGCCACAGCGTGCCGGTCGAGCTCGGCCCGGTGCCGCGCCACGGCGCGGTCGGCGAGGGGATCAGCGTCTATTTCCGGGATCCGGACGGGTCGCTCATGGAGTTCATCACCTATCCGGCCGCCTGACACCCTGGATCATCGCCCAATCACAATGTGATCGTGCGATGATCTCTTCTTCGGTTTTGCCGCATTTCCTGCGACGAACCGGTATCCACTTCGTCGGAAAATGCTTTTACAGCCCCGAGACGAGGTGTCCGCCATCGACCGGCAGCGTCGCCCCGGTCATCCAGCCGGAGGCGTCGCCGGCGAGCAGCAGGAAGGCGCCGTCGAGATCCTCCGGCCGGCCGAGGCGGCGCATCGGGATGCGCTTCAGCATCGCCTGACCGGACGGCGTGTCGAAGAAGTCGCGGTTGATGTCGGTGCCGATATAGCCCGGCGCCAGGGCGTTGACCCGGATGCCGTAGCGGGCCCATTCGAGGCCGAGCGCCTGGGTCATCTGCACCACGCCGGCCTTCGACACCGTGTAGGGACCGACGCCCCCGGAGACCCGGAGCCCGAGGATCGACGCGACGTTGACGATGTTGCCGCCGCGCCCGGCATCGCGCCAGGCCCGGGCCGCCGTGGTCGACACCGCCCAGACCCCGCGCAGGTTGGTGTCGATCACCCGGTCGAAGGTCGCGATGTCGACGTCGATCGCCGCGCCGCCCTCGGCGATGCCGGCATTGTTGACCACCACGTCGGGCAGGGCGTGCAGGGCCGCGAAGGCGGCCGTCACCGAATCCGGGTCGGCGACGTCGAGGGCGACCGCCCGGGCCTCCGGCGCGCCGGCAGCTTCCAGGCTCCCCACCAGGGCGTCGAGCTTCTCCTTGCGCCGCGCCGCCACGGTGACGCTGGCGCCGCACCCGGCGCAGAGCCGGGCGAAATGGTCGCCGAGGCCGCTCGAGGCGCCGGTGACGAGGACGTGGCGGCCCTTCAGGCCGGCGGCGAGATCCATGGCGCTTCCCCGAATCGATTGGGCCGGGCATGCCTCGTTCATGGGCACGCCGCGTCGGTCTCGTGTCTCAGCCGGTCCGCGTCTGGGCGAGCTGCTGGTTGGTCATCTCGAGGCGGTGGGCGAGTTCGCGCATCACCGCGATGGCGATCTGCGGGAACTGGCTCAGGAGCTCGAGGAAGACCCGCCGATCGATGCGGAGCGCCGTCGTCGGCACCACCGCGGTCACGGTGGCGGAGCGCGGCTGGTCGGCCAGGATGCCCATCTCGCCGACGAGGGCGTTGGCGCCGAGCAGCGCCAGGCGGATCGGCCCCTGCGGCCCGTCGAGCGTGACGGCCGCCTCGCCCTCCAGGATCAGGTAGGCCGCATCCGCCGCGTCGCCCCGGTCGAAGAAGCGCTGCCCGTCGGCGAAGTGCACCCGCTCGCTGGTGAAGGCGAGCAGCTTCAGGCGGGCCGGATCCACCTCGCGGAACATCGGCACTTGGCGCAGCGACTGCACCTCGGTCTCAAGCGTCATGCCTTCACATCCTGCTCGACGCGCGCCGGTTCCGGCCCCGTCTCGTCCTCGGCGCGTGCGGAGACTGCCGCAGCCGGCGCCGCAACGCCAGCCCCCGCCGGCGCCTCTTCGGGGGACGCCGCACCAGGGCCGGGCCTCTCCGGCCCTTGGATCTGCGTGCCGGCGGCCCGCAGCACCAGGGCGAACCGGTCGGCGACGCGGTCGTTCGGCAGCACCACCACGAGGCTGTTCTCGCGCCCGTACCGCTCCAGCAGCAGGCCCAGCACCGTGCGGGCGCGGTTCTCGCCCATCGGCGACAGGGCGCCGTCGAGGACGAGCAGGTCCGGCCGGCGGATCAGCGCCCGCACCAGGCTCACCACCGCCCGCTGCACGCTCGACAGGAAGCGCCCCTCGGGGCCGACCTGGTGGTCGAGCCCGACCCGGGTGATGGCGGGGGCGAGCTGCATCTCCTGCACCAGGGCGGTGCCGGTCGCCGTCACGGTCTCGACGGCGTCGGCGACTGACTGGTTGATGCGGCCGAACAGCAGGTTGTCGCGCAACGGCGCGGCGGCGCAGACCTGGTCGGGGTCGTAGAAGTCGACGCCCCCCATCCCGGCCTCGTCGAGGGCGGCGCGCAGCTCGGCCCGCGCCGCGACCAGCCGGTCGCGAAACGCGTCGTCGATCAGGCCGAGGCGGTGGCGGGGCTCGATATAGGCGAGCGGCAGGGCGATGAGCCGGGTCGCGTCGGCCGAGCCGTAGCGGCCGAGCCCGATCCAGCGCCGCCGGATCCGATTGAGCGTGCCGCCGCCGTGCCGCTCGGCGGAGGCCTCGGTGGCGGTGCGGCGCGCGAGGATCGCCTCGAATTCCGGCAGCTCGTCGGCGGAGAGGAACGAGAACTGCTCGAACAGCGGGTGCCCGCTCGGCAGGCCGCGGAAGATCTCCAGCATCGTGGCGGCGATCCGCTCGCCCATGGTGACGAGGTCGTCCGCGAGCCCGGTGCGGTCGAGGACGAGGCGCACCACCGCGTGCTCGGCGAGCGCCCGCCCGGTCAGCGCCGTGGTGGTCGGCACGCCGAACAGCAGGTTCTCGGCCACCGTCGCCTGCCGGTTGTAGCGGGCGGGGTCGAACGGCTCGACGAGGTTCGCGTGCCCCTCCGCCGCCAGGCGCTCGCGGAAGGCGATCCGCGCCTCGATCAGCCGGGCGGCGAGGTCCGGATGGCGCTCGGGATCGACTTGGCCGAGGAGGCCGAAGCGGTAGACCTCCTCGCCCATGCCGATGCGGGTGAGCCAGTCGAGGATCAGGGCGTCGAGGGCGGCGGCGTCCGCGACGCCGGCCTGGGCGTAGTCGATCCAGTCGGCCGGGAACGGCTCGACCGGGTTGCCGGTGCGGCGGGCCTCGGCGAGCACCTTCGCGTCGGCGGCGGCGCCCTCGGGCGGCCGGCGGTTGAGGCCGTAGACGATGTTGTCGCGCAAGGATCCCGGAAAAAGGATCGGGTCGACCCCCGCATAGGCGATGCGCCGGGTGAGCGCCGCGCCGGACCATTCCGCGAGGTCGTGGTCCTCGAGGGTGATCCGCCCGGAGGTCGGCACCGTGCGCCGCGCCAGCACCCGCGCGAAGGTCGAGGCGGCCGGACCGCCGTCGCTGACGATGCCGACGAGCGCCGGAAGCGGCAGCGAGAGGGAGACGTTGGCGAGCACCGGTCCGTGCGGCTCCTGGACGCCGACGCCCTCGGCGGCGAGCCGGCCGCAGAGCGAGTCGTCGCGCCCCGGCGCGTCGAGCCCGAGCAGCCGCTCGGGCAGGAATTGCTGCAGCACCTGCTCGTACTTCACCTGCACGTCGAGGCGCTGCTGGTCCCAGTCGATCAGCTCCTTCAGGGGCGGCGGCAGGTCGCGGTAGGCGGCGATCACCGCCACGAGCTGGCCGATGCTGAGCTGGCCTTTGAGCGCGAAGTAGCCGCCGATGCAGTAGAACAGGAACGGCGTCATCTGCGCGAGCAGGTTGTTCAGGAACTTGACCATGAACTTGCGCCGGTAGATGCGCAGGCGCAGGTCGAACAGGCCGCCGAGGCGGTGGCCGATCTCGGCCCGCTCCCAGGCCTCGGCCCCGTTGGAATGCACCGCCGCGATGCCGTCCACCACCTCGCCGACCCGGCCGGCGAGGCGGCGCGAGGCGAGCTGGCGCTGGCGCCCGAGGCGCAGCAATTCGCGCCGCAGGCGGGGGATCACCACGAACTGCACCCCGACGACGCCGGCGGCGAGCAGCCCGAGCCAGACGTTCTGGAGCAGGATGAACGCCATCGCGGTGGCGGCCTGGGTGCCGAGGAAGGCCGGCAGGATGTAGGCGTCGCCGATGAATCCGCCGATCGGCTCGACCTCGTCGCGGATGATCGTCGCGACCTCGGAGGCCTTGGTGTGGCGCAGCGCGTCGGGCGAGAAGCGCATGATCAGCGAGAACAGCTGGAACCGCAGGCGCCGCAGCATGCGCTCGCCGAGCGCCCCCTTCGCCACGTTGATCCAGTACTTGAAGGCGCCGTTGATCAGCACCAGCAGCAGGAACATCGACGAGAGCCCGAACAGCAGCTCGAACCGGTCGACGTCGAAGCCGGAGAACAGCGCGATGTCGTGGCCGAACCAGTCCGGCATCTGCAGGCGCAGCACCAGGAACTTGGCGGTCTCGTTGCCCTTCTCGAAGGCGTGGCCCTGGATCGCCTCGTTGACGATGCGCCGCGGCAGGTCGAGGGAGGCGAAGTAGAGCGGCAGCGAGGCCAGCACGACGGCGCAGATCAGGATCTGGTCGCGCTTCGAGTGGCGCCAGATGTAGCGGAACAGGCTGCGGTCGAGGCCGCCGGAGGCGTCGCCGGCTTCCGGGTCGTTGCCGGACCGGGCGGCGGCGATCTGATCCTGCGCCCGATCCTGCGCCTGGTCCCGCCCGGCGGCGCGGTCCCCGCGCGCCGGGGCTCCGCCCGCCGCCGGAGCGATGCCGCCGCCCGTCCGCTCCGCCGCTTCCGCCCCGCCGCTCATGCCGGTCCGCCGTCCCGGATCCCGCCCGGATCCCGCCTGCCTGTGTAGAGGGCCGGAGCGGGACTGGAAACTGCGGCTGCGTCAGTGCGGGTCAACCTAATCCGGATCAGTCCCGCCGGGTGTATTCCTTGCGGGTGGTCAGGCCGCCGATCGGCTCGTCGCCGAACTGGCGGTTGGGCTGGGGCGAGTCGCCCGGCTCCTCGGTCGTGGTCGGGTGCGGGCTGCCCTCCTCGGCCGGCATCGGCGGCGGGGCGGCGCGGTTGGGCGCGGGCGCGGTCTCGGGATGGGCGGCGGCCTCGGGGCTCACCATGGTCTTGTTGGTCATCGGCTGCTCCGGGAGCGTTGCGATGCGGCGGGCGGCCGCAGGCCGCTCCACCGCGGAGTCCGGGGCGAACGCCGGCCCACCCGCCCGGTTCCGCCCCACGGCGACGCCTGCCGGCAGGTTTCGCCCGGGGCGGGCGGTGTTAGCGCAAGTCACCGGCGGCATCCGGGGGCGGGCGGTGCCCCGGAGGGCTTGCCTGTACTGCCCCGAATCGGGACCATCTCTCCGCCGGCCCGCATGCGTGGCAGGAACCATCATTTGCGCTGAAGGTTGTCCGAACTGAGAACACGGCCAAGGAGGCAAATCATGGCTACCGGAAATTCGACCTCGAAGCGCGGCTTCGCGTCCATGGATCTGGAGCGCCAGCGCGAGATCGCCAGCAAGGGCGGCCGCTCCGTGCCGGCCGAGAAGCGGTCCTTCTCGCAGGATCGCGAATTGGCCTCGTCCGCCGGTCGCAAGGGCGGCCAGGCCTCGGGCAGCGGCCGCGCCACCGACGAGTGAGGCGGTGCCGGCGCCGAGCCGGCGGAGGAACGCCCGGCCGTACCGGGCCGCGGGCCCTGAGGTTCCGCGGACACGTTGAGACCCACGCTCATGCGCCGGAGGGAGACCATCTCGCCTCCGGCGCATCAGCATGGGCCGTCACCGTCGCAACCGGACACGACGAAGCACCCCGGGCGCCATCGCGCCCGGGGTGCTTCGTCGTTCGCGGGGTCAGGCGGCCAGCGGTCGCGCCGTGACCACGAGGTTGCGCCGCGCCAGCTGGAGACAGACCACGTCGTCGACCGGCCGCACGGCCGTGACGCCGGCGAGCAGGCTGGCGAGCCGGTCGGCATCGGGCTCGACGTGGGTGCCGTCGCGATGGACCCGCTCCGGGGTCGGCGGCTGAGGCGAGGGGACCTCGAATTCGCGCAGATCGATCATGGTGCAGGTCCGTCGGCGTCGGAGAGGGTCGTCAGAGCGTCGCGTGGGAGAGGCCGGCCGGCACGACGTCGCCGGCATCCGCCAGGCAGCGGCTCGGCAGCAGCCGGCGGGCCTCGTGGCCGGCGAGCCCGCTGATCGCGCCCTCGCAGCCCTCCGGCATTCGCCGCACGGCCTGGCCCGCGGGGGCCGGATCGCGCTGCGCCACCGGGGAGCCGGCGCGCTCGCGGACCGTCACGTGGGGGATCGCGGTGTCGCGGGCGACCAGCGTCGTGTTGCGGGTGGAATCGGCCTGGTAGACGACGTCCCCGGCGGCATTGCGCAGGGTGACCTTGGCGGCGCCCAGCCCGGTGATCTCGACCGCCACCGGGACCTGCGCCTTCGCGGCCGGCCGGACCGGCGCGAGACGGTCGCCCTTGATCGCCGCCTGCTCGACGGCCGGGCGGGCGAGCGCTCCGACGGAGTGCTCGATCAGCGGCTGCCCGACCAGGGCGAGGAACGCGGCCGGGACCGTAATGCCGAGGAAGAAGTGCGGGCGGAGCATACGCGAGGCCCTCGCGGCGAAGCTTGAGAATGCTTCCTTAACGCGGGTCCTCGGCAAGTAGTTCCCGCGACGGTGCCGGCACGGGACAGTTCATGGCGCGAATGCGAGGGGTCCCGTCAACCCCCTGTTAACCGACCGGCGCGCGGCAGGCTTGGCGATAAAGCGCGGCAATTCCGCCACAGGCAACGAAAAAGGATCGCAGCGTCCGGCTCCATGGAACCAATCGGCGAGGATTCCGGTTGATGTTGCAACCCGGCCACCTGGTCCTCCCCGCATTCCCCTTGTGCATTGGCCGGAAACTCTTCCAACGGGCCGGATCCTGATCCGGCCCGTTCTTTCGTATTGGGGCCGTGAGTTCGATAACCGCCAAGTCTAGCGGAAGTTCGCGCGCCGCATCCGGTCGCTGACGCAACCGCGCCCGGCCCGTGCCCGCGTCACAGCGGCGGGTGCATCCAGAACTGGGCGATCAGGGCCGCGCCGAGGAAGGTGCCGGCATTGGCCATGAACGACACCACCACGATGCGCCAGCCGAGGCGCCGGAAGGCCGGGAAATCCTTGGCCAGCGACAGGCCCGCGAAGGCGAGGATCGGGGTGGCGAGCGCCAGGAAGTTGATCCGGCCCGTCGCCGCCGCGATCTCGGCGGCGAACGGCGTGCCCGGATAGGTGAGCGCCATGCCGATGAGCGAGACCCACACCACCGCCGGCAGCTTCCGCCCGGCGAGGCGATAGAGCGCCTCGCCCACGACCACCGCGCCGACGATGATCGCGGCCCCGATCAGCACCTGCCCGTCCGGCCGGGTGCCGTAGGTCAGCCAGTTGCCGACAAGCCCGAACGCCGCGGTGGCGAGCCAGATCAGGACCAGGGCCGGCAGGCCGAAGGCCGGGGCGGCATGCGCCGCGACCGCCGCGGCCGGCTCGGGCACGGTCTCCGTCCGGCCGCGGCCCCGGCCGAGGACCGGCTCCAGCACGCCGTAGGCCCAGACCGTGAAGGGCAGCGACAGGAACAGGGTGAAGTAGGTGCCGATGGTGGTGGTGATCAGGTTGCTCGCCGCCGCGAAGGTGGCGACCTCCTTCGCCATCTCGGGCGTCTGCTGCGCCGCGATGGCGCCGGCGGCGGCCGCCATCATGCTGCCGGACCCGACGCCGGCGCCCATGGCGAGGGCCAGGGGATTGAAGATGCCGAGGCTCGCGATCAGCCCGGCCAGCACCGCGATGAACACCGCCCCGAACACCGTGCCGGTCAGGTACTCGGCGAGCACGCCGCGGCCTTCCGGCGAATCCATGCCGTAGCGCTCGCCGATGATGGCGAGGCTCGGCTCGCGCCCGACCGAGAAGGTGGCGCCGATCGCCTCGCGCTTGAGCCCGAGCAGGAGCGCCACGGGCAGGCCGAACACCATCGTGCCGAAGAAGTGGCCGAATTCCTGGAAGGCGAGGGCCCAGCCGGCACCCAGGATCTTCGGCAGCGAGCCGCCGACGAGGAGGCCGAGCTTGGCGACGAAGAGCAGCAGGGCGGGCTGCAGGATCGCACCCGCCGCGTGCTGGAGCGACACCGGCAGCCGCAGGGCCTGTGGCAGGCGCGGCGCGGCGAGGCCGAGGCCCCCGCCCATCAGGAGCGCCCAGAGCAGGGGCAGGAGGATGATCTTGCCGTGCCCCAGCGGGATGGCGACGTTGCCGATCGCCTCGGCCAGGGTCACCACCGCGAGGGCGAGGCCGAACAGGATCAGGAAGCCGGTGCGGCCGGCTTGCGGCACGGGGTGGGATACGGGCGCGACGGCGGGATTGCCGGTCGCCAGGGTGGCGCTCGTCATCGAAAACTATTCTCCGGTGCGGGGGCGGTCCGGGAGGGGCCGCCTCCCGGACCGGAGGAGGTGTCAGGCGCCGACGCCGGGGGCGTAGCCGAACGAGGCGGCGGGGGCGGCCGCCGTCTCGACCCAGACGCTCTTGACCTGGGTGTATTCGTGCAGGGCCTCGACGCCGCTGGAACGCCCGTAGCCGCTGCGCCCCGAGCCGCCAAAGGGCGAGGCGACGTGGATGGTCTTGTAGGCGTTGATCCAGAAGGTGCCGGCCCGCACCAAGGCCGCGACCCGGTGGGCGCGGCCGACGTCGCGGGTCCAGACCGCGCCGGCGAGACCGAACTCGGAATCGTTGGCGATCGCGACCGCCTCGCCTTCCGTGTCGAACGGGATCACCGTCACCACCGGCCCGAAGATCTCGGTGCGGGCGCAGTCCATCGTGTTGTCGGCCTGCGCCAGGATCGTCGGACGCACGTAGTAGCCGCCCTCCTGCGCCGTGCCGTCGCTGCCGGCGGCGAGGGCGGCGCCCTGCTCGAGGCCGCCGCGGATCATCGCCAGCACGTGGCGGTACTGGGTGGCGTTGTTGATCGGCCCGACCTCGGTCTGCGGGTCGAGGGGATCGCCGACGCGGATGCGGTTCGCGCCCTCCGTCAGCATCGCGACGAAGCGGTCGTAGACCGGGCGCTCGACGAGGAGCCGCGAGCCGGCGACGCAGGACTGGCCGGCGCCGGCGAAGATCGCGGCTTGCGCGCCCAGGCAGGCCCGCTCCAGGTCGGCATCGGCGAAGACGATGTTGGCCGACTTGCCGCCGAGTTCGAGCACGCAGGGCTTGAGGTGACGGGCGGCCGCCTCCGCGATCTTCGCGCCGGTGGCCGGCGAGCCGACGAACACCACCTTCGCCACCGCACGCTCCGCGAGCGCCGCCTGACCGGTGGTGTGGCCGTAGCCGGCGAGCACGTTGACGACGCCCGGAGGCAGCCCGGCCCGCTCCGCGACCGCCGCCACGGCGAGCGAGGTCAGGGGGGTGAGCTCCGAGGGCTTGAGCAGCACCGCGTTGCCGGCGGCGAGGGCCGGGGCGAGCTGCCAGCCACAGGTGAAGACCGGGGCGTTCCAGGGCGTGATCTGCAGGACGACGCCGATCGGCTCGCGCCGCGTGTAGTTGAGGTGGCTGGTCGGAACCGGGATCACCTCGCCGTGCAGCTTGTCGGCCCAGCCGGCATAGTACTCGAACATCTCGGCGACCTTGGTCGCCTCGACGCGGCAATCGCGGATCGGCTTGCCGGCATTCAGCGCCTCGAGGCGGGCGAGCGGCTCGATCTCGGCGCGGATCGCTCGCGCGATCTCCTGCATCACCCGGCCGCGGGCGGCACCGGTGAGCGCGGCCCAGCGGGCCTGGCCGGCCTTCGCAGCCGTCGCGGCCTCGGCCACCACGGAGGCGCCCGCATCCGGATACTCGGCGAGGGTGAGGCCGGTGGCGGGATCGACGAGGCGCACCGGCTCGCCGGTGCCGGGGACGAGGCGGCCGTCCACCCAGGATCCCATGGTGGCGGCCTCGGGAAAGAACGGGCGCAGGAGGGCGGCGAGCGCCTGCGGGCGGGTCTCGGTCATGACGCGTCTCCCGATCAGTTCAGCTGGAGCTTGACGATGGCGTTGAAGTCGGCGTCGTCCGGGATCCCGGTGCTGTCGCGCCACAGGCGGACGGCCTCGCCCGAGAGCGGCAGGTCGAGGCCGAGCCCGGCGATCACCCCCGCGGCGAGGCGCAGGTCCTTGCGCATCAGCTTCATGGTGAAGCCGGAATCGAAGGCGCCGGTGAGCACCCAGGTCGGGAAGTTCACCTGGGTCACGCCGCTGCGGCCGGAGCCCGCATTGATCCCGGCGAGCAGGCGCTCGGGATCGACCCCGGCTTCTTTCGCCATCCGCACGGCTTCCGCCGCGGTGATGAGGTGGGCGGCGCAGAGCAGGTTGTTGGCGAGCTTGGTGACGTGGCCCGCGCCGACATCGCCGACATGGACCCGCGTCGCGCTCATGGCGGCGAGCACCGGCTCGGCCCGGGCCACCGCCCGCTCGCTGCCGCCGATCACCATGGTCAGCGTCGCGGCGTGCGCGCCCTTCGGCCCGCCGCTCACCGGCGCGTCGATGAGGTCGATGCCGGCGGGCGTGAGCGCCGCCGCGATGCGCCGGGTGACCGCCGGGTCCGAGGTCGAGGTGTCGACGATCAGGAGGCCGGGCTGGGCGCCGTGGAGCGGCCCGTCGGGCCCGAGCAGCACGGCCTCCACCACCTCGGGCGTCGGCAGCGACAGCACCACCGCGCCGCAGGCCCGCCAGAGCGCGGCGTTTCCGTCCGCGATCTCGATGCCGTCCGCGGCGCAGGCTGCGCGGGCGGCGGGCGCCGGGTCGTAGCCCACCACGTCGAAGCCCCGCCGCCGCAGCGAGAGGGCCATGCCCCGGCCCATATTGCCCAAGCCGATGACGCCGATCGTCCGCATGTCCGACTGTCTCCCGGAAGCGACGCCCGGATCCGAGCCGCGGCGCCTTCTGGGAACGGGAGACTGGGGCAGGCCGGCGTTGAGCGGAACGACGCTGGCCGGTATTTTGCGTTGCCTTGCCGGCAACGCACCCGGCGGGTGGAGGACAAGCGATGCACAGCCTCGACGAGCGCTGCCTGCGCTACCTGGCGGAGGCGGTCGGTTGCGGCTCGGTCCGCGCGGCGGCCGACAAGCTCGACGTCAACGCCTCGGCGGTGAGCCGCCAGATCGCCCAGATGGAGGGGCAGCTCGCCACGCCGCTGATCGAGCGCCACCGCCGCGGCGTGCGGGCGACCCCGGCCGGCGCCCTCCTCCTCGACTATTACCGGCGCCAGACCTCCGACCGGGAGGACATCCTCGCCAAGCTCACCGAGCTGAAGGGCCTGCGCCGCGGCCATATCGACGTCGTGCTGGGGGAGGGCTTCATCGGCGACCTGATGTCGGGCCTGCTCCAGGGCTTCTGGGCCCGCCACCCCGACCTGACGATGACCCTCGACCTCGCGGCGACCAACGACGTGGTGCGCCGCGTCGTCGAGGACGAGGCGCATCTCGGCCTCGTCTACAATCCGCCGCCCGAGCCGCGCCTGCGCACCCACCTGGCGATGCCCCACCCGATCCGCGTGCTGGTGCGGCACGACCACCCGCTCGCCGGCCATCCGGGCCCGGTCCGCCTCGCGGATCTCGCCGGCCACCGCCTCGGCACGATGCACCCGGCCTACGGGATCCGGCAGATCATCGCCGCCGCCGAGCGGGCGGAGGGCGCGCGGCTAGAGCCGGCGCTCACCACCGGCTCGATCGGCGTGCTCAAGCAGTTCGTCGCCTCCGGCGCCGGGGTGACGCTGCTGCCGGCCTTCTGCGCCGCGCAGGAGGTGGCCGACGGACTCCTGGTCGCCCTGCCGCTGGCCGATCCCGGCCTCACCGCCGTCGAGGCCCGGATCGTCACCCGCCTCGGCCGCCAGCTCTCGCCGGCGGCGGCCAAGCTCCTGCAGCACCTCGCCCGCGGGATGGCGGGGGAGGGGAAGGGCGCGGCAGGCTCCTGACCGGTCAGGGCTCCGCCCCGAACGCCTCCCGGAACTCCGGCCGAGCCAGCCGGTGCAGGAGGTCGCGCAGGAGGTCGGCCTGATCGGGCCCGAAGGCGGTGTCGAAGCGGTCCTGGGCCGCGCGCCACAGCGGCGTCGCCTCGGCGAGCTTGGCGGTGCCGGAGGGAGTGAGGGCGATGCGCCGCGCCCGGCGGTCCTGCGGGTCCGGCACCACGCTGACGTAGCCGTCGCGGGTCAGGGGCTTCAGGGTGTGGGCGAGCCCCGAAAGGTCCATCACCATCGCGTCGGCCAACTCGCCCATGGTCGGCGTGCCGAGGCGTCGGATCGTGCCGAGCAGGCCGAACTGCGTCGTGCGCAGGCCGCTCGGCGCCAGGGCGTCGTCGTAGAGCTGCCCGACGCTGCGCGTCGCCCGGCGCAGGGCCGCGTTGCTGCAACGGGTCGGTGGGATCGTCACGCAGTCCTCCGGGCCCGGTCGGCGCGGGGCCGCCCTTAGATATGCGTCCTTCGCCGCCCCGCCGCAATGCGGCCCCCGATGCGGGCCATGACCCCCGCGGATGGTCGCGGGCGGGAGGGTGGAGACGCAGGAGCGGCCTCCGCTATATGGGCGACGGGGATGAGGCGGACCCGCGCGAGACCGCGCGGCGCCGGTGCGGATGGGAGAGGAATGGCGGATCCCGGAGACGGCCCGGACCTCGCCGCGGAGAATGCGCGGCTGCGCGCCGCCCTGGCGGCGGCGGAGCAGGCGCGGGCGAAGGCCGAGGCGGCCACCGAGGCGGCCTTGGACGAGGCGGCGCTGGCACGGGCCGGACGGCCCCGGGACGGGGGCGGCGTCCTGACGGATCCGCGCCTGCACGCCGCCCTCGACATCGAGACCGTCGGGGCGATCGTCTTCGACATGGCCGGCCGGGTGCGGGAGGCCAACGACACCTTCCTGGCGATGAGCGGCTACAGACGCGAGGACCTGGATCGCGGCCGGCTCACCGGCGCCACCCTGGTGCCGCCGGAATGGCAGGCGACGTCCCGGCGCGTCATCGCCGAGCTGCAGGCGCGGGGCCGCTCGGACTCGACCGAGCGGGAATACCTGCGCCGGGACGGCTCGCGGTTCTGGGGCCTGTGCGCGGCGACGCGCCTGGCCGAAGGCACCGGCTTCGAGTTCATCATCGACATCACCGCCCGGCGGGAGGCTGAGGAGGCCCTGCGGCGCAGCGAGGCGCGCTACCGCACCCTGTTCGAGGCGATCGATGCCGGCTTCTGCGTCGTCGCCCTGCGCTTTACCGCGGAGGGCCGGGCCGAGGATTACCGCTTCCTGGAGGTGAACCCGGCCTTCGCCCGCCAGACCGGCCTCGACGACGCGGCCGGGTGCTGGATGCGCGACCTCGCCCCGGATCACGAGCAGCACTGGTTCGACCTCTACGGCCGTGTGGCGCTGACCGGCGAGTCCGTGCGCTTCGTCAAGCCGGCGCAGGCGCTCGGCGAGCGCTGGTACGAGGTCTACGCCTTCCGGGTCGATCCGCCGGAGGCCCGCCACGTCGCGATCCTGTTCAACGACATCACCGCCCGGCGCCGGCTCGAGGACGCGTTGCGCGGCCTCAACGAGACCCTGGAGCGGCAGGTCGCCGCCCGCACCGCCGAGCGCGACCGGATCTGGCAGGTGAGCCGCGACATGCTGGGCGTGGCCGATGCCGACGGCGTCTGGCTCAGCGTCAACCCGGCCTGGACGGCGATCCTCGGCTGGGAGCCCGCGGAGGTGGTGGGACGCACCTCCGCCTGGCTCGAGCACCCGGACGATCAGGACCGGACCCGGTCCGAGATCCGCCACCTCGGCACCGGCGAGCCGACCACCTCGTTCGAGAACCGGTTCCGCACCCGGGACGGGGGCTACCGCACCCTGTCCTGGCGCGCGGTGCCGTTCGAGGGCAGCCTGTACTGCGTCGCCCGCGACGTCACCGAGCAGCGCGAGCGGGCGCAGCGCCTGCTCCAGGCCGAGGAGGCCTTGCGGCAGTCGCAGAAGATGGAGGCGGTAGGCCAGCTGACCGGCGGCGTCGCCCACGACTTCAACAACCTGCTCACCATCATCCGCTCGTCGGTGGACTTCCTGCGCCGGCCCGAGCTGCCGGAGGCACGGAAACGCCGCTACCTCGACGCGGTCTCCGACACGGTCGACCGCGCCGCCAAGCTCACCGGCCAGCTCCTCGCCTTCGCCCGCCGCCAAGCCCTCGCGCCGGAGGTGTTCGACGTCGTCGCCCGGCTCCAGGGCGTCGCCGACATGCTCGACACGGTCACCGGCGCGCGCATCCGCGTGGTGACGGAAGGACCCGACCGGCCGTGCTTCGTGCGCGCGGACCTGAGCCAGTTCGAGACCGCGCTGATCAACATGGCGGTCAATGCCCGCGACGCGATGGAGGGGGAGGGGACCCTGACCCTCGCGGTCGCGTGCGGGGCGGAGAAGCCGGAGATCCGCGGCCACGCCGCGGCAACAGGGCCCTTCGCGGCGATCGCGCTCACCGATACCGGCACCGGCATGACGCCGGCGGTGATCGAGAGGATCTTCGAGCCGTTCTTCACCACCAAGGAGGTCGGCAAGGGCACGGGTCTGGGCCTCAGCCAGGTGTTCGGCTTCGCCAAGCAGTCCGGCGGCGACGTCGACGTGACGAGCCGTCCGGGCGAGGGCTCCACCTTCGTCCTCTACCTGCCCGAGGCGGCGGCACCCACCGATGCCGACCGGCCGGCGCCGGTGGACGAGGGCCTGGCGCCGGCCCGGGCCGGCCAGCGGGTGCTCCTCGTCGAGGACAATGTCGGGGTCGGCCGCTTCGCCGCGCAGATCCTCACCGATCTCGGCTACGTCGCCACCTGGGTCACCAACGCCGAAGCCGCCCTCGACGTGCTGGCGCAGGACGCCGCCTACGACGCGGTGTTCTCCGACGTGGTGATGCCCGGCATGGGCGGCATCGAGCTCGGCAAGGTCCTGCGCCGGCGCCATCCCGGCCTGCCGGTGATCCTCACCTCCGGCTACAGCCACGTGCTGGCGCAGGAGGGCTCCCACGGCTTCCCGCTGCTGCACAAGCCGTACTCGGCCGAGCAGCTCTCGCGCATGCTGGCGGGCGCGATCGGGCAGCGGCGGCGGGACGTGGTGGCGGCGACTTAGTGCACCTCACAAAACTCCCGCCGCGCTGACGCCGCCACAGCCAGCGACAACGGCGATCGGGAGTTTTGTGAGAGACACTAAGATCCAGGGCATGCGGCTCGACCCCGCCGAGCGTTTTGGTCGGCATCCGAGTCGACAGGCTTCCTGGTTGTCATCGCGGCGCACTCGTTCGGCGTGACGATGCCATGTCGGGTCCCGTGCCGCCATCGCGGATGAGCCGGACGCCTCGCGCATCCGGCCCACCCCACGCCTCACCCCGCCACGAACGCCCGCAGCACCGCCTCGCCCGCCTCGCGGGTCGTCGCCGTACCCTTGAGGTCGCGGGTGCGGGACGCCGGCTCGCGGAGCGCCGTCTCGATCGCCGCCACGACGGCACCCGCCGCCTCGACCTCGCCGAGATGCTCCAGCATCATCGCGGCGGTCCAGATCTGGCCGACCGGATTGGCGATGCCCTGGCCCGCGATGTCCGGCGCCGAGCCGTGGACGGGCTCGAACAGCGAGGGGAAGCGCCCCTCCGGGTTGATGTTGGCCGAGGGCGCGATGCCGATCGTGCCGGTGCAGGCGGGACCCAGATCCGACAGGATGTCGCCGAACAGGTTCGAGCCCACCACCACGTCGAACCGGTCGGGATTGAGCACGAAGTGCGCCGTCAGGATGTCGATGTGGTACTTGTCGCGCCGGACATCGGGATAGCGCTCGCCCATCGCCTCGACGCGCTGGTCCCAGTACGGCATCGTGATGGCGATGCCGTTCGACTTGGTGGCCGAGGTCAGGTGCTTCTTCGGGCGCGACTGCGCGAGGTCGAAGGCGAATTTCAGGATCCGGTCGACGCCGTGGCGGCTCATCACCGTTTCCTGGATCACGATCTCCCGCTCGGTGCCCGGATACATCGTGCCGCCGACGGAGGAATACTCGCCCTCGGTGTTCTCGCGCACGACGTAGAAGTCGATGTCGCCGGGCGCGCGGCCGGCGAGCGGGCAGGGCACGCCCGGCATCAGCCGGACGGGACGCAGGTTGACGTACTGGTCGAACTCGCGCCGGAACTGCAGCAGCGAGCCCCAGAGCGAGACGTGGTCCGGCACGGTGGCCGGCCAGCCGACGGCGCCGAAGAAGATCGCGTCGGTGGGGGTGAGGATCTCCTTCCAGTTCGCCGGCAGCATCGTGCCGTGCGCGGCGTAGTAGTCGCAGGAGCCGAAGGCGTGGTGCTGCAGGTCGAGGCGGAAGCCGAACTTCTCCGCGGCGGCCTCGAGGACGCGGACGCCTTCCGGCACCACCTCCTTGCCGATGCCGTCGCCGGGGATCACCGCGATGCGGTAGTGGCGGTTCTTGCAGGGCCGAGTCTTGCCGGTCATGTCCGAGAGCCTTCTCACGCCAAAGCGGCGCGCACGTCGGCGACGTCGAGGACGTCGTTCAGCGTCTGCTCGAAGCGGGCGAGCAGGGTGTCGATGTCCGCGTCGGTGCAGCAGAGCGGCGGTGCGAAGCCGACGATGTCGTCGGCGAAGGCGCGGAAGATCACGCCGTTCTTGTAGCCGAAGCGGGCAAGGTGGCCGGAGATGCCGAGCTCGGCCGAGGGCTTCGTGCGCTTCGCCTTGTCGGTGACGAGCTCGACGCCGGCCAGCAGGCCCCGCACCCGCACGTCGCCGACGAGGGGATGGTCGGCGAGGCGCTGGAGGCCCGCGGTGAAGCGCGCCCCGGCCCGGCGGCCGTTCTCCAAAACGCCGCCCTCGGTGTAGAGCCGCAGAACCTCGAGGCCGACCGCGGCGCTGACCGGATGCGCCGAGTAGGTGAAGCCGTGGCCGATCGGCTTGCCCGCCGGGGCATGATCCGCGATGGCGCGGTAGATCCGGTCGGACATCAGCACCGCGCCCATCGGGCTGTAGCCCGAGGTGAGGCCCTTGGCGGTGGTCATCAGGTCCGGCACCACGCCGTCGTGCTCGACGCCGAAGAGCGGGCCGGTGCGGCCGAAGCCGGTGATGACCTCGTCGGCGACGAACAGGATGTCGAGCTCGCGCGCCGCCTCGCGCATCGCCTTCAGCCAGCCGTCCGGCGGCACGATCACGCCGCCCGAGCCCTGGATCGGCTCGGCGAAGAAGGCCGCGACGGTATCCGCGCCCAGCTCCTCGACCTTGGCCTTCAGCGCCGCCACCGAGGCGGCGATCACCGCCTCGTCGCCGTCGCCGGCCGGGTTGCGGTAGGGATAGGGCGAGGGGATGTGGTGCTGGAGCTGCGTCGGCGCGTCGAAGCCGTCGTGGAAGGCCGGGATCGCCGTGAGCCCGGCGCCGATGGTCGAGGAGCCGTGGTAACCCCGCTCCAGGGCGATCATGTGCTTCTTCGCCGGCCGGCCGGTGACGTTGTAGTAGTAGCGGATGAACCGCACCGCCGAATCGACCGCGTCCGAGCCGCCCAGCGTGAAGTAGACGTGGTTGAGGTCGCCCGGCGCCAGCTCGGCGAGGCGGGCGGCGAGCCGGATCGCCGGCTCGCTCGAGAAGTGGAAGTAGCCGGTGGCGTAGGGCAGCCGCCGCATCTGCTCGGCCGCCGCTTCCACGATCGACTCGTGGCCGTAGCCGACATTGACGCACCACAGGCCCGAGAACCCGTCGAGCAGGGTGTGGCCTTCCGCGTCGGTGAGATATGCGCCTTGCGCCGATTGCAGCACCGTGGCGCCACGCGCCTCGTGGCCCTTCCACGAGATCACCGGGTGGATGAGGTGGTCGCGGTCGAGCTCGATCAGGGAATTGGGGCGCATGGGGCAGGCTCCGGGCGGCGAGGCCCCGACCATGCGCGGAGGGCGGCGGGATATTTTGCCGATCTGGCCCCACCGCACCGCGCGGGGTGCGGGTTTGGCGGGGCGAGGCGGCAGAAATGACGGGCGGGTCGGGATCGCGTCGGCTCCGGGCCGGCGGCGCGGACGGCGTTGCGCGATCTGACCGATCTCCCTCCGCGACGCGCCGGCCCGCTTGCACTCCACGTCGGAGCGCCGGCCGGATCGGCGGTGACCGGAATTGTCACCTGGCAACTCGCGCGGAACCGTACCCTCCCGAACGATGACGGTTTCCTGCCGCGCCGGGCGTCTCCCGCCGCAGGTTCTGCCGCCGGAGCCCCCGGTTCGGCCGGAGCGCGACCGCCCGCCCGGTTTATGCTCCGTCGAAGCCGCCCGAGAGCCCCGATGACCGACGCCGCCGCCCTCCTCTCCGACCTCGTCGCGTTCCCCTCCGTCTGCCGCACGCCGAACGGCGCGATCGTGGAGTGGGTGCGCGACACCCTCGCCCGCCACGGCGTCGAGGCTCGTGTCCTGCCGGGGCCGGAGGGCGACCGCGCCAACCTGTTCGCCACGATCGGCCCGCGCGACGTGCCGGGCATCATCCTGTCGGGCCATCTCGACGTGGTGCCGGCCGGCGAGGGCTGGAGCGGCGACCCCTTCGCCCTGCGGTCGATCGGGGACCGCCTGGTCGGGCGCGGCGCCGTCGACATGAAGGGCTTCGTCGCCTGCCTGCTGGCGCTCGTGCCCGAGATGGTGCGGGCACCTCTCACCCGCCCGATCCACCTCGCCCTGTCCTACGACGAGGAGGTCGGCTGCGTCGGCGTACGCCACATGATCGCACGGTTGCCCGAACTCTGCGCGCGGCCTGCGGCCTGCCTAGTCGGCGAGCCTTCCGAGATGCGCCCGGTCCTGCGCCACAAGGGCAAGGTGGCGGGGCGCCTCACGGTGCGCGGCCGGGCCGGCCATTCCTCGCGGCCGGACCTTGCCGACAACGCGGTGCACCTCGCCGCCGACATCGTCGGGCTGGTGCGCAGCCTGCACGAGGGGTTCTCCCGGCAGGGGCCGTTCCACCCGTTGTTCGAGCCGGCCGCCTCGACGCTCCAGGTCGGGATCATCGCCGGCGGCACCGGGGTCAACGTCGTGCCCGACACCTGCCGGGTCGAGTGGGAGGCCCGCGCGGTGCCCGGCACCGACCCGATGACGATCCACGACGCGCTCCAGGCCGGCATCGAGACCCTCGTGGCGCCGCTCCGCGCGGCCGGGCGCACGATCGCGGTCGAGAGCGAGGTGCTGTCGCTCTACCCCGCCCTCGACCTGCCCGACGAGGCCCCCTTGCGCGGGCTCGCCGAGGCCTGGTCCGGCCGGGAGGCCCTGGGGGCGGTGAGCTACGGCACCGAGGCGGGCCTGTTCCAGGCCGCCGGCATCCCGTCGATCATCTGCGGGCCCGGCCGCATCGCCGAGGCGCACCGGCCCGACGAGTCGATCGGGCGCGCCGATCTGGAGGAATGCTGCACGATGCTGCGCCGCATCATCGTGCATCACAGTCGAAAGTAGTTGAACCGGACCAGTTTGCGCGCGTTGTCGGGTCCAGGATCTAAAGAATTCGGGATCCGACAGGAGAGCAGCATGCGTTCGATTTTCGCAGGACTCGCCGCCGGCCTTCTCGTCGCCGGCGCGGCGTCGGCCCAGACCGCCGCCCCCTCCACGGCCCCCGGCACCATGCAGACGGGACCTGCCACCACCGGCACCGTGGCACCGATGCAGAACAACACCGGCGGCGGCGCCGGCGGCGTGATCGCGCCCGGACCGACCGGCGCCTCGACCATCACCAACAACTCGGCCGCCGGCGGCAATGCCGGCCAGCCGGAGCGGGCGGTGCCGCAGGGCAGCAGCAACAGCGGCGGCGGCAAGTAAGGCAAGCGAACAAGTAACGCGAGAAAACCGGAGTGGGGACGGAGCGCGCCGCGCGCCGTCCCCGCCTTGGCAACCGGCCGCGGCCTCGACAATTCGAAGGCAACGATCCCCGGAGCGATCCGGGCCGGCCCCTTCATGCTGTCGAGGTCGCCCCATGGCCCGCCGAGGCCACCGGGCCGGCGCGCTCGGTCCGGTTCATCGCCACCGGCGTGGATGACGGCGGGGCGCAGAGCGTCTTCGCCCTCGTCGACGGCGCCGACGGGCACGTCTTCGCGGCCTTGCTGACGAAGCACGGCCACGGCCTGCGCGAGACCGTGCTGCAGGACGATGTCGGCCCCGAGGGCTCCGCCCAGTTCCTCGACGGGGTCGCGCGGACCATCGACTTCTTCGACACCTCGCCCGGCTTCGTCCGCGACCTGATCGCCCACGGCCTCGCCACCGGCTTGGCGGCGGGGGAGCCGCCGCCCTTCGATCTGCTCCGCTTCCTCGACCTCGTCGGCCTGCCGCCGATCGCGCCGGCGCGCCTGGAGCCCGAGCAGATCGTGGCGCAACTCCTCGACGGACTGCCTGGGGAGCGCCGCTCGGACGGCGCCACGAAGACGGCGCTCGCCGCGTCGGGTACTGGGCAAAGGCCTATCATTTCCCGGAAAGCTGGTTCGAGCCGGACGCGATCAAGGTCACGGTCACCACCCTCACCACCGGCCGCAAGCGGCAGGGCGCGGTGCTGTCGCGGATCGTGGAGCCGCAGCGGGCCACTTTCGGGGAACTGCTCGCCTGGATCGCCAAGGCCGCGTAGGGTGGGGCGGAGACGCGTGCGCGCGCGCCGGCCAAGGTCGGCCGCGGCCGGCGCAAGGTGCCGGCGGCCGACGCCTGGATCGACCTGGCCCTCGTCGCCCGCGCCTTCCCGGACGTGACGCCGATCGACGAGATCCCGCTTGCCGCCGCGATCGCCCGTCAGACCGTCGCGGTGCAGGGCCGCGGCTGAGGCTCGGCGCCATATCGCGATTCTATCGCGTGCACCTGTCGATGATATTGGATTACGACCTCCCGGCGCGGTAACACCGCGCCCAAGAGTGGGCCGGCTGCCGCCAGGGGAGCCGGCCGCCACGGGAGGTTGAAGCATGAACGCCCACCAGCATTTCATCGGCGGCACCTGGACCGGCAGCGAGGCGACCCTGCCGGTCGTGAACCCGTCGCACGGCCAGGAGATGGCCCGCATCGCCCGCGGCGGCGCCAAGGAGATCGACGACGCCGTCAAGGCCGGCCACGCCGCCATGGACGGCGAGTGGGGCCGCCTCGATGCCGCCTCCCGCGGCCGGCTGCTGCTGAAGCTCGCCGAGCTGATCCGCCGCGACGCCGAGATCCTCGCCAAGATGGAGAGCGAGGACGTCGGCAAGCCGCTGACGCTCGCCCGCAACGACGCCCAGGTCTGCGCCCGCTACTTCGAGTATTACGGCGGCGCCGCCGACAAGGTGCACGGCGACACAATCCCGTTCCAGAACGGCTTCACCGTCATGACCGTCTACGAGCCGCACGGCGTCGTCGGCGTGATCGTGCCGTGGAACTATCCGCTCCAGATGACCGGCCGCTCGGTCGCCCCGGCGCTCGCCATGGGCAACGCGGTCGTGCTCAAGCCCGCCGAGGACACCTCGCTCTCGGCGCTCCACCTCGCCAAGCTCGCGGCGGAAGCCGGGTTCCCGGCCGGCAGCCTCAACGTGGTGACCGGCCTCGGCGAGGAGGCGGGCGCGGCGCTCGCCTCCCACAAGGGCATCCACCACATCAGCTTCACCGGCTCGCGCGAGGTCGGCACGCTGATCCAGACCGCGGCGGCCAAGAACACGATTCCGGTCACGCTCGAGCTCGGCGGCAAGTCGCCCCAGGTCGTCTTCGCCGATGCCGACCTGTCCGAGGCCGGCAACGTCATCGTCAAGGCGATCACCCAGAATGCCGGCCAGACCTGCTCGGCCGGCTCCCGCGTCGTGATCGAGGACACGATCTACGACAGCTTCGTCGCCGATCTCGCCAAGCGCTTCAAGGACCTGCGCGTCGGCTCGGGCGAGCAGGACCTCGACCTCGGCCCGGTCGTCAACGCCAAGCAATGCGAGCGGGTGCAGAGCTACATCGATCTCGCCCGCCGCGACGGCCTGACCATCCTGGCCGAGGGCGAGCTCGGCACCAACGTCCCGGGGGACGGCTACTACGTCCGTCCGACCCTGATCGGCGACGTGCCGCCGGACCACCGCCTCGCCCAGGAGGAGATTTTCGGTCCCGTCCTGGTGGCGATCCGGGTGCGCGACGAGGCCGAGGCGCTGAAGGTGGCGAACGGCACCGAATATGGCTTGGCCGCCGGCATCTGGACCTCGGACCTCGGCCGGGCGCTTCGGCTGTCGAAGGGCATCAAGTCGGGCCAGGTCTTCGTCAACAATTACGGCGCGGGCGGCGGCGTCGAGCTGCCCTTCGGCGGCGTGAAGGGTTCGGGCCACGGCCGCGAGAAGGGCTTCGAGGCGCTCTACGGCTTCGGCTCGATGAAGATGATCGCGATCAAGCACGGAGTCTGAGGCGATGGCAGCGGGGCGCGGGGCAGTGGGGAATGGGGTCCTGCCCCTCAAGGGCCTGACCGTGGTGGCACTCGAGCAGGCGGTGGCAGCCCCCTACTGTTCCTCGCGCCTCGCCGACGCGGGCGCCCGCGTCATCAAGATCGAGCGGCCGGAGGGCGACTTCGCCCGCGGCTACGATGCCACGGTGAACGGCCTGGCGAGCTACTTCGTCTGGCTCAACCGCGGCAAGGAGAGCCTGGTCGCCGACATCAAGGACCCGGGCGACGCGAAACTCCTGCACGCCGTCCTCGCCGGGGCCGACGTGTTCATCCAGAACCTGGCGCCGGGTGCGGCCGCCCGCGCCGGGTTCGGCTCGGACGACTTGCGGGCACGCTATCCGCGGCTCATCACCGTGGACGTCACCGGCTACGGCTCCGGCCATGCCTACTCGGACATGAAGGCCTACGATCTCCTGGTCCAGGCCGAGAGCGGGCTGGCCGAGATCACCGGCCACCCGGCCGGTCCCGGCCGGGTCGGGGTGTCGGTCTGCGACATCGCCTGCGGCATGGCGGCCCATTCCGCCGTGCTGGAGGCGCTGATCGCCCGGGGCATCACCGGGGAGGGCGCCAAGCTCGAGGTCAGCCTGTTCGACGGCATGGCCGACTGGATGAACGTGCCGCTGCTCTACTTCGAGGGCACCGGCCGGGCGCCGCAGCGGGTCGGCCTCGCCCACCCGTCGATCTGCCCCTACGGCGCCTTCCCGACCCGGGACGGGGCCCTGGTGCTGATCTCGATCCAGAACGAGCGCGAGTGGCGCAAGTTCTGCGCCGGGTTCCTGCGCCAGCCCGACCTGCCGGCGCGCGCGGGCTTCGAGAGCAACAACGCCCGGGTGGCGAACCGCCCCGAGGTCGACGCCGTGGTGGCGCAGGTCTTCTCGGACCTCAGCCGCGACGAGGCGGCGGCGCGGCTGCGCGAGGCCGGCACGGCCTTCGGCTTCGTCAACGGACTCGCCGACCTCGTCTCGCATCCGGCGCTCAGGCGGGTGACCGTCGAGACCCATGCCGGCCCGGCCTCGATCGTCGCGCCGCCGGCGCTCCGCAACGGGCAGGCGCCGGTGCTGGGGCGCGTGCCGGGGATCGGCGAGCACAGCGAGGCGATCCGGCGGGAATTTGCAGTTTAGACTTTTGCCGACATCAGTGAGTCGGGCGCACTCCCCTCTCCCACACCTTGGAGCGATACCGGGCAAGGATCTCTGGCAAGCCCGGCATCGCCTGGAGAGGGGATCCGGCGATTCGATAAAAAGCCCCGGGAGGACCACCATGGCCACCATTCGCGAAGACGACCTGGTCGCCTCCATCGCCGACGCCCTGCAGTTCATCTCGTACTACCACCCGGCGGACTACATCCAGAACCTCGCCGAGGCCTGGCGGCGCGAGGAGAGCCCGGCGGCGCGGGACGCGATGGCGCAGATCCTGGTCAATTCGCGCATGGCCGCCTTCGGGCGCCGGCCGATCTGCCAGGATACCGGCACCGCGCAGATCTTCATGAAGGTCGGGCTGAACGCCCGCATCGTCTCGAACCGCTCGCTGCAGGAGATCGTCGACGAAGGCGTGCGCCGGGCCTGGCGCGAGGAGCGCAACCCGCTGCGCGCCTCGGTCGTGTCCGAGCCGCTGTTCGGCCGCCGCAACACCGGCGACAATGCGCCCGCCATGCTCCACGTCGAGATGGTGGCGGGCGAGACGGTCGAGGTCCACGTCGCGGCCAAGGGCGGCGGCTCGGAGAACAAGGCGAAGTTCGCCGCCCTCAATCCGAGCGACTCGGTCGCCGATTGGGTGGTGCGCACCGTCGAGACGCTCGGCGCCGGTTGGTGCCCGCCCGGCATGCTCGGCATCGGCGTCGGCGGCTCGCCCGAGAAGGCGATGACGCTGGCCAAGCTCTCGCTCCTCGATCCGATCGACCTGCCGCAGATCCGCGCCCGGGGCCCGTCCTCGAAGGAGGAGGAACTGCGCCTCGAGATCTTCGAGCGCGTCAACGCGCTCGGCATCGGCGCGCAGGGGCTCGGCGGCCTCACCACGGTGCTCGACGTGAAGCTGAAGACCTTCCCGGTCCACGCCGCCTCGTTGCCCGTCGGCCTGATTCCGCAATGCGCCGCCGACCGGCACGCCCACTTCACCCTCGACGGCAGCGGCCCGGCGGTCTTCTCCCCGCCCTCCCTCGATCTCTGGCCGCAGGACATCAGCGTCGCGACGGCCGCCGGGCGGCGGGTCGATCTCGACCGGCTGACCCGCGAGGAGGTGGCGACCTGGCGCGCCGGCGAGACCCTGCTGCTGTCGGGCCGGCTGCTCACCGGGCGTGACGCGGCGCATCTGCGCCTGACCCGGATGCTGGAGGCGGGCGAGCCGCTGCCGGTCGATCTGCGCGACCGGGCGATCTACTATGTCGGGCCGGTCGACGCCGTCGGCGACGAGGCGGTGGGGCCCGCGGGGCCCACCACCGCGACCCGGATGGACAAGTTCCTGGAGCCGATCCTGTCGCAGACCGGCCTCCTTGTCATGGTCGGCAAGGCCGAGCGGGGCCCGGCGGCGGTCGAGACCATCGCCCGCCACGGCGCCGCCTACCTGATCGCGGTGGGCGGTGCGGCCTATCTCGTGTCGAAGGCGATCAAGGCGGCGCGGGTGCTCGCCTTCGCCGATCTCGGCATGGAGGCGATCCACGAATTCGTCGTCGAGGACATGCCGGTGACGGTCGCGGTCGACGCCGCCGGAACGTCGGTGCACCGCGACGGGCCGGCGAGATGGCGCCGGCCGGTGCGGGAGATGGCGCCGGCGTAACGGGAAATCGGTCGAGCGCGGGCTGAGCCCTCCCCCCTCTGCGGGGGAGGGTGCCCCACGGAGTGGGGCGGGAGAGGGGACGCCGCTTCCGGAGAATGTCTTGCGCTTCATGAAGGGCGCCACCTGGAAGAACGTCGCGCTGCCCCTCTCCCGGCCTACTCCGTAGGCCACCCTCCCCCGCAGAGGGGGGAGGGTTCATGCTCCCGATCCTCGCGCCCGTCCCCCACCGTCACCGTTCAGTCACGCCCCCGTGCTGAATCACGCGGAACAAGGAGAACCGCGTGACCGGCATCCCCCGCTACGCCCTCTACTTCACGCCGAAGCCCGGGTCGGACCTCGCCCGCTTCGGCAACGCCGTGCTGGGCACCGACAACCACACCGGCGCCGAGATCCCCCGCCCCGACGGGATGGCCGACCTCGCCGGCGTGACCGAATCCCCCCGCCGCTACGGCTTCCACGCCACCCTGAAGGCGCCGATGCGTCTCGCCCCCGGCGTGGGCGAAGCCGACCTCCTGGAGGCGGCGACCGCCCTGGCGGCGGATCACCCCCCGGTCCCGGTCGGTCCCTTGCGGGTCGCGACGCTCGGGGCCTTCACGGCGCTCATCCCGCAAGCCGCGCCGCCCGAGCTCGGCCTGTTCGCCGCCGAATGCGTCGCCGCCTTCGAGCCGTTCCGCGCAGCCCTCACCGAGGCCGAGACCGCGCGCCGGCATCCGGAGCGCCTGAGCCCCCGCGGCCGCGCGCTGCTGGCGCGGTGGGGCTACCCGCACGTCTTCGAGGAATTCCGCTTCCACATGACCCTGACCGACGCCCTGCCGGAGGAGGCCCGCGTCCCCTGGCGCGAGCGGCTGGCGGCAGCCTACGGCGCGGGCGAAAACCTCACCCTCGACGCCCTGTCGGTTCTGCGCCAGGACGGCTCGGGCCCGTTCCGGGTCGTGCAGCGCATTCCGTTCGGAGGTTGATCATGGCCGGACAGCTCGGGCTAGACCCCGCCATCGACCCGACCGCCCGGGTGCGGGAATGCCGCCTCGGCCGCTACACCGAGATCGGCCCGCGCACGCAGCTCACCGAGACCGTGCTCGACGATTATTCCTACATCGGCAACGACGGCGAGGTGATCTACACCACGATCGGCAAGTTCTGCTCGATCGCCGCGATGGTGCGGATCAACCCGGGCAACCACCCGATGGAGCGGGCCTCGCAGAGCCACTTCACCTACCGCGCCGCCTCGTACTGGCCGGAGGAAGCGAACGAGCCCGCCTTCTTCGAGCGTCGCCGGGCGAGCCCGGTGACGATCGGCCACGACGTCTGGATCGGCCACGGGGTCGTGGTGCTGCCCGGGCGCCGCATCGGCACCGGCGCGGTGGTCGGGGCGGGCGCGATCGTCACCCGGGACGTCGCGCCCTACACCATCGTGGTCGGCAATCCGGCCCGCCCCGTGCGGCGGCGCTTCGACGAGGCCACCGCCGAGCGCCTGCTCGCCCTCGCCTGGTGGGACTGGGACCACGACCGGTTGCGCGACGCCCTTCCGGACTTTCGCCAGCTCACGATCGAATCCTTCCTTGATAAGTATGCCGGCTAAGCACTGACGGACTGTCATCCAGCTGTCGTTGAACCGGCGTTTACGTTCGCCCGAACAGTGAAATCGGGCGAACGGATGCTGGTTGTCGAGAATCTCACGCGCCAATACAGGACGCGCCGGGCCGTGGATGGCGTCGGCCTCGCCATCGAGCGCGGCAGCTTCGTCGGCGTGATCGGGCGCTCGGGCGCCGGCAAGTCGACCCTGCTGCGGATGATCAACCGCCTCGCCGATCCGACGGCGGGGCGCATCCTCTACGACGGCACCGACGTCACCGCCCTGCGCGGCAGGGCCTTGCGCGCCTGGCGCGCCCGCTGCGCGATGATCTTCCAGCAGTTCAACCTCGTCGGACGGCTCGACGTGATGACGAACGTGCTGATGGGCCGGCTCGACCAGGTCCCGGCGCACCGCTCGCTCCTCAAGCTGTGGCGCGAGGAGGACAAGGCGCTGGCGCTGGCCGCGCTGGAAAACTTCGACATGGGGGGCTTCGCCGCCAACCGGGCCGACCAGCTCTCGGGCGGCCAGCAGCAGCGGGTCGCCATCGCCCGCGCCCTGGTGCAGGAGCCGGAGATCATCCTGGCCGACGAGCCGGTGGCCTCCCTCGATCCGCGCAACACCCGCCTGGTGATGGACGCGCTCGCCGACGCCAACCGGCGCTACGGCATCACGGTGCTCTGCAACCTGCACTCCCTCGACCTCGCCCGCGCCTATTGCGACCGGCTGATCGGCCTCTCGGCCGGCCGGGTGGTGTTCGACGGCCGCGGCTTCGACCTCACCGAGGACGTCGCCCGCACCCTCTACGGGCTCGAGGCCGGCGAGGTGATGGACCGGGGCGAGCCCGAGCCCGGGCGCTTCGCGGCCCCGATCCCGGTCCGCCACGCCGAGGCGCTGAGCGCCTGAGACATTCCCCGTTCCAAGAAGGACCCAGACCGATGCTGAACCGTCGCACCCTCGTGGGCGCCGCCGCGCTGCTGCTCGCCGCCGGCCCGGCCCTGGCGCAGGACTGGAAGGCCAAGTATCCCGAGCTGACGCTGGGCGTCATCCCGGCCGAGAACGCCTCCGGCACCGTCGACCGCTGGACGCCGCTCACCGCCTACCTCACCAAGGCGCTCGGCGTTCCGGTGAAGCTGCGGGTCGCCAACGACTACGCCGCGGTGATCGAGGGCCAGCGCGCCGGCAACATCCAGATCGGCTTCTACGGCCCGGCCTCCTTCGCCCGCGCCGTCATCACCGGCGTGAAGATCGAGCCGGTGGTCAACCAGAAGCACGAGACCGGCGTGTCGGGCTACTACTCGGTGATCTACGTGCGTGCCGACAGCCCGTACAAGACGATCGAGGACTTGAAGGGCAAGAGCCTCGCCCTGGTCGATCCGAACTCGACCTCCGGCAACCAGGCCCCGCGCTTCTTCCTGCACAAGGCCGGTCACGACGTCGACAAGCTCTTCGGAAAGACCTTCTACGCCGGCAGCCACGAGAACGCCGTCCTGGCGCTCGCCCAGGGCACCGCGGACGCCGCCGCCAACTTCTGGAACTCCGACACCGACAGCAACCTGTCCCGCATGCTGACCAAGGGCATGGTGAAGAACGCCGACGGCACGCCGATGAAGCAGTCGGACTTCCGCATCGTCTTCAAGTCCGAGTTCCTGCCCGAGGGCCCGTTCGCGGTGCTCTCGAGCCTGCCCGACGACCTGAAGACGGCGATCCGTCAGGCCTTTGTCGATCTGCCGACCAAGGACAAGGCCGCCTTCGACAAGCTCTCGGACGGCAAGGATCTCGATCTCACCCCGGTGACGCTGAAGGACTACCAGCCGATCATCGAGATGCTTCGCCACAACGACGAGCAGCGCAAGCGGTCGTGAGGGTGGCCGCCCTCCTCCGCTGAGGAGGGCCGCTACGACACCAGGACAAGGCGCGGGTCTCCCCTCTCCCGTTTGGGAGAGGGGCCGGGGGTGAGGGTGGCGCGCTTCCGCTCAAGGCGCTGAGCGTGGTGCTGGCAGCATGACGATTCAGATCTATCCTGAAGCGTGCCACCCTCACCCCTACCCCTCTCCCATACGGGAGAGGGGGTCCCGCGCTCCGAATTTTGCCGGACGGTCCTCCGAGGAGAGGGTGCTCCATCCGGCCCCGGAGACGCAAGCACCCGTGACCGTCCAGATCGACAGACTGCCCCCCGAGCGCGAGACGACGCTGCTCGCGACCTATTCCGGCGCCGTCGCCTCCACCCGCCTGCGCACGCTGGCGGTCTTCGTCGCGGTCGGGGCGCTCTATCTCCTCGCCGGCTGGATGGCCGAGGTGCGGCCGCTCACCTTCCTCGACAACATCCAGAACTTCACCGCCTACATCACCCAGATCCTGCCGCCGCTGACCTGGGCGAACCTGCCGGCCGACCTCGCGGCCTGGTACTGGGGCCTGCCGAAATGGCTCGCTCTCCTCGCCGAGACCATCCTGATGGCCTATCTCGGCACGCTGTTCGGCGGCCTCGCGGCCTTCGTCCTGTGCTTCCTCGCCTCCGCCAACCTGGTGCGCTCGGCCACGCTCCGCTTCTGCGCCCGGCGCTTCCTGGAAGTGTGCCGCACCGTGCCGGAGGTGGTGTTCGCCCTCATCTTCGTCATCGCCTTCGGGCTCGGGCCGATGGTCGGCGTGCTGGCGCTCGCCATCCACACCACGGGGGCGCTCGGCAAGCTCTTTTCCGAGGTCGTCGAGAACATCGACATGAAGCCGGTCGAGGGCCTGACCGGCACCGGCGCCGGCCTCATTGAGACCGTGCGCTTCGCGGTGGTGCCGCAGGTCCTGTCGAACTTCGCCTCCTACGCGCTGCTGCGCTTCGAGATCAACGTGCGGGGGGCCGGCGTGATGGGGTTCGTCGGCGCCGGCGGCATCGGCCAGGAGTTCCTGGTGGCGATCCGCAACTTCTACTACGCGGACGTGAGCGCGATCCTGCTCCTCATCATCCTCACCGTGGTGACGATCGACCTCGCCACCGAGCGGTTGCGCCACCACCTCCTCGGCCGGGAGGCCCACGCGTGACACGCCGCCCGCCCTCTCCCTTGCGCCAGGCCGCGCTCGCCGACCTCGACGGGTTGCGCGCCCGCCACCCCAAGGTCTTCCGGGCCTCGTGGTCGCGCCGCGCCGTCGTCCTCGGCACCCTCGCGGCGGTCATCGGCCTTGCCGTCGTCGCGATGGTCCGGCTCGACTTCTCGCTGCTGCGGATCCTCCACGGCCTGCACCGCCTCGGCGACTTCGCCGGCATGATGCTGCCGCCCTCGGCGCAAGGGCGCCTCGGCCTGTTCCTGACCGCGCTCGGGGAGACCCTGGCGATCGCCTTCCTGGGCACGCTGACGGCGGCCTGCCTCGCCTTTCCGATGGCGTTCCTCGCCGCCCGCAACGTGGTGCCGAACCCCTTCCTGCGCTTCGGGGTCCGCCGCGGCTTCGACGTGATCCGCTCGGTGGACGTGCTGATCTGGGCCCTGATCTGGATCAACGTCGTCGGCCTCGGGCCCTTCGCCGGCGCGCTCGCCATCGCGTGCTCGGATGTCGGGGCGTTCGGCAAGCTCTTCTCCGAGGCGATCGAGACCGCCGACCGCAAGGCGCAGGAGGGCGTGACGGCATCGGGCGGCAGCCGGCTGCACCGGGTGCGCTTCGGCCTGGTGCCGGCGGTGCTTCCCGTCCTGGCGAGCCAGGTGCTGTACTTCTTCGAGTCGAACACCCGCTCGGCCACCATCATCGGCATCGTCGGGGCCGGGGGCATCGGCCAGTACCTCACCGAGCTGATCCGGGTGCTGGAGATGCAGCAGGTCGCCTTCCTGGTGCTGATGATCCTCGTCACCGTGGCGCTGATCGACCTCGTCTCGGGCCGCCTGCGCCGGGCGATCATCGGGGGTGCGGCGCACTGATCCGCATCGCGTAGGGGCCTGATTCCACCGCGCTTTCGCGCCCGCGAAGGCGCCTGGAAACCGCGCGCGGCGCCATTGTCTTACCCCTGGGCGGGCGCCTATAAGCCGGCTGTCTCACGCGTCCCTCGCGGTGTCGAGAGCCCCGCCGGGCGCTCTCCGCGCGCGAGGACGATCATCCGCCGGGGAGCACCATGGCCGGGCATTCACAGTTCAAGAACATCATGCACCGCAAGGGCCGCGTCGACGCGGTCCGCTCGAAGGTCTTCTCCAAGCTCGCCCGCGAGATCACCGTGGCGGCCAAGCTCGGCACGCCGGATCCGTCGATGAACCCGCGCCTGCGCGCCGCCATCCTGGCGGCCCGGGCCGAGAACATGCCCAAGGACAACATCGAGCGCGCCATCAAGAAGGCGGCCGGCGGCGACGCGGAGAACTACGAGGAGATCCGCTACGAGGGCTACGGCCCCGGCGGCGCCGCCCTGATCGTCGAGGCGCAGACCGACAACCGCAACCGCACCGCTTCGGACGTGCGCTCGGCCTTCACCAAGTCCGGCGGCAGCCTCGCCGAGACCGGCGCCGTGTCGTTCATGTTCGACCGCGTCGGCCTCGTCGCCTTCGACGCCAAGGTGGCCGATGCCGACACGATGCTGGAGGCCGCCATCGAGGCCGGCGCCGACGACGTGAAATCCGACGAGAGCGGCCACGAGATCACCTGCGAGCAGGGGGCGATGGGGGAGGTCTCCAAGACCCTGGAGGCCCGCTTCGGCGAGCCCCGCCGCACCGCCCTGATCTGGCGCGCCCAGAACACCGTCGACGTCGACGACGAGACCGCCGAGAAGCTGATCCGCCTCGTCGAGACCATCGAGGACCAGGACGACGTGCAGAACGTCTTCGTCAACTTCGCGGTCTCGGACGCCATGCTGGCGAAGATGCAGGGGTGAGGCGGAGGGGCGGCCCTGTCGCGGCCGCCCAAAAAATTGTGCCGATCCGCGGAACCCGTCGCGGCTCGGCGCGTTCCCTGCGCGCGAGGCCCCGATGGGCTCGCAATTCGGGCGCCGGACCCACCGTCCGACGACGCGGACGATGCTCCAGGTCTCCGGCGGCCCTCGTCATCACGTTGCTCTTCAGGAGGATGTGGTCATGAGGACTTACGACTTCGCCCCGCTCTACCGCTCCACCGTCGGCTTCGACCGCCTGTTCTCGATGCTCGACCAGGCCGCCCGGGTCGAGCCGTCGACGCAATGGCCGCCCTACGACATCGAGAAGGTCGCGGACGACGCCTACCGCATCACCATGGCGGTGGCCGGCTTCTCGCCGGACGAGATCGAGCTGACCCAGCACGACACCACGCTGGTCGTCACCGGCCAGAAGAAGGACCGGGACGCCGAGCGCGCCTACCTGCACCGCGGCATCGCGGCCCGCGCCTTCCGCCAGACCTTCAACCTGGCCGACCACGTGACGGTCACGGGTGCCAGCCTGGAGCACGGCCTGCTCGCCGTCGACCTCAAGCGCGAGGTGCCCGAAGCGCTCAAGCCGCGCCGCATCGCCATCGGCGGCGGCCAGGCCGCCCTCGGGCAGGACAACGCGCCGGCGCGGGTCGAGGACCGGAGCGCCGAGGAGCGCGCCCAGGAAGACCGCGCCAAGGCCGCCTGATCCCTGCCCGATCCGTGGAGGAAGCGACCTCGGGGGCAGGTGCCCCCGGGGACCGGCCCCGTTTCGTCGTGCACATCAGGGAGGATGATCCATGTCGACGATGGAGACGCATCTCACCCGCTCCGGACCCGTGAATTCCGGACCCATCAACCCGCCGACCATGCCGCCGGCCTCGTTCGACGCCTGGCAGGCCCTCGTCGCCCCCGGCGACGTTTTCCGGCATCCGCGGGAGGTGCTGGCGCACCCGCACCTGACGCGGGCCGAGAAGCGCGCGGTCCTGGCCTCCTGGGCGTCGGATGCCTGCGCCCTCGAGGGGGCGCCGGGCCTGCGCTGCCTGGCCGGTGCCAGGGCCGAGCCCGTCTCGGTGGATGCCGTGCTGGCGGCGCTGGCGCAGCTCGACCACGACGCGGCCCACCCGGCGAGGAGCGAGCCGCCGCGCAAGCGCCCGCGTGGTCTCGCGACCCTGCGCCGTTATGTCCGGCCCCGCCGGCGGGACGACGATGACGATCCGCCGCCATGCCCGGCGGTGGCGATGCCCCGGCCGCGGACGCCGGCGGGCGCCGCGGCGCTCGCCCTCGGTGGCGTCGCGCGCTGCGGACCCGAGGCGCGCCTGCACGCGGCTCTTGCATGACCGGAAGGCGGCGGCCGGCCCGGACCGGCCGCCGCCTTTCTTTCTGCGGAACCCGGCGGTGATCCTCGCCTGCGGTCGCGACCGAGGCCGGATCCGCGCCTTAGCCGGGGATGGAACTCCGGTTCATTCGCGCTTCCCCTCCTGGCCGGTGTCGCGAATCTCCTGGTTCGGCAGGACCAGGACCTGTCCGGGGTAAATGAGATCCGGGTCGCGGATCTGGTCCTGATTGGCGCCGTAGATCGCGGAATGGCGCTCCCCCTCGCCATAGGTGCGCCGGCTGATCCGCCACAGGCTGTCGCCCCGCACGATGCGGTCCGTCACGATTCCCGAAATGTACACTTCGGAAGAGTTTTGTTCCGGGTCGGGGCGGAGCAGCTGCGGCCAAGCCGCCGGTGCGCACGCTGCCGGTGCTGGTGGGAGGCGGCGGGCCGGCCGGGTCCGCGTGGCGCGCGGATACGCTGCTCCTCTGGGCCCGGTCCGGCTGCGGTTCAGGTCGGGACACGGCCGGATCCGGGCCACTCTGATATCAAGCCACATCCATCACGACGTCGGCGGAGAGGCCCTCGGCCTGAAGCTCCCACATCTGCGCGAACAGCCCTCCCGCCTCGCGCAAGTCGCGCACCGTGCCGTCCTCGACGATTCGTCCGTCGCTGACGACGAGGATGCGGTCGAAGGCGGTGAGGGTCGAGAGGCGGTGGGCCACCGCGATCACCGTGTGATCGCGCATCAGCCGCACGATCGCGGCCTGAATCGCCATCTCGGTCTCGGTGTCGAGCGCCGAGGTCGCCTCGTCGAGGAGGAGGATCGGCGCGGCCTTCAGCAGGGCACGGGCGATACCGATGCGCTGGCGCTGGCCGCCGGAGAGCCGGGTGCCGCGCTCCCCGACGACCGTCGCGTAGCCCTCCGGCAGGGTGCGCACGAAACCGTCACAGGACGCGGCGCGGGCGGCGGCGAAGACCGCCTCGTCGCTCGCCTCCGGCCTGGCGAAGCGGATGTTGTCCATCACCGAGCGGTGCAGCAGGCCGATCTCCTGCGGCACCACCGCGAGGGCGTCGCGCAACGAGTCCTGCCGCACGCCCGCGATCGGCTGGCCGTCGATGCGGATCTCGCCGCTCTCGACGTCGTAGAGGCGCTGGAGCAGGTGCACGAGGGTCGACTTGCCGGCTCCCGACGGGCCGACGATGCCGACCTTCTGGCCGGCCGGGATCGTCAGCGTCACGCCGTCGAGCACCGACCGGCCCGCGCCGTACGAGAACGTGACCCGGTCGAGCGCGACGGCGCCGCCGCGCGGCACCAGCGCCGGGGCGCCGGGTTCGTCGCACACGGTGACCGGCTTGGCGATCACCGACAGCGTCTCCTCGATGAAGCCGAAATACTGCGCGACATCGACGAGGGAGAGCGCCATGTCCTTCGAGGAATGGACGATGCGCAGGGTCAGGCTCGCCACCACCACGACGCTGCCGGCGCTCACGTCGCCCCGGCTCCACAGGTGGAGCGTCCAAGTCAGGATGCCGGCGGCGAGCAGCCAGAGCGCGACGTCGTGGATGAGGCGGGCCTTCTCGAGGTAGAGCCAGCTCCGGGCTTGCGCCGCGGCCTCGCGGCGGAATCCCACCTCGAGCCGCGTCCGTTCGCGGGCCCGCGCCGAGAAGGCCTTCACCGTCCACATGTTGGCGATGGTGTCGACGAGATCGCCGGCGATGCCGGCGGCCTCGCCCGAATAGGCCCGATGGATCGGCCGCCCCCGCGTGCCGAACCGGATCAGCCCGGCGGTGACGACGACGATCAGGGCGACCAGCGCCGCGGTGAGCCCGCGATCGAGGCTCGCGAAGACGATCACCGCGCCGGCGACGTCGACGACCGGTGGGATGATGCGCCAGACGAAGGTGTTGACCAGAGCACCGAAATTGCCGGCCGTCGCCGTGACCCGCTGGCCGAGCGAGCCCGCGAGGTTCTCGGCGAAGTAGCGCATCGACTGGGCGCTCAGGAAATCGAATAGCTCGGTCCGCAGGTCGACCCCGACCCCGACCGTGGCGCGGCAGGCGAGCCAGCCGGTGAGGCGCGCAAGCAGCGCCTCGGCGGCGATCAGGACCAGGAATAGCGCGAGGGCGGAGAGCGCCGCGCCCTGCAAGCCCGGCGGCCCCGCCATCGCGTCGACGAGGAATTTGAGGCCGACCTGCTGGCCGACCCCGCAGGCCGCCGAGGCGACGACGAGCGCGAACAGGCCGCCGAAATGCCAGCGCCAGGCGCGCATGTGGTGCAGGACGAAGCGGCCGCCGCTCGCCAGATGCGCCGGTCCGGTCTCCTGCATCGTCTCAGGCCGCATCGCCGTCACCGTCCGCCGCGAAGCGGGCTCGCTGCGCGCCGAGTTCCTCCGCCAGGGGCCGGTCGAGGCCGCGGCGCCCGGTCGGATCATGCGTGTGGAACAGCCCGACCGCGCAGGGGCGGTCGTTGTCCCAGCCCGGGTAGTCGAGGATCGGGTAGAGGCAGATCCCGAGAACCGGCACCCCGGCCGCCCGCGCCGCCCGGACCTCGCCGCAGACGTAATGCAGCCAGGCCGCCTTGGCGGTGCCCTCCGCCCCGGTCTCGGCGACGAGGAGCGGCCGGCCGTAGCGGGCATGGACCTCGGCGAGCATCTCCCGGAACGGCCGGTAGGCGTGGTGGCCGAGCGGAATCGTCGAGCCGCCATGGACCCACTGGTTGTCGGGGTAGAAGTTGACGCCGACGACGTCGAGGAAATCGGGGCCGCCGCCGAGCTCGGGGGCGAGGCGTCCGCCCACCATGTCGAGGGCCTCGTACTGCACCTCCCGGTACGCCGCCGCCGCGGCCTCGCGCTCCGGATCCCCGACGACGTGGATCGCCGGCTCGGCGTGGAGGAAGCGAGCACTCGGCTCGACCGCCCGCACCGCCCGCATGCCTGCGAGGGACGCTTTCACGAGCTGGCGCTTGAGCGCCGCCCCCTGCCCGGCGGCGAGGGGGCCGATGCGGCCGACCTCGGCCCCGGCCCAGGCGAAGTAGGAGATCTCGTTGACGGGACAGAAGAACGGGCTCTCGCCGGACGCCGCCCGCACCTGCCGCGCCGCCGCCGCCGCGAAGGCTGCGAAGCGGGTCACGAAGGTGTCCGACCAGATGTCGAGATCGTCGGGCCAGCCGTAATGGCACAGGTCCCACACTACCTGGATCCCCGCCTCGGCGGCGGCCTCGATCATCGGCAGGGCGCTCGACCAGTCGTAGCGGCCGGGCGCCGTCTCGATCCGGTGCCAGCGCAGGCCGTCGCGGGCGGCCCGAATGCCGTGGGCTGCGAGCGCGCGGTAATCGGCGGGCGCGTGGACGTCGTGGCCGGTGGCGGCGAGGAGGTCGAGCCGACGGCCGTCGGCGCGGCGCTGGGTGGAGCATTCGAAACCGGCGAGGAAAACGCTCCGGAACGGGGACGCGACGCTCATTCGGCGGCGAGCCTCCCCGGGACGCGCGGGCGGCAGGCCGCAACGAAGCGCGCGACCGCGTCGTCGAGGGGCGGCATCAGCCGGCCCCTGGCGCTGGCGAGCGCGGTGTTGCGCCCGCCTTCCGGCTCCGGCGAGACGGGTCGCGGCAGGCCGGTCGCCCGGGCGAGGCTGGCGGCGAAGCCGGCTCGGCTCGGCTCGCCCGCATTGACGAGGTGCCAGGAACCGCTCTCGCCGTCGATGAGGAGGTCGAGGGCGGTGTGGACGAGGTCGGGCAGGTAGGTCGGCGAGACGATCTCCCCCCGCGGGAAGCTCCGGCTGAATCCCTCGGCGAGATCCGCCAGGATGCGTCCGGCCTCGTCGCTGCCATCGTCGAGGCCGAAGACCAGGCTGGTCCGCGCGATGAGCGCCCGCGGATGTGCCGACAGGATGCCCGCCTCGCGCTCGGCCTCGCTCATCCCGTAGAGACAGCTCGGCTGCAGGGGGTCGCTCTCCACGGCGGGCCGGCCGAGCCGGCCGTCGAAGACGAGGTCGGACGAGAAGGCGAGGAGCGGGAGGCTGGCCCGGGCACAGAGCCCGGCGACGCGCCCGCCCGCCCGGATGTCGGCCCGGAAGGTCCCGCCAGGATAGCGCTTGGCCGAAGCGGCCGTGGCCAGGGATGTGGCATCGATCACCGCCCAGGCCCGCCCCTCAGCGAGGAACGTGGTGAGCGCCTCCTCGTCGACGAGGCGGGACGCGAGGCCGCGCGCCGTGCAGATCCGCCCGATCACCGCGCCGTAGGGACGGATCCCTGCCAGGATGGCGATGCAGGCACCCGGAATGGCATCGGTGGCGTGCGGAGCCGGCGGCAGGCTGTTCTCCGTCGCTTCCCGCTCCCGGGTATAGAAGCGGTCGGCCCGGCCCCACCAGCCCGGCGCGGCGAGGACCGGGTGGCGCATCCGTCCGGTCCGCACGAGGTCCTGCGCGGCGCGGCCGAGCGCCGTGAGCCGTGGTTCGGGGCTGCGGATGTCGAAGGCGCCGGGCTCGTAACGGCCGTCCCGGCGCAGGAGGAGCGAGTTCCAGTCCATCGCGCCGAACAGCGACCAGAGCGTCACGGCCTGGACCGGCACCCCCGCCTCGTGCAGGTCCCAGGCCGCGTCCCAGACCGCGGCCAGCCAGCGCAGCTGGTCGTCGCGCGTGCAGCCGTGATGCACCTCCGTGACCGCGAGGGGCCGCCGGTAGCGCTCCCAGACTTCGGTCAGGCGCGCCCTCGGCCCGGTGAGCCCGGCGAGGTGGCGGATCCGCACCGCCTCGGCATCGGCGTAGAGTGAGCGCCCGTTGCCGCCGTGGAGATGCGCCGGGTAGGCCTCACGCCCCTCGTCGAGGTAGCGCTCGCTCGTCAGGTAGTGGTTGACCCCGATCACGTCCGGGCAGGCCTCGCCGCCGAGGAAGTCGTCGAGGTCCGACCGCGAGACCCCGGCGGCGCGCAGGCGCGCGTGCCAGGGATGCGCCGGATCGACCCGGCCGCAGACGAGATCGAGGCTGAGCCAGCGCCGCTCGTTCTCGTAGGCCGCTTGGCCCGCGAGCGCCGGCGTGCTGAAGGTCTTGCCGACATCCTCGGTCTGGATCAATCGCGCCGCGGGCGTGACGGCGCGGATCGCCCGCATGGCAAGCAGCGTCGCCCGGCACTGATTGACCACCATGCGCAGGAAGGCGTCCTCGCTGCGGGCGTGCGGGTACCAGTGGCCGTAGAGGCCGGCGAAGCGGGCGGTGGTGAGCGGCTCGTTGACCGGCGTGAAGGCGGTGATCCAAGGGTAGCGCGCGGCGACGCGCCCGGCATGCCGGGCGAGCCCGTGCGGGAAGCCGGGATCGAGGAGGTTCGTGGTGCGCGGCCCGCTGCCGTGGTGGACGAGGCCGACGATCGGCGCGAGACCGAGGCGCGTCAAGCGCGCCAGCCTGTCGTCGTGCCAGGCCCAATCGCAGGCATCGGGATCCTCCGGCGCAACCGACTCCCACAGGACCGGGTAGCGCAGGGTGGCGAGGCCGAGGGACGCGACGCGGTCGAGATCGTCCGGGCGGTCGCGGTGGCCGGTCTCGGCGACCTGGTCGCGCCAGGCGTCGCCCACCCGGACGATGCTGCACTCGATGCCACCCCAGAGTTCCAGCATCCCGTCGCGTCCCGCCGCCTCGACCGCTCTGCAACCTGCACAAGCCTCTCCCGTTGGCATCGTTCCGGGCCGTCGCATGTCTGTTGTGCTGTGGCTATCACAAGTTAAAAACCAGCGCCCAGGCCGGGACCTCTGCCAAAAACACAAATCATGACATTAACATACGCCTATTATCGGCGTTAAATATAATCAGAAATGCGAGAACGCCAGAAGATATCCGGCGTTAGTTGGTTCGATTGCCCACTCGCATGAAGGGTAGAGTGTGAAAGACTCGCACGCCATCGATGGCGCACGCCAGGCCGGTCAAAGCCGCAACATGCCTCATGGCCGCGGCCAGACCCAGGCCAAGGGCACTCACGCCAAGGACACCCACGCCAAGGACACCCACGCCAAGGATCACGACGGTCCTTCCTCGATGGTCGTCGTCGACGTGCCGCCCCGCCCGCTCCTGGTCTGCTTCTCGCACCTGCGCTGGAGCTTCGTCTGGCAGCGCCCGCAGCACCTGCTCAGCCGTGCCGCACGACATTTCGACGTCCTCTTCATCGAGGAGCCGGTCTTCGAACCGGCGGAGTCGCCCCGGCTGCGGGTCGAGGCGGTGGCACCCGGTATCGCCGTCGCGGTGCCGGTGCTGGAGCAGAGCCGCATTTACGCGGCGGACTGGATCCAGGCGCGGTTGATCCGCGACTACCTGCAGAGATGGGACAGCGAGACGCGGGTGTTCTGGTACTACACGCCGGCCGCGCTCGGCGTCTCGGCGGAGCTCGCCCGCGACATCACCGTCTACGACAACATGGACGAGCTGTCGGCCTTCCGCGGCGCGTCGCCGGACCTCGTCGCGCAGGAGGCGGAGCTTCTCACGCAGGCCGATCTCGTCTTCACCGGCGGACGCAGCCTCTACGAGGCCAAGCGCGGGGCGCATCCGTCCATCCACTGCTTCCCGTCCTCCGTGGATGCGGCGCATTTCGCCCGGGCGCGGGAGGCGGGGCCGGACCCGGACGATCAGGCCGCGATCCCGCACCCGCGCATCGGCTTCTTCGGCGTCATCGACGAGCGGCTCGACCGCGAGCTCCTGGCCGCCACGGCCTCCTTGAGGCCGGACTGGCACTTCGTGATGATCGGCCCGGTGGTGAAGATCGAGCCCGAGAGCCTGCCGCATCGCGAAAACATCCACTGGCTCGGCCCGAAGCCCTACGGGGCGCTGCCGGACTACCTGCGTCACTGGGACCTCGGGCTGATGCCGTTCGCCCTCAACGAGGCGACCCGGTTCATCAGCCCGACGAAGACGCCGGAATTCCTGGCGGCGGGTCTGCGCGTGATCTCGACTCCGATCGTCGACGTGCTGCGGGACTACGGCGAGGCCGGCCTCGTGGCGATCGCCGAGACGCCGGCGAGCGTCGCCCTGTCGATCGATGCCCTGCACGCCGAGCCACCGGAGGCCTGGCGCGAGCGGGTCGACCGCCACCTCGCGCACAACTCCTGGGACCGGACCTGGGACGCGATGCACGCGCTCCTGCGCGAGGGGCTGCGGCAGGATGAGGCTCCGCTTCTCCTGGTGCACACGCCCACCCCGGCCTGATGCCCTTCTTTCTGCACCCGAAAGGTCCCGAGACATGTACGATTGGCTGATCGTGGGCGCGGGCTTCGCCGGCAGCGTGCTGGCCGAGCGCTTGGCGCGTCGGCGCGGCGAGCGCGTCCTCCTCGTCGACCGCCGGCCGCATGTCGGCGGCAACGCCTACGACCGTCTCGACGAGGCGGGCGTGCTGATCCACCAGTACGGGCCGCACATCTTCCACACCAATTCCGAGGCGATCGTCGATTACCTGTCGGCCTTCACCGCCTGGCGCCCCTACGAGCACCGGGTGCTGGCGATGGTCGACGGGATGCAGGTGCCGATCCCGATCAACCTCGACACGATCAACCGCCTCTACGGCCTGTCGCTGACCTCCGAGGAACTGGAGGCCTGGTTCGCCGCGCGGGCCGAGCCGGTGGCCGACATCCGGACCTCCGAGGACGTGGTGGTGTCGGCGATCGGCCGCGAACTCTACGAAAAATTCTTCCGCGGCTACACGCGCAAGCAATGGGGGCTCGATCCCTCCGAGCTCGACCGCCAGGTCACCGCCCGGGTGCCGACCCGCACCAATCGCGACGACCGCTACTTCACCGACACGTTCCAGGCCATGCCGGCCCAGGGCTACACGCGGATGTTCGAGCGGATGCTCGACCACCCCAACATCCACGTGATGACGAACGCCGACTTTCGCGACGTGCGCGAGGTGATCCCGCATCGCCGGGTGATCTATACGGGGCCGATCGACGAGTATTTCGACTTCCGCTTCGGCCGGTTGCCCTATCGCTCCCTGCGTTTCGTGCACGTGACGCGAGATGTGGCCCAGCACCAGCCGGTGGCCGTGGTGAACTATCCCCAGACCGAGGCCTATACCCGCATTACCGAGTACAAGCACCTGACCGGGCAGGAGCACCCGAAGACCTCGCTCACCTACGAGTACCCGAGCGCCGAGGGCGACCCCTACTATCCCGTGCCGCGGCCGGAGAACCAAGCGCTTTTCAAGCGCTACGAGCGTCTGGCGCGGGCGGAACCCGACGTCTGGTTCGTCGGCCGGCTCGCGACCTACCGCTACTACAACATGGACCAGATCGTCGGGCAGGCGCTCTCCGCCTTCCGGCGCATCGATACCCAGCTCGGGCGGCCCGCCCCGGCGCGCCCGGCCGCGACGCCCGCCGCGACCGGCCCGTCGCTGGCCGCCGGCTGACCCCCGTTACGGTCACGACACCGAAACACCCCGACGCGAGGTGCGGTCGCGCCGGAACGTCCGCCCGACCTGACGTTGTCCGACACGCCCGCATTCCCCCGGAGGATTCATGACCGACAGCGCCGTGACCCGCCGTGCCGCGACGGACCGAGCTCCAGAGCCCGGCAATCCGCCCTCGACGGCGAAGATCGCCGGGCATCCGCTTCACCCGATGCTGGTGCCGTTCCCGATCGTCTGCTTCGTCGGGGCCTTCGCCACCGATCTCGCCTATTGGCGCACCGCCGACATGCAATGGGCGAACTTCTCCGCCTGGCTGCTCGCCGCCGGGCTGGTCTTCGGGGTGCTGGCGGCGCTCGCCGGCCTCACCGACTTCCTGAGCCACCGCCGCGTGCGGGCGCAGAAGCCGGCCTGGGCGCACATGCTCGGCAACGTCCTGGTTCTCGGCCTGTCGCTGGTCAACGCGTTCGTGCACAGCCGCGACGCCTGGACCTCGGTGGTGCCGACCGGGCTGATCCTCTCGGGCGCCGTGGTGTTGATCCTGTGCGTCACCGGCTGGCTCGGCTGGGCGATGGTCTACCGCCACCGCGTCGGAGTGGCCTCATGAGCCCGCGCCTTTCCACACGCGTCGTCGGCTTCGCCCTGCTGCTCGCAGGCTGCCAGGACGAAGCCTTCGACGCACAGAGCCAGGTCGGCCCCGATCCGGTCCTGCCCGAGCCGCAGCAATACCTGCTGCCACCGATGCGCATCGCGCGTGCCGTCGGCTGGTCCGGAGAGGCAACGCCGAGCGTGCCCGAGGGCTTCCGGGTCAAGGCCTTCGCCACCGGCCTCGCGCATCCGCGCCAAGTCTCCGTCCTGCCGAACGGCGACGTGCTGGTGGTGGAGGCCAACGGCCCGAACGTCGAGCCGGTGCGGCGGCCGAAGGACCTGATCATGGGCTGGGTCAAGGCCTTCGCCGGCGCCGGCGCCAAGGGCGGCAACCGCATCACGCTGCTGCGCGACGCCGACGGCGACGGGACCCCGGAGGTGCGCAGCGTGCTCCTCGAGCACGTCAACTCGCCGTTCGGCGTGGCGCTCGTCGGCCAGGATCTCTACGTCGCGGCCACCGACGCGCTGCTGCGCTTCCCCTACCGCGAGGGCGACACGAAGATCACGGAGCCCGGCATAAAGGTCACCGACCTGCCGGGGGGCCCGATCGACCACCACTGGACCAAGGCGCTCGCCGCGAGCCCCGACGGGACCAAGCTCTATGTCGGCGTCGGCTCGAACAGCAACATCACCGAGCACGGGCTCGAGGCCGAGCGCGGCCGGGCCGAGATCTGGGAGATCGACCGGGCGACCGGCGCCCACCGCACCTTCGCCAGCGGCCTGCGCAACCCGACCGGCCTCGACTTCGAGCCGCAATCCGGCCGGCTCTGGGCGATCGTCAACGAGCGCGACGAGATCGGGCCGAACCTCGTGCCGGACTACCTCACCTCCGTGCGCGAGGGCGCCTACTACGGCTGGCCCTACAGCTACTGGGGCCAGCACGTCGACCCGCGGGTGCAGCCGCCGCAGCCGGACCTGGTGGCGAGCGCCGTCAAGCCGGATTACGCCCTGAGCTCCCACGTCGCGCCGCTGGGCCTCGCCTTCTCGCGCACCGACCGCCTGGGCGCCGACTTCCGCGGCGGGGCGTTCGTGGGCGAGCACGGCAGCTGGGATCGCCAGGAGTTCAACGGCTACAAGGTCGTCTATGTGCCTTTCGCCGACGGGCGGCCGAGCGGCAAGGCCCGGGACGTGGTGACGGGCTTCCTCGATCGCGAGAACCGGGCCCGCGGCCGCCCGGTCGGCGTCGCGGTCGATCCTCGCGGCGTGCTCCTCGTGGCGGACGACCTGGGCAACACGGTCTGGCGGGTGACGCCGGCCGGGCCGTGACCGCAGCCGATCCGGAGGTGAGACGGATGGAGCAGGCAGACCCCCATTCCTCGGGGATCCTCGCGTCCCGGCCCGGCGACGGACCGGCGGAGCCCGCGGCGGCCGGGACGCATCCTCTCGGCCTCGGCCGAAGACGGGACGGGGTCTTCAACGTTCCGGCCGGCGCCACGCGGCCGGTCCCCCTCCTGATCATGCTGCACGGGGCCGGAGCTTCGGCACAGGACGTCCTGCCCCTCGTTTCCGCGGCAGCGGAGGAGCACTCCGTGGCGGTGCTGGCACCCGATTCGCGCGGGGCGACCTGGGACGTCATCCAGCACGCCTACGGGCCGGACATCGATTTCCTCGACGCGGCCCTGGCCCGGGTCTTCGCGCAGGTGTCCGTCGATCCTCGGCGCATCGCCGTCGGGGGCTTCTCGGACGGCGCTTCCTACGCGCTCTCGCTCGGCCTCGCCAACGGCGACCTCGTCCGGGACGTCCTCGCCTTCTCGCCCGGCTTCGCTGCGCCGGCGCGCCGGAAGGGCGCCCCCCGCCTCTTCATCTCGCACGGGCGACAGGATCCGGTCCTGCCCTTCGAGCGCTGCGGCGACCGCCTGGCGACGGTGCTGGCGCAGTCGGGCTACGATGTCGCCTACCACCCGTTCAGCGGCGGCCACGTGGTCCCGACGGCGATCGTCGAGGCCGCGTTCCGCCGCTTCCTGGCCTGAGGCCGCGGAGGCTCACGAGAGCAGCCCGTCAACGAAAGGAACAGCCGGCATGGTCGTCTCGGTGGCCCGGACCCGGATCACGCCGCTCCTGCGGGAGCGGCTCGTGCCGTTGCCGGAGGTGGAGGATCCCGACTTCGCCGCCTTCGCCGACCGGTTCGCGCAGGCCCGGGTCGTGCTCCTGGGTGAGGCCACCCACGGCACCTCCGAGTTCTACCGGGCCAGAGCCGCCATCACGCAGCGCCTCGTCGCGCGCCACGGCTTCCGCGTCGTCGCGGTCGAAGCCGACTGGCCGGACGCGGCGAGGATCGACCGCTATCTCCGCCACCGGGCCGACACGCCGTACCCGGACGAGACCTTCGCCCGCTTCCCCACCTGGATGTGGCGCAACCGCGAGATCCTGGACCTCGCGCGTGGGCTGCGCGCCTTCAATGCGGGGCGAGAGGCGGCGGATCAGGTCCGCTTCCGCGGTCTCGACGTCTACAGCCTCGGCGCCTCGATGGCGGCCGTGCTCGACTACCTCGACCGGGTCGATCCTGCCGCGGCGCGCCAGGCCCGCGACCGCTACGGCTGCCTCTCGCCCTGGCACGCCAAGCCCGAACGCTACGGCCGCGAGGTGATGTTCGGCGCCAAGCACCCCTGCGAGGACGCGGTCACCGGCATCCTGCACGACCTCCAGGAGAAGCAGCTCGCCTACGCGGCTCAGGATCCGGATGCCTACCTCGATGCGGCGCAGAACGCCCGCATCGTGCGCGCCGCCGAGCAGTACTACCGCATCATGTACCGCGGCTCCGTCGAATCCTGGAACATCCGCGACCGGCACATGTTCGACACGCTCCGGCACCTGATGGCGGGCGGTCGCAAGGCGGTCGTCTGGGCCCACAACTCGCATATCGGCCACGCGGGCGCGACCGCGATGGGCTGGGAGGGCGAGTTCAACATCGGCGAACTCGCCAAGACGGCCTACGGCGACGAGGCGGTTCTCGTCGGCTTCGGGACCGACCGCGGCACGGTGGCGGCGGCCGACGACTGGGACGAGCCGATGCAGGTGATGACCGTCCGGCCGGTCCGGGACGACAGCCACGAGGCGTTGTTCCGGGAGGCGGGCCTGCCGCGCGCCTTCCTCGACCTGCGCGAGCCGGGGGCAGGCGCGCTGCGGGAGGCCTGGACCGCGCCGCGCCGCGAGCGGGCGATCGGCGTCGTCTACCGCCCACGCACGGAGCTGCAGAGCCACTATTTCGAGGCCGTGCTGCCCGAGCAGTTCGACGCCTATGTCTGGCTCGAGGAGACGCGCGCCGTCACGCCGTTGCAGGCCGGAGAGATCCGGTCCGGCGAGAGCGAGACCTTCCCGACCGGGTTGTGAGCCCGGCAAGCCGCTCGCGATTGCCGGAGCAGGGCCATGGCGAGGGCCGGATCACGGCGAGCGCTGGTCCAGCGCCCCGAGGAATGCCGAGAGGGCATCGCTGGCGGCGCCCTCGCGCCGGGGCGGTCGGTCCTCACGGCCGCGCGATGATCAGGCCCCCGGCGATCCCGGCGTCCCGGCGCAGGAATGCCGCGATCGCCGCCGCGATCTTCTCCCCACCCTGAACCGACGGCTCGATCGGGTTGGCGAAGTCCGCATCCTCGCCGCACAGCACCCGCAGGTCGAGGAGCGTGAGGCCGCGCGCGGCCGCCTCGCGCGTCACGACGTCGTTGAGGATCGCCAGGGCCGTCGCGGTCAGGCGTCGGCGGACCGGATCGGGATAGCGCGGGTCGTAGATGGTGCAGAGGGCCGTCGGGCGCCCGCGCGCCAGCACGGCGTCCAGCATCGCGCGGTACTCCGCGCGGAAGCGATCCTGCGTGCTCGCGAGCCGCTCGATCGCCTCCGCCACCGAGCGCACCGGTCCATCGAGCACGCCGGACGCGCGCAGGGCGTCGTTGCCGCCCGCGCTGACGACGAGGTGGGTCGCGTCGTTCGGCAGGCCGGCGAGCTGATCCGGCACGTCCGCCAGCACCGCCCCGTCGACCGCGAGCAGCGTCGCTCGCCCGCCGGGCAGGAGGGCGCGCAGCTGGCGTACCACATCGGGGCCGCCGCGCACGTAGGCGGCGTTGTCGAACACGGAATCGCCGATCAGGACCGCGTGCGTCATGGACCTCTCCGTTTCGGGCCTCTCGTCGCCTGCGCGTGCCGACACCCCTCGCGCGAGGAAGAGCACGGACGCTGCCAGGACCTCGCGCCGTCCCGGCCTCATCCGGTCAGGAAGGCGGTCAGCTCCGCCGCCACCCTCTCCGGCTCCTCGTGGTGGAGCCAGTGCGTCGCCTCGGGCAGCCACGCGATCCGGCCCTGCTCGCACAGCTCCAGGCAGGCGGTGGCGAGGCGGGGACTGAGCGCCGGATCCTTGCGGCCCCACAGGATCAGGGTCGGAACCGGGATCGGCGCGAGTTCGCGACGGTCCTTCAGCCGCATCGCCCGGTACCAGTTGAGCATGCCTTCGAGCGCGCCGGGCTGGGCCCAGGCCTCGCGGTAGCGGGCGATGTCCTCGTCCGTGAAGGTGCCCGGCCGGCTCGTCAGGTGCAGGGCTTGGCGCAGGGCGAGGAAGTCCGCCGCGCGCAGGGCCGCCTCGGGCAGGGCCGGCACCTGGAACAGGGCGAAGTAGACGACGCGCAGGGCCTGGATCGGGTGGCGGCGCGCGAAGGCCGCGAGCACGTCGGGATGCGGCGCGTTGAGGATCGCGAGCCGGTCGATCCGCTCGGGAGAGCGTGCGGCGAGCCACCAGCCGACGATGCCGCCCCAGTCATGCCCGACGAGCCGCACCCGCTCGGCGCCGTGCCGGTCGGCCAGGGCCAGCACGTCGTCGGCGACGCGGTCGAGATGGTAGGCGGCGATCTCCCGCGGCTTGTCGCTGCGGTTGTAGCCGCGCAGGTCGGGCGCCAGCACCCGAAGGCCCGCGGCGGCGAGCGGGCCGATCTGGTGCCGCCAGGCGAACCACGCTTCGGGAAAACCGTGGAGCAGGATCGTCAGCGGCCCGTCCGCCGGGCCGGCCGCGGCGACGTGCAGGGTCACGCCCGGAAGAGGGACCAGGGAGAGTTCGGGATCGGGCCAGGATGCCATCACGGAACCAGGAAGTCGTTGCTTGGCAAGGATGCCTCGGGCCCGCGCGGCGGGCATGGGCCTTGGGCCCGCGCGGCGGGCATGGGCCTTGGGCCCGCGCGGCGGGCATGGGCCTTGGGCCCGCGCGGCGGGCATGGGCCTTGGGCCCGCGCGGCGGGCATGGGCAACGTCCCCTCGCTGCGGCGGATCCCACCGCGAGGCGGGTGCGTTGGCGAGGTGATGCAACTCTATCTCGACTGTGACGGCGTACTGGCGGATTTCGACGCGGGCGCGACTCGCGTGCTCGGCTGCCCGCCGCGCGAGTACCAGCGGCGCCACGGCCCTGCGCGGTTCTGGGCCGCGCTCGCACGCGCACCGGACTTCTACGGGCAGCTCCCGCTGATGCCGGACGCGATGGCGCTGTTCGACGCCGTTCGGCCCCTGGAGCCGGTGATCCTCACCGGGTGCCCGCGCGGGACCTGGGCGCAGCCGCAGAAGCACCGCTGGGTTGCGGAGCACTTTCCGGGCACGCGCCTCATCACCTGCCTGGCGGTCGAGAAGCGTCTCCACTGCCGTCCGGGCGACGTGCTCATCGACGACACGCCGACCCACCGCGCCCTCTGGGAGGCGGCGGGCGGCATCTTCATCCTGCACCGCTCCGCCCGCGCCTCGCTGAAGGCCCTGGCGGCTCATTGGCCCGGCGGTCCGTCCGGCGGGGGACCCGCCGTCGCGTGACGCCGGCCTCGTGATCGCGAGGGACGCCAGGGCCCTCGACGAGGCGCGGGGGGATCCCGCCCTAGGGATCGCGGCGTGACCACTCAGCTCGTCGACTGCATGTTGGGATCGTCGCTCGGTCCGATCGGCGGCAGGGCGCCGGTACCCGGCGTCACGTCCGGATTCATGTGGCGCGGATCGGCGTGCGGGCCCGCCGCGGGCATCCGCGACGAGGCGTCGCTCAGGCGCCGGAGGGTCGCCGGCGGCGTCTCGGCTTCGGTCGCCGCGACGGTGTCGGCGCTGCCGCCCGCCACCGCGTCGAGCCGGGCCCGGTCGGAGGCGATCCGCACCACCTCCGCCTGCCAGTCGGGCTCGCGGTCCATCCGGCGCCGCAGGTCGTCGGGCCGCGCGACGTCGAGGGGATCGTCCTGCCCGAAATCCTGGCCGTTACGGTCGGTGTAGGGGTCGAAGTCGCGCAAGTTGCGGCGGGGCCGGGCAACCCTGCGGTCCGGTTCCGTCCCGGTCCGCTCCGGCCCACGGTCGCTCATCGCCACCAGGGCGAGTTCGGCGAGGCCGAGCGCCACCAGGAGGGCGCGGTCCTCGCGCCGCTCCCCGCGCATCAGCAGCCCGGCACCGACGAAGGAAAGGGCGCTCGCCGCGTCGAGGGCGAGATGCGCCCGCATCGAGAGGACGGGCAGGAGGCCGCCCTCGTGCCGCGTGAGGAGCGTGTAGGCGAGGTGCCAGACCGGACCGACGCTCATCACCCTGCGCGTCCCGGGGCCGCGCCCCTTCGTCCGACCGAGCGCCGCGATGAAGGCCGGAATGGCGTAGTCGCTGGCGGCGTGGAGGCGTCTGCTGATCACGCGGCGGCTCCCGTGGAGGTAGCGATGCGGTCGTCGCGCGCGGCGCGCGTGGTCAGTCCCGCGCCGATCTCGAGGACGCCCATGAGCACGTGCGGCCACGTCACCCGGTCGGCGAACCCGAACAGCCACGGCGAGACGACGAGCAGCAGCCCGGCCGCGACGTCGGCGCCGAGATGGACCGGCAGGGGGACGAGCTTGACGGCGGAGAGCTCGTAGTCGGTGCACAGGCTCATCAGCAGGAGCGCGGCGCCGACGGCCTGCATGACGTACTGCGCCGCCGTGCCGTCGGCGAAGCCGAGCAGATAGGGCAGCGCGATGAGCACGAGCCCGGCTCCGTAGTCGAGGATGGCGTGGACGCGTGAGGGAATGAACCGCATGGATCGCTCGCGAGAGGGGGCGGAGCCTCGAAGCGAGGTCCGGCCCGGGGAAGATCCACAGGCAGCGCGGAGACGATCGCCAGCGCGGGAGCAGCTGGCCGGGAATGATCGCTGGCCAGTGTGCCGGAACGCCTCCGCGCCGAGTGGGTTGGCTGCCTGCACAACAACACGAAAGCCGGCGTGCGCTCATTGACTTTCGTTAAATCGATTTCTCTTCATGAGGCAGCGATTTGATGAATGTTAAGCGCGGCACCAGACTTGCTGGACTTGTTTCAGCATGCGCGTCGGCGCGTTCCGTCGTAATCCCTTGAGGCAGCGCGACAGTCAGCGGGGATGAGGCATGGCGAGAGACGACAGGCCGAGCGATGACGGGGCGAGGGATTTCGCAGGACGGACGGTCGTGATCACCGGCGCGTCCAGCGGGATCGGATGGGCGGCCGCCCTGGCCTTCGCGCCCCGGGGCGCCGCCCTGGTTCTGGTCGCGCGTCGGCGCGCGCCGCTCGAACGGCTGGCGCGCCGTTGCGAGGACCTCGGCGCGAGGGCGCTCGCGATCGAGGCTGACGTGACCGATCCCGAGCGGATGCACGCCGTCGCGGAGGCGGCGCAGGCCGCCTTCGGTGGCATCGACGTCTGGATCAACGGCGCCGGCCTGAGCCTCTGGGGGGCGTTCGCCACCATCCCGATCGCGCATCAGAACCGCCTGATCGCCGTGAACCTGATCGGCGTGATGAACGGCAGCCACGCCGCTCTCCGGGTCATGCGCCCCCGCGGGCGCGGCGTGATCATCAACGTCTCGTCCTTCGGCGGCCGCCTGCCGATGCCGTTCGCGGCGGCCTACAGCGCCAGCAAGTACGGCGTGACCGGGTTCACGGAGGCGCTGCGCGACGAACTGGCGGCGAGTGCCATCGCGGTGTGCGGCGTCTACCCGGGCTTCGTCGACACGCCGACCGACATCCACTCGGCGAACTATACCGGGCGCGCCCTGCGGCCCGTCCCGCCCGTCCTCACTCCCGAGCGGGTGGCCGAGGCAATGGTGTCCCTCGCGCGCCGGCCCCGGCGGGCGGTCCGTCTCGGGCTGCACCACGCCCTCGCGGGTCCCTACGCGCTGGCGCCGGACACGACCGGGCGCGCCGTAGCGGGCCTCGCCCGCCGGTTCCTGCTGGAGTCCGGCCCGGACGCGCCACCGTCCGACGGGATCCTGTACGGTCCGATGCGCGAGGGGACCGGTGCGCGGGGCGGCTGGGGCCAGCCCACCCGCCGGGTTGGCCGCGCCACCGTATCGGCCCTCGCCGGGCTCGCGATCCTGGCCGGGCTGGTGGGTTTCGCGCGGCACAGGTTTGCAGGCAGGCCGCCGCGAGTCGCTGAGCGGTTCGGCGAGACCAGCCGTCGCCGGATGTGACGGCCCGCGTCGCGTTCATGCGCACCAGCCAAGTCCACGCAAGGTCAGGTCCGCGCGAGATTTCATCGCGATGATTAACGAGCGTGAACGCGCCTTCGCCGGGATTCGGGATGCTGGCCGGGCCACGCGCTCCCGGCACTCGAACCTGGCTGCCGATGAGTGGCCGCGTCCCGCCGCGCGTGAGCGAAAACCGCGCTTCGGGAGCAAGCTCATGCTGATGCGACGCAAAGGCACGGTTGAGGCGATCGGGCGAGAGCCGATGCGTCCCGGGAGCGCCGTGCCCCAGGAGGGAACGCCCGCCCTCGACCGTCGGAGCTTCCTCCGCCGCTCCGGCCTGACCGCCGGCGGGCTCGTGGGCCTCGGCTCGTTGCGGCTCGGAGCCGTGCGCCGGGCCGAGGCCGCCGGCTCCTCGGCGAACCCTGCCGAGACGGTGATCCGCAAGAACATCTGCACCCATTGCTCGGTCGGCTGCACCGTCACGGCGGAGGTGGTCCACGGGGTCTGGGTCGGCCAGGAACCGTCCTGGGAGAGCCCGATCAACCGCGGCGCCCATTGCGCCAAGGGCGCGGCGATCCGCGAGCTCGTCACCAGCGAGCGGCGCCTGAAATATCCGTTGAAGCTCGTGAACGGCGAGTGGCAGCGCCTCTCCTGGGACCAGGCGATCGAGGAGGTCGGCGACAAGCTCCTGGCGATCCGGGCGGAATCGGGCGCTGACTCCGTCTATTGGCTCGGATCGGCCAAGTACACCAACGAGGCCGCCTACCTGCTGCGCAAGTTCGGGGCGTTCTGGGGCACCAACAACGTCGACCACCAGGCCCGCATCTGCCACTCGACCACGGTGGCGGGCGTGGCCAACACCTGGGGCTACGGCGCCCAGACCAATTCCTACAACGACATCCGCAATGCCAAGACGATGATCATCATGGGCGGCAACCCCGCCGAGGCCCACCCGATCTCCATGCAGCACATCCTCTCGGGCAAGGAGATCAACCGGGCGAACCTGATCGTCATCGACCCACGCTTCACCCGCACGGCGGCGCACGCGACCGAGTACGTCCGCCTACGGTCGGGCACCGACATCCCGGTGATCTGGGGCATGCTGTGGCACATCTTCCAGAACGGCTGGGAGGATCGCGACTTCATCGCGAGCCGCGTCTACGGCATGGAGGACGTGCGCGAGGAAGTCGCGAAATGGACGCCCGACGAGGTCGAGCGGGTCTCCGGCGTGCCGGGAGCACAGCTGCGCCACGTCGCCGAACTGTTCGCCAAGGAGAAGCCCGCGACCCTGATCTGGTGCATGGGCGCGACCCAGCACACGGTGGGGACCGCCAACGTGCGGGCCTTCTGCATCCTGTGCCTGGCCACCGGCAATGTCGGCAAGCCGGGGACGGGCGCGAACATCTTCCGCGGCCACACCAACGTCCAGGGCGCCACCGACATGGGGCTCGATGTGACGAGCCTGCCGCTCTATTACGGCCTCGTCGAGGGCGGCTGGAAGCACTGGGCCCGGGTCTGGGAGGTCGAGTACGACTGGCTGCAGTCGCGCTTCGACGAGGTGCCCGCCACGGGGTCCCGCAAGGCGCGCTCGCGCAAGGAGAACATGGAGACCCCGGGGCTCACCTCGACCCGGTGGTTCGACGCCGTGAACCTGCCGGCAACCCAAGTCGACCAGAGCAGCCGGTTGCGCGCGATGATGATCTCAGGCCACGGCGGCAACACCGTCACGCGCCTTCCCGAGGCCCTCGACGGGCTCAACAAGCTGGATCTCCTGGTGGTGGCCGATCCCCACCCCACCACCTTCGCGGCCCTGAATGCCCGGCGCGACAACACCTACCTGATGCCGATCTGCACCTCGCTCGAGATGGACGGCTGCCGCACAGCCTCGAACCGCTCGCTGCAATGGGGTGAGCAGATCGTGAAGCCGGCCTTCGAGTCGAAGAACGACTACGAGTTCTTCTACCTGCTGGCGAAGAAGCTCGGCTTCGCGGAAGCGCTGTTCAAGAACATCAAGGTCGAGAACAACGTTCCCCTGGCGGAGGACATCCTGCGGGAGATCAACCGCGGCGGATGGTCGACGGGCTATTGCGGCCAGAGCCCGGAACGGCTGAAGGCCCATATCCGCAACCAGCACGTCTTCGACATCGTCACCCTGCGCGCGCCGAAGGACGCGCCCGAGGTCGGCGGCGACTATTACGGCCTGCCCTGGCCGTGCTGGGGCAAGCCCGAGATCCGGCACCCCGGCAGCGCCATCCTGTACAACACGGCGCTCCACGTGAAGGACGGCGGCGGCACCTTCCGGGCCCGGTTCGGCACCGAGCGCAACGGCCAGACGCTGCTCGCCGAGGACTCGTTCTCGCTCGGCTCCGACCTCACCGACGGGTATCCCGAGTTCAGCATGGCGGTGATGCGCAAGCTCGGCTGGGACCGGGAACTGACGCCGGAGGAACAAGCGGTCATCGCCCGGATCGGCGGCAGCAACCCGGACGCGGTGAACTGGTCGACCGACCTGTCGGGGGGCATCCAGCGGGTCTGCCTCGACCACGGCGTCATGCATTACGGCAACGGCAAGGCGCGGGCGAATGCCTGGAACCTGCCCGACCCGGTGCCGGTCCACCGCGAGCCGATCTATACGCCCCGGCCCGACCTCGTCGCGAAGTACCCGACCCGGCCGGACGAGCGGCAGTTCCGCATGCCGAATGTCGGCTTCTCGGTGCAGCAGGCGGCGGTCGAGCGCGGCATCGCTCAGGCGTTCCCGATCATCCTCACCTCGGGCCGCCTCGTCGAGTACGAGGGCGGCGGCGAGGAGACCCGCTCGAACCCCTGGCTCGCCGAGTTGCAGCAGGACATGTTCGTCGAGGTGAACACCCAGGACGCGGCCGAGCGCGGCATCAAGGACGGGCAGTTCGTCTGGGTCTACGGCCCGGAGAACGCCGCCAAAACCAAGGTGAAGGCGCTGGTCACCGACCGGGTCGCCAAGGGCGTCGCCTTCATGCCCTTCCACTATTCGGGCTGGTACCAGGGACGGGACATGCGGGAATACTACCCGCGCGACACCGACCCGGTCGTCCTCGGCGAGAGCGTGAACACCGTCACCACCTACGGCTTCGACCCGGTCACGGGGATGCAGGAGACGAAGGCGACGTTGTGCCAGATCCGGGCGGTCTAACGCCGGCCGCTGCCGGCACGGGGCGTCGAGCGGGAGATCTCTTTTGCTCGACGTACAAGCTTCGGGCTGGATATCCGGTGCCGCGCCGGAACACGCCGCGGAGACGCGTCTCCGCTCATCGGCCTCCCGATGCCGGCTATGCTTCGATCATCCCACGGATGACGGCGAGCGCCGATGCATCGGCCACATGGAAGGCGACCGGCAGGCTATCCTGTGGATCCTCGTTCTTTCCATATTCGAAGCGGTACTCGCTCTCTGAGTAAGTCTCCTCAACCCAGAGCAGGGCTTCGGCCACGTAAAAATAGTCGCCGCCTGTGATCTCTGGCCCACGATAAACATGCATAAGTTTCATAGCAAGATTCAGGTCTACAGCTGGCACTCAGGTGCATACGCACCGGAGAGTTCGAGGTTCATGGGTCATGCAAAACATATGATCAAATGGGAGGAAAAATATTGATCAGGCCAATCTTGGCAAAGCTTCCGTGGTCACGATCAGGCTCTCTGCTCGCAGGGAACCGGCGTGAGTCGGGGTTGGGACGCACCATCCGCTGGTGAAGTGCCCCGTAGAGAAGAGCCACACAGGGAGCCGTGGGCGCGCCTGTCAAAGGCGATCGGCAACGACGACGCGACGCATCGTCGTCATCGGAGGCAGCCTTGGAGGGCCGCCTAGGCGCTGGACTATTGCCCGTCGAGCGTACAACGCCCGCATGGCAGAACCACACCGCTCACGCCCGCCGTCACCGGTCGCTGAGCGGGCCTCGGGGGAACGGTCTGACCGATTGTACGCCATCCTGCGGAGAACCTGGCGCATCGATCGGTCCGAAGTCGACCCGGTCCCCCAGGATCCGGCGCGCCGACATGATCTTCTGGAGGGTCTGCCGGTTGTCACCACTGTGCCGCGCAAGATCCTCCAGGCGACGGAGTTCTTCGATCGTTCGTACGGTCAACGCGTCGCAGGATGCGTCATGATCATGCGCGAGTTCCAGGACGAGATCGCTGAGTTCGCCGTCGAGTTCGACATGCGCTCGTTCCACTGTCGTCGATCCCTATATGCCGGGTTGCTCCTAGGCCTTATTATGTATGATGCAGAGGTAGGCCCTCATTAACCTATGCATCGACCGCCGCGAAAGGTTATTTTCTGACATTGCACGCGCGCACGCACTCCCGCATCCGTGAACGAAGGGCCACGCGGCGGAGTCGTGGAGGTCCGTGGGGTTCGCATTGCAGGCAGGTCATCCGGCCGTCGCGACGAGTTTCGGGTCCGGGGACGGGCGCTTCACATGACAGGATCCAAGATATCAATGTTGGTCCAGCCGATGGCGGATCCAGTCCTGTGCCTCGCTCAGGTCGGCGAATTTGGGTTTCACGGGGTCGTCGGCGCCGTCGAACCCGGCTTCGAGAAACCATTTGCCCGCATCCTCGTCGTGATCGTCGGAGAGGCGGACCAGCACGGCGACGAGGAGGCCAGCTGCAAAGACCAGTTGCCCTTCCGTGTCATGGCTGCCCGTCTTCACGCGAACTGGCTGGAGGTGGAAGGTCATGTGGTTCTTCGTTCCAGATGCAGGTACGCAGGATCAAAGTCGCATGAGTCGGCAAGTTCCTGCCATTTGTTAATTTCCAGCCTTCCGCCCTGGAGGCTGATCCATTCCTTGCTGCGCAATTCCCTGAGGGTGCGGTTGACGTGGACGTTCGATAGCCCGAGCGCGTCGCCGAGCTCCGATTGCGTGAGCGGCAGCCGGCAGGCGTGGTCCCGCGCGAGCCCCATCGCCTGAAGCTTGAGGTACAGCTCGCAAAACAGGTGCGCGACGGCCTCGCTCGCCGTGCGGCGGCCCAGCCCGGTCATCCAGGCCCGAAAGATCGCGGCATCCACCAGCGTGTCGCGCCAGAGGATCGCCGCGATCCCGGGGAAGGCGGCCGTCAGGTCGAGGAGTGGTTCGTGCGGGATGAACGCCACGATGGCGGAACTCAGGGTACACACGCCGTGGTCCATGACCCGCATGTGCAGGCTGTGCAGGTCGGGGATGTCGCCCGGGATGTGGAACGAGAAGATCTGGCGCTTGCCCTCGCTGAGGAGCTGGTAGCGGCAGGCCCAGCCGTCCAGCAGCAGGCAGCATTGTGACGGCCTGTCCTTCTCGCGCACGATGTCCTGATGCGGGCCCAAGGGCCTGACCGTGACGGGCAGCTGCGCGATGGCCCGCCTCTCCTCGTCGGAGAGCTGCGCGATCCCGTCCAGCTTGCGAATGAGCATGTCCGTGGAGTGGTTCGGTATCGGGGCCACAGCGCCTCCACCTTGCTTTGCAGGTGGAAGCGCCCGTCTCTCCCTGCCGTCGGCACCTGGCTCGACCTAGCCGATGATGACCATGAAATACGTCATGGATCATGCCCGGCAACTGTCATTCGTCATATCGTTCTACTGGGTATGCTATCGAACAAAGGCTGTTCGAGGAGGATGCCGAACGATAGGAGGGCACTTTGTTATTTTTCGATGTGGCACCGGTTGCGCATCGAATCGCCGCTTCCACCCCCAGGGGACCATTCACATAGGCGAATGACGCTCCGGCCGTGCGGTGCGAGGCACGTCGTCCATCTGCTCACGGTCAGGCTCTGACCCGATGCGGCAATCGGGACGACCATGGCCCACCCGTTTCAGAACTGCCTTCTCCGCGCGCTGCCGGACGCCGACCTCGCGCTGCTCACGCCCCACCTCGTGCCCGTGCCGCTCGAGATCGGGACGGTCGTCGTCGGCGTGAACGAGCCGTTCACCCACGCCTACTTTCCCGAGGGCGGCCTGGCCTCGATCATCTCCAAGACTCATGACCAGCGTAATCTTGAGGTCGGCATCTTCGGGCGGGACGGCATGGTGAGCACGGCTCTCGTTCTCGGCGCCGACCGCACGCCGCACGAGACCTCGATCCAGGCACCCGGGACGTGGCTGCGCATCGAGGCCGACCGCCTGCGCGAGGCGATGCGGCAAAGCCCTGCCCTGACTGATCAGCCCCCACGAGGTGGCCCGAGTGGAATGTTAGTGGACCGTGGGCCTTTCCACCACGGGTAGCTTGGCCGGCGGAGCCGGTCGGGTGAGCGCAGCCGGCCAAGCGGTTAAGGCTGGGACGAACACCTCCGGGGCCGGCGGGCGGTAGCCGAGTGAGGCGTGCGGCCGAACCCCATTGTAGTGTCTCCTCCAGCTCTCGATCAGGATCTGCGCCTCCCGCAGAGAGTAGAAGATCTCCCCATTCAGCAACTCGTCCCGCAATCTCGCGTTGAAGCTCTCGATGTAGCCGTTCTCCCACGGTGAGCCAGGCGTGATGTAGGCCGTCTTTGCGCCCACGGCGGTGATCCACTTCTGCACAGATTGGGCGATGAACTCCGGTCCATTGTCAGAGCGAACGTGCGCAGGTACGCCACGCAGGATGAACAAGTCCGAGAGCACATCAATCACGTCCGGGGCCTTGAGCTTGCGCGCTACCCGGATCGCCAGGCACTCGCGGGTGAACTCGTCGATGACGTTCAGCAGGCGGACCTTGCGCCCGTCATGCGTGCGCGCCTCGACGAAGTCGTAGGACCAGACGTGGTTGCGGTGCTCGGGCCGCAGCCGGACACAGGAGCCATCCCCGTCCCACAACCGGCCCTTCTTGGGCTGGCGGGCCGGAACCTTCAGCCCTTCGCGCCGCCAGATCCGCTCGACCCGCTTGTCGTTGACCAGCCAGCCCGCCGCCCGCAGCAGGGCGGCGATCTTGCGGTAGCCGTAGCGGCCATACCGGCGCGCCAGCTCGACCAGGTCGGCCAGGAGCGCCGCCTCGTCGTCTCTCCCCCGCGGCACCTTGCGCTGCGTCGAGCGATGCTGGCCAAGCGCCCGGCAGGCGCGGCGCTCAGAGACGTGCAGGACGTCCCGGACATGCTCGATGCAGGCGCGCCGGCGCGCGGGGCTCAGAAGTTTCCCCGGGCGGCCTCCTGCAGGATCAGCTTGTCGAGGGTGAGATCCGCGATCGCCTTGCGCAGCCGCTGGTTCTCGGTCTCCAGCTCCTTCATCCGGCGCACCTGGTCGGACTTCAGCCCGCCGAACTCCTTGCGCCAGCGGTAGTACGTGACCTCCGTCACGCCGATGGCGCGGATCGCATCAGCCACGCTCTGCCCCTGCGAGACCAGCACGTCCACCTGCCGCAGCTTGGCCACGACCTCTTCCGGCTTGTGTTTCTTCGTTCCCATCGCGTCCGTCCTCCGTCGGCTCAGTGCCATACTTCAGGGCGGACCACTCCGATGGGGGCTGACCAGCGTGAGTAGAATGCGGAGCCCCACCTTCTCGCACAAGGCGAAGAGGTCGTCCCACAGCCGAACCATCGCTGGCACAAACCGACCAACAGGTTGCTCGATGTAGCGGTGACGGACTTGAGCATATTCGAGCATCAAGCGCAGGCAAGTGACACCGTGATCTGCCAGATAGGAGAGGTAAGCTTCAACGGCAGGGAGGTCGCGACGACGAAAGAGACCGGCGAGTTCGACCCAGCTGATGGCGTCGTTCTGACCGACCGGCGTCCAGGCAGCGCCCGTCTCGGTGGCGAAGTAGGGCGCGCCAAATTTCCCGACTTGGATCCAGGGTAGCGGTCCGGGCTCACGGCTTTCAAAACGACTATTTGTTTGGAAATCTGCCCTGCTATATTGATTAAAATCTATGATATCATCGACGGTTTCTTCTAGGTCGGCATTATGGGTGTGTTGCTCGCGCTCATCCATTTGGCAACAATCTCTCAATCATATCACGACCAGACGTCAGCAGTATTCAGGAATGGATGTTCGCGAAAGGCTATAAATTTGATCGCGTCGATTATTGCCTGCTTGACGGTCGCCTTGCTCACGTTCCACAGAACGTCCGATACCCAATGCCGCCACCTTTCGGGGCCTCGGCGTAATGCGCATGCATCGGCTGATCGTCGTATGGTCTTGAGAGAACCGCCAGAAGATTTTCGAAAGGTGCAAAATCTGCTCGCTCGATAGCAGCTTCGATCATCTCCTCCACGCGGTGATTGCGCGGGATGAAAGCCGGATTGACCGCGCGCATGGCGGCCGCCTTGGAAGACGCGTCGCCCGGCTCCTCGGCCTGCCGCTGTCGCCAGCGAACGGCCCAGCGGTCATACGCGGTCGGATCGACGAACAGGCTGCGCACCGCCTCGTCGGCCTCGGCCGCCTCGCAGGCTCGGCTCAGGTTCCGGAACGTGAGCGTGAAGTCGGCTTGGTTCTCGGCCATCAGCTTGAGGAGGTCTCCGGCCAGAGCTGGATCTCCTTCCTGCATGGTGGCGAGACCGAGCTTGCGATTGAGGCCGCCGTGGAAGGCGGCCTCGAACCGCGGCCCGAAGCTGCCGAGGGCCTCTTCGGCCTCGGTCACGGCTCGCGATTCGTCCGGATCCAGGAGCGGCAGCAGGGCCTCCGCCAGACGGCTCAGGTTCCACAGCGCGATCTGCGGCTGAGCGCCGTAGGCGTACCGTGCATGCCGGTCGATGGAGCTGAAGACGGTTCGAGGATGGTAGGCGTCCATGAAGGCGCAGGGGCCGTAATCGATGGTCTCACCGGCGACCGACATGTTGTCGGTGTTCATCACGCCGTGGATGAAGCCGACGAGCAGCCATCGGGCAACGAGATCGGCTTGGCGCGCGGCGACATCGGCGAGGAGGGCACGATACGGCTTCTCGGCCGCCCTGGCCTGCGGGTAGTGCCGATCCAGCACGTGGTCGGCCAGAGCGCGCAGGCCCGCGATGTCATCGCGCGCGGCGAAGAACTGGAAGGTGCCGACGCGGATGTGACTGGCCGCGATGCGGGTGAGGACCGCGCCCGGGAGCAGGGTCTCGCGGACGACGCGTTCGCCCGTTGCGACGGCAGCCAGTGCGCGAGTGGTCGGTATGCCCAGAGCCGCCATGGCCTCGCTGACCAAGTACTCACGCAGCACCGGACCGAGGGCTGCTCGCCCGTCTCCCCGGCGCGAGAATGGCGTCGGGCCCGAGCCCTTCAGTTGGATGTCGCGGCGCTGGCCGTCACGGTCGAGGATCTCACCGAGCAAGAGGGCGCGTCCGTCGCCGAGTTGCGGCACGAAATTCCCGAATTGGTGGCCAGCATAGGCGGTGGCAATCGGCTCGGATCCCTCGGCGAGGCGGTTTCCAGCCAAGATCTCGGTGCCCTCAGGACTCGCAAGCCAGTCTGGATCAAGGCCGAGGGTCATCGCGAGCGCGCGGTTCAGGCGGATCAGCTGCGGCTCGGCAACGGGCGTCGGCTGGGTGCGGGCGAAGAAGCGGTCAGGTAGGCGGGCGTAGCTGTTGTCGAACGGGATCTGGGGCTTCATGCGCGCACATGGGTATGAGGAGGCTGCAAAGGGCCAACGGTGAAAGCAGCGTCGGGTTCAAATCAGCGGATCTTTGCACTCGGTTTGCATTCGGTCTTTCAGGCTCGACTGTATGGATACCGATCGTTCCCAGATACCCGGACGGACCGCCGGCGCTGATGCGCTTGACGCGAGAGCCCAAGGATGCGGCAAATGTCAGGAGACCGTGTCAAGGCATCACATGTCCGGAACACCCCCGCGACCGGACATTCCCCACGGCAGCCGGGAGGGGCCGCGTCGGGGCAGCATTTCGCATGTCGTATAGTCGGCTGTGCACCATCGGCTGACCATGGTCGCCTGCCATCCGACGGTCTGGTCATCGGGTGCGAGAGCGCTTCACGATCACGCTGCAATCGCGAAGCTCTCTAGGTCTTTGATCCTGGCGCATTTTCTACGACGAACCGGCATCCACTTCGTCGGAAAATGCTCTAGCGGACGCGCGCGACTCGATCATGGGACGTGGCGCCGGACAGGCGAGGTCGGCCCGGTCCCCGCCGGCATGCCGGGGACCTGGTCGCAGGCGCCGGCGCTCAGGCTCTTCCCAAGAGGCGCTGCGTATTGTCCGCGACCAGTTCCCGGTAGCGCGCGACGACCTCACCGGGACTGCCCCCCGCCATCAGCGTGTTCGCTGCCTCCATCGAGGCCACGACCTTCTCGCCCACCATCGAGACCATCTCGGCCTGGGCCTCGGCCCCGCCCCAGGCGATCCGCACCAGCCGCAGTTCGATGACCTTCTGCGCCTCGAAGGCGAGCAGGAACGCGGCGCAGAAGGAATTGAGCATGGGGACTCCATCGGGATGATGCCGTTCGACAACGCCGCAAGCCTGCCGAATGTCCCTGGACGAAGGCACGGGCGCCGGTGCCGGTGCCGGTGGCGCATCCGGCGCCCGTAAAATGCCCGCATCGCGGCGCAGGAGCTGACCTTGGGCCCACGAGCGGGCCTTGCCCCAAGGTCTCGATACCGGCCAAGGTGGCGCGGCGCTCGCACTCGTGAGCCGACCGGCACGCGACGGACGCAACCAGGACACCATGACCCAGTACCTCGTCAGGCGTGCGAACGTCCTCGTCCTCGGCGTGCTGATCGCCATCGTCACCCTGGTCGGCGCGGTGACCTGGGAGCGGCTGAACGCCTCGCGCGACGCCCGCACCTGGTCTCAGCACAGCTATCGGGTGCTCGACACGACCAAGGACCTCGCCATCGCCTTGCGCGATGCCGAACGCGGCCAGCGCGGCTACGTCCTCACCGGCAGGGCCGAGTATCTCGGCCCCTACGACGCGGCGCGCGACCGCCTCGGCCTTCTCCAGGGCGAGCTCCAAAGGCTGACCGCGGACAACCCCGCGCAGCAGGCGCGCATCCGATTGCTGGCCCCGGCCATCCAGCACAAGCTGGAAGAGCTCGCCCAGACGCTGCAGGCGCGCCGCGACGGCGGCCTGGAGGCGGCCCTGCGCATCATCAACGGTGACGCCGGCCGCAACCACATGCGCGAGGCCGAGACCATCCTCGCCACCATGCTCACCGACGAGCAGCGGCTCCTCGACGAGCGCCTGGCGCAGAACGACGCCCGTGCGACCTGGGTGCGCTGGATGGTCATCGCCGGCTCAGGTCTGGCGGTCCTCACCCTGCTGTGGGCGGCCCGCCTCCTGAACCGGGCGTGGTCGCGCTCCTACAGGACCGAGGCCGAGCAGCGGGCGCTGGCCCTGCGCCTGCGCACCACGCTCGACAGCCTCAGCCAGGGCGTCGCGGTGTTCGGGCCCGACCGCAAGCTCGCGAACTGGAACGAGTGCTTCCAGGTCCTGCTCGACCTGCCGAAGGCAATGGTCCGGCCCGGCACTCCTTACGGCGCCTTCGTCGAGCACACCGGCGAACCCGGCCGTCCCGCGCTGGAGACCGAGGACCAGATCCGGCACGGCCGCCGGAATTCCGGTGAAGCCGTCACCTACGAGCGGGAGAACGCGGACGGCCATCACCTGGAGATCCGCCGGACGCCGATGCCGGACGGTGGCTTCGTCCTCACGGTCTCGGACATGACCAAGCGCGCCCAGGCCGAGGGCGTGCTGCGCGAGGCCCAGAAGATGCAGGCCATCGGCCAGTTGACCGGCGGCATCGCGCACGACTTCAACAACCTGCTGCAGGTCATCCTCGGGAACCTGGAGTTCATCCGGGCGAAGCTCGACGGCGACGCCAGGCTCCAGACGCGGATCGAGCGGGCGTCCTGGGCCGCCCAGCGCGGGGCGACCCTCACCGGCCAGCTCCTCGCCTTCGCCCGCAAGCAGCCGCTGGCGCCGGCCGCCATCGACCTCGCCGCGGCGATGCCGGACCTGATCCCGCTGCTGCGGCGGACCCTCGGCGAGACCATCGATGTCCGTTACGTCGAGACCGTCGGGCTGTGGCCCGCGATGGCCGACGCGGCGCAGTTGGAGAGCGCGGTCCTGAACCTCGCGCTCAACGCCCGCGACGCGATGCCGGGCGGCGGGCGCCTCACCATCGAGCTCGGCAACAAGGTCCTCGACGAGGAGTACGTCCGCCGGCACGCCGAGACCCTGCCGGGCGACTACGCCATGGTGGCGGTCTCCGATACCGGCCACGGCATGACCCCCGACATCGTCAAGCGGGTGTTCGAGCCGTTCTTCACGACCAAGCCCGACGGCAAGGGCACGGGGCTCGGCCTCGCCATGGTGTTCGGCTTCGTCAAGCAGTCGGGCGGGCACGTGAAGATCTATTCCGAGCCCGGCGAGGGCACGACGGTGAAGCTCTACCTGCCGCGCGCGGTCGGTGCCGCGGCAGTACCGGGCCCGCGGTCCGGAAGCCCCGTCGATCTGCCGCGCGGGTCGGGGACGGTCCTGGTGGTGGAGGACGAGGCGGCGGTTCGCGAGATCGCCTGCGCGATCCTGGCCGATCTCGGCTACCGCGTCCTGGAAGCCGCCGACGGCGAGGAGGGCTTGAGGATCTTCGGCGCCAACGTCGCGACCGTCGACCTGCTGCTCACCGACGTGATCCTGCCCGGCAAGGTGCGGGGGCGCGAGCTCGCCGAGCGGGTGCAGGCCCTACGACCCGAGGTCCGGATCGTGTTCATGTCCGGCTACACCGAGAATTCCATCATCCACCACGGCCGGGTCGACGACGGGGTGCATCTCATCTCCAAGCCGTTCAAGCGCGAGCAGCTCGCCCGGAAGGTCGCCGAGGTGCTCGGCTCCGCCGGAGCGGAGGTGCCCGAGACCGCCAACGTGGTGGCCTTGCGCCCGGTCAAGGGCGCAGGGTCGTAACGTCGAGCCTTAGAGCATTTTCCGACGAAGTGGATGCCGGTTCGTCGAGGACAATGCGTTAAAACAAAGACTTAGAGAACTTCGCGATTGCAGCGCGATCGTGAAGTGCTCTAGCGTCGGCGGATCGGGCAGGGGGCTGTGGCGCCGGGGGCTCGCCGGGCGGATCCCCCTCGGGCGGGGCCGGGTCCGGCGGCGGGTCGCCGATGGGCGGCAATGAAACGTCTCCCGGCCGCGGCGTGTCCGATCGCACGTCGTCCCCCTCCGAGGCGCCCTCGGGTAAGGGCGAACGCGTGACGCCGCCGAACGTCGCAGCCGGCGCCACGCCGCCTGCGCCCTGTCGCGGCGTTATCCGCCTTGGGACCATTGTCCCCGCGCCGGTGCGGACGACACCCACGCCCGGAGGGGGCCATGGACGCAGGGATCGAGAGGCTGCGGCGGCGCGAGCGCGAAGCCCGGGTGGTCCTGCTGGAGACCGAGCGGCAGGATGGCCTTCGCCGGCCCGCGCCCGGACAACGGACGTTCGCGGCGCCGGGGGTCTCCTGTTCACGGCAGCGGAGAAGACCCGCATGCCGCAGATCATCACCGATCCCAACCTGCCGGACAATCCCATCGTCTTCGCCAACCTGGCCGAGATCGAGCGCATCCCCGTTCGCTTCGAGGTGGTCTTTTCCGACGTGATGATGCCGGGGATGAACGGCCTGGAGCTTGCCGGCGAGATCCGCCGGCGACGGCCCGACCTGCCGATCGTCCTGACCTCCGGCTGCAGCGACGTGCTCGCAGCGGAGGGCACCCATGGCTTCGCCCTGCTACGCAAGCCATACTCCGTGGCCGACCTGTCCCGCGTCCTGCGCCGCGCGGTTCAGGATGCCGGGAAGCATCAGGACGGGAAGGCGCGCAGCAGGTCCGCCGCGCCGTAGGGCTTCTTGACCACCGGCACCTCCGCGAGGTCCGGCGGGATGCGGAAGCCGTCGCCGTAGCCGGTGGCGAAGGCGTAGGGAATACCGAGCGCGAACAGCCTGCGCGCGACGGCGATGCTCGTCTCGCCGCCGAGGTTGACGTCGAGCAGGGCGCGGTCGGGCGGCGCGGCGTCGATCAGGCGGAGCGCCTCGCGGGTCGAGGAGGCCATGTCGACCGCGGCGGCGCCGAGCGAGACGAGCAGCTCCTCCGTCTCGAGCGCGATGATCATGTTGTCCTCGACGACCAGCGTCGTTCCCGCAAGGCTGCGCGGCGTCACGGCCGCTGCAGGTTTCGCGGCCTTGACGGCGGCCTGCGGCGCGATCCGCACGAGGGATGGGGGAAGCGTGAAGCGCGCCTCGACGCCCGACAGTTCGTAGCGCACCTCGGCCTCACCCTTGAGCTCGTAGGGGATGGACCGCTCGATGATGGTGGCGCCGAAGCCGCGCCGGGTCGGGGCCCGCACCGGCGGGCCGCCGCTCTCGCGCCACTCGATCACCAGATGGTCGAGGGCGTCGCGGTGCCAGCGGACATCGACCCGCCCGAGGCTGTCGCAGAGCGCACCGTACTTCGCCGAGTTCGTCATCATCTCGTGCACGACCAGCGCGACGGTCGAGAACGCCTGGGGCTCCAGCAGCACGTCGACGCCGTCGAGGACGACGCGGTCGGCCTTGGGCCCGAGATACGCCGCGGCTTCCAGCGCAACCAGGTCGCGCAGCGACCCCGGGCCCCAATTGGACGAGGTGATCTGGTCGTGGGCCCGCGCCAGCGCCTGGATGCGATCGCCGACCGTGGCCGCGAAGGCGCTGTCCGCCCCGTCCTCCGTCCGGCTCTGCGTCACCACCCCGCGGATCAGGTTCAGGATGTTGCGGACCCGGTGGTTGAGCTCGGCGATGAGCAGTTCCTGGCGCTCCTGCGCTCCCTTGCGCTCCTTCTCGGCGGAATCGGTCAGGCGGAGGATCACTTCGAGCAGGGTGATGCGCAGCGCCTCGGCGGTCCGCATCTCCATGTCCGACCAGGGAAGGGAGCGCCCATGCACGGTCTCGCGCCACGCCTCGAAGCTCTTGCGCGGCGTCAGGCGGATGCCGTTCGGTCCGGGGACCACCGGCTTCACCGGATTGCCCGCCCATGTCACGGTCCGCGAGACCTCCCGCCGGAAGTAGACGAGGAAGTCCCGGGGTGTTCGGGACACCGGTATGGCGAGCATGCCCGCCGCCCGTTCGGTGAAGTCGCGGCCCGGCTCGTGGACGCGCCCGATCTCGTCGGTCGCGTAGGCCTTGCTGGCGGCCGTGCGGTTGAGGAAGCGCACCAGCCCGGCGAACTCCTCGGCCGTCGGGGTCGCGCCCTGCAGGGTGATCTCGCCGTTCACCCACAGGCCGACCCCGTCGCAGGGCAGGATGGCCGACAGGTCGTCGAGGAATTCGGACAGGTGCTCCAGGTTGGTTCCGCCGGAGGCCAGCGCGCCAAGGAGGCGGTTGTGCAACTCGCGCGAGCGGACCTCTCGCTCGGCGTCGGCCTCTCGCTCGCGGGCCTCGAGCAGCCAGGAGAACATCTGCCCGAACAACTCGGCGCCGGTCCGGCGTTCCAGGGAGATGTGCCGCGGCTCGGTGTGGTGGCAGGCGAACAGGCCCCACAGCCGGCCATTGCGCAGGATGGACACGGAGAGCGAGGCCGCCACCCCCATGTTGCGCAGGTATTCGAGATGGATGGGCGAGACCGTCCGAAGGGTCGACAGCGACAGGTCGAGGGGCATCCCCTCGGGGTCGCGCGGCGGCAGCACGGCGGCGCCCGGCGCGTCGACGTCGGCGATGATGCGCAACCAGTTGCGCTCGTAGAGGGCGCGGGCCTGCTTCGGGATGTCGGACGCCGGGTAGTGCAGGCCGAGATAGGAGTCGAGCCCGGACCGTACCGACTCGGCGATGACCTCGCCCGAATGGTCCCCGGCGAAGCGGTAGACCATCACGCGGTCGAAGCCCGTCAGCGCACGCATCTGCCGTGCGGCTTCGCGGCAGAGGGGGGCGAAACCGACGGTCTGCTGCAGGCGCGTGACCATGCCCCGCACGAGGTTGCCGGCACTCAGGTGTTCGGTGGCGCTCGGCTCGGCCTCGATGACGATGGTGGTGCCGGACATGTGGAGGGCCACGTCGAACTGGGCGCCGCCCGGCAAGAGCTGCAGGCCGAACATCCGGTCGACGGCATCGGGGCTGCGCAGGGTCTGCAGCTGACCGCGGATCGCATGGATGGCCTCGCGGTCGAGGACGCTGTCCAGGGGCAGGCCGAGGATGCCCTCGGCGGTGAGACCGAGCCAGGTGGCGACGTTGTCCGAGGCGCGGGTGACGATCCAGTCCGCCGAGACGCCGACGAGGAACCCGAATTGCTGCACCGAGCCCAGGATATGGATCGGCTCGCGGTCGCAGGACGAGAGATCGACTTCGGGCTCCGGCTGTGTTGCGTTCCGTGGGTTCATTTGCCCGCGAGCGTGTTGGACGTGGCAGGTTGGCTGCCGACCGCTTATCGGTCCCGGCGCGGATGGTGGCAAGGTCCACCGTTGTCGCGAAGCGGGAGCGGCCGGGGAGCCGCTCCCGGGACCCATCGCCTAGGGTGTGCGGCACTCCATTGCCGCCGTGACCTCGATCACGCTGAGGGCCCTGCGGCGGACCTCGAGCGATGCGTTCGGGCTGTCCGAGACGGCGGTCGCCTCGCGCTTGAGCGTCGCGTCGCAGGCGCATGAACCGTACCCGGCCGCATCGTAGCAGGCGTCATGGCGCATGCACGCGGCGTCGAGATCGTCGGTCGGAGGCAGGCCCTCGCCGCGCTGCCCCTTCCCACAGTAGTTCCCGTGGAAGAGTTCCTTGCCGGCCACGACGCGGCCGAGGTCGCCCTTCGGCGGCGCCGGCGGCTCGGCGCGGCCGCCGGGGTTGAGGTCGTTGGCCGGCCCGCCGGCCTTGGAGCCGGAGGCGCGCAAGGCTTTCGGGATGCCGGATCTCCCGCCGGGCTCGTTCAGGGCCTCGCCGCCGCGGCCGTTCGGATCGGAGAGTTCGGTGAGCGGCGGAGGTGGTCCCTGGCGCGGCTCGTCCGCCGCGGCGGATGCCGCGGGCACGTCCTGGACCTCTTGAGCGAGGACCGGGTTCGGGCCGGACGCGAGCAGCAGCACGAGCAGGGCGAGGAAGGATGGTCTCACGGACGGCTCCGGGATCAGCGGTCCTCCCAACTCGAAGCTCGGCATTTCCGTTCCAAGAGCGGTCCCGCCACGGTGAGACGTCAAGTGCTCCCATCCTCGGTCAGTGCCTGGCCGACCTTCGAACGCTCAAGCTCAAGGCACCGGAGCCCTGGCTGAGGCACCGCTTGGCGACAGCTGCGGCGCGGGCATCGAATCCAGTGCGATCAACCCCACGTCACTGCAATCCATGGGCAACTTCCATGGCTCGGCGCGCTTCTTATGGGCATGGACGCCGAAGTCAGATCGACCCTCCCACGCCTCTCCGTGACGGCACCTGAGAGCGTCACCCATGCGCACGACTGGAGCGCGACGCCGCTCGGTCCGCCTCAGACCTGGCCGGTCGCACTGAAAACTCTCTGCGACGTCATCGACGGCTCCGCGCAGCCGATGTTCGTCGTCTGGGGGGTGCAACGCATCCTCATCTACAATCAGCCCTACGCCGCCATCCTCGCCGACAAGCATCCGGAGGCGTGCGGACGCCCGTTCCTCGATGTCTGGTCCGAGATCGCGCAGGATCTGATACCGCTCGTCGAGCGCGCCTACGCTGGCGAGGCCGTCCAGATGGACGACATCACGCTCGTCATTCGCAGGAACGGTGTCGCGAAGCAGGCTCATTTCTCCTTTTCCTACACGCCGGTCCGGAGCGAGGAGGGGCACGTGGCCGGCTTCTTCTGCGCGTGTTTGGAAACTACGGCTCAGGTGCTGGCCGAACGCAAGCGCCAGGTCGTAACGGACAGGGTTCGGGCCGCCCTCGCCATCAAGACGGTCGGCATCCTCCACTGGGGCCCGACCTTCGGCTTGACGGAGGTGAACGAGGCCTTCCTGACGATGACCGGATTCTCGGAAGAGGAGGCGCTCGGCAAGACCTGGCAGGAACTGACGCCGGTGGAATTCTGGCCGGCTTCGGAGCGCGCTGTCGGGCAGGTGCTCACCCTCGGCGAGGCGGTTCCCTACGAGAAGCAATACTACCGCAAGGACGGCTCACGCTGGTGGGGGTTGTTCGCGCCGCGCAAGGTTGAGGACGGCGTCATCGAATTCGTGCTCGACGTCACAGAGCGCAAGGAGGCGGAGGAGCGCCTGCGCGAGCGCGAGCAGCGCCTGCAGCTCATCCTCGATTCCGCCATCGACTACGCCATCCTCACGCTCGACCCGGAGCGCCGGGTGACAAGCTGGTCCCCCGGGGCCGCACGCACCTTCGGCTACGAAGCCCAGGAGATCCTCGGGAAATCGGGCGATGTTCTCTTCACGCCGGAGGACCGCCAAGCCGGCGCGCCCGAGGAGGAGGCTGCGACGGCCAGACGGAACGGCTACGCACCGGACGTGCGCTGGCACCGGCGCAAGGATGGCAGCCACGTCTTCGTGAGCGGCTCGAACAACGTGCTGCGTGATCCGTCCGGCGTGGAGATCGGCTTTCTCAAGGTGGCGCGCGACGAGACGGAGCGGCGTCGCGCCGAGGAGGAGGTGCGCGAGACCGAGGAGCGCTACCGGCTCGCGGCGCGCGCCACCAACGACGCGATCTGGGACTGGAACCTGGCCACGAACCACATCCGCTGGAACGAGGCCGTCGAGACGCTCTTCGGCTATCGGCCGGAAGAGGTCGCGCCTTCCGGCGCGTGGTGGACAGCAAAGCTCCATTCCGATGACCGCGCCAGGGTCGTTGCCGGCATCACGGCCGCCATAGACGGCAAGACCGATACGTGGACCGCCCAGTACCGGTTCGAGCGCAGGGACGGCACCTACGCGGAGATCCTGGATCGCGGTACCGTGTTGCGGGATCGCTGCGGGCGCGCGGTGCGCATGGTGGGTGCGATGCACGACCTCACGCCCCATAAGCAGGCCGAGACCATGCTGCGCCAGTTGAACGAGACGCTGGAGCACCGCGTCGTGCAGGAGGTCGCCTCACGGCTGAAGACCGAGGACGCCTTGCGCCAGAGCCAGAAGCTGGAGGCCATCGGCCAGCTCACCGGCGGCGTGGCGCATGATTTCAACAACCTGCTCACCGTCATCCGGGGCGCCGCGCAGATGCTCTGCAGGCCTGCTCTGTCCGAAGAGCGCCGGCAGCGCTACGCCGAGGCGATCTCCGAGACGGCGGACCGTGCCGCCAAGCTGACCAGCCAGCTTCTCGCCTTCTCGCGCAGGCAGGCGCTCAAGCCCGAGGTCTTCAACGTCGGGCAGCGGATCGAGGCGGTCGTCGAGATGCTGCGCACCGTGGTCGGCTCCCGGGTCGAGCTGACCACCGACACCGAGTGCGACATCTGCTACGTCGAGGCCGACCCAAGCCAGTTCGAGACGGCTCTCGTCAACATGGCCGTCAACGCGCGCGACGCAATGGACGGCGTCGGCCAGCTCACGATCACCATCGAGCCGACGAAGGCGGTGCCCGGCATCAGGGGGCACAAGGCGGCCGAGGGAGACTTCGTGGCCGTGTACGTCACCGACACGGGGGCAGGCATCCCCGCGGAGAAGCTGGCGCAGATCTTCGAGCCGTTCTTCACCACGAAGGAGATCGGCAAGGGCACAGGCCTGGGCCTGAGCCAGGTCTACGGCTTCGCGAAACAGTCCGGCGGCGACGTGGCGGTGGAGAGTGCCCTGGGCAAGGGGACGACGTTCAAGGTCTACCTGCCGCGAGTCCCGGCCTCCGTTGCGGAGGCAGCCCTGGAGAGCGCGGCGTCGGACGAGGCGCGGGGGCACGGTCACGTCCTGGTGGTCGAGGACAACGAGCAGGTCGGGCAGTTCTCGACGCAGCTTCTCTCCGAGCTTGGTTTCGAGACGACCTGGGCACCGAACGCCGAGACGGCCCTGCGCTTCCTGGAGGAGCATCCACGCCGGTACGCGGCCGTGTTCTCGGACGTGGTCATGCCTGGGATGAACGGAGTCGAACTCGGCAAGGAGGTCCGGAGGCGACAGCCTGAGCTACCGGTGGTGCTGACCAGCGGGTACAGCCACGTGCTCGCACAGGAGGGAAGCCACGGCTTCGAACTGCTGCACAAGCCCTACGCCGTCGAGGACCTCACCCGGGTCTTGCGCAGCGCCATCCGTCAGCGGGCGACTTGATGAAGGCCGATCAAGCCCCCAAGCGACGCTCGCGATCACAAGTGAGACACTTGGAGCATATACACTATATTGCTATGTTGACGCTTCAGACGCATTCCAATCCGGTCGAATAGACTGCCATGGTTACGTATGCGGAGCTCCGGCGAGGCAAGTGGAGCCCGGATGGCGGCATGGGCCGTGTACTCGCATTACAGTTGCATGTATCTTTTGAGATGAGCTTGGCGGGCAGCGGCTTGGTGCGCGCGCCGCCAGACCGACCAGGCGATCACGGGAGCCGGTTCAATGCGCCGCTGGGCGAGCCGGTTCGCGACCCGCCGGATCTCCTGCAGCGACCAGGGTACGGGCGAGCTTGGCCCTTCGCTCGGTTTTTGGGGGCGGGCCGTTGGCCCGCTGGCGCACCCGCGCCAACACCGCGAAGGCCAGCATCACCAGACTGACGTGCCGGTGCCAGCCATGCCAGGAGCGGGTCTCGTTGTGGTCCAGACCCAGCTCGGTCTTTGAACCGCTCCGGGTTTCCCGGAGGCTCCCCCTTCTGAGAGGATGGAGCCATGACGAAGCGAACAACCCCGTTCTCCCCCGCGGTGCGCGAGCGCGCGGTGCGGATGGTGCGCGACCATGAGAGTGAGCATGGCTCGCCATGGTCGGCGATCCAGTCGATTGCCGCCAAGATCGGCTGCTCGGGCGAGACCCTGAGGAAACGGGGTGCGCCAGTCCGAGCGTGATTAAGGGGTGCGGCCCGGGCAGACGATGGACGAGCGGGAGCGGATCAAGGCGCTGGAGCGAGAGGTTCGCGAGCTGCGCCAGGCCAACGAGATCCTGCGCAGGGCGAGCGCATATTTTGCTTTTGCCGAGCGCGACCGCCGGTCGCGGCCATGATCAGCTTCATCGACGAGCATCGAGAGGTCTACGGGATCGTCCTTCGACAGGCTCAGGATGAGGCCGATCTGCAGGGTTCTGCCGATCGCCCCGTCGACCTACTCCCTGCATGCCGCCCGGCGTACTGACCCCGGCAAGCAACCGGTTCGTGCTCGCAGCGACGCCGCGTTGATGATCGAGATCCAGCGCGTGGTCGAGGCCAACTTCTGCGTCTACGGTGGCGAGCCTCACGCAGCGCTCAGGCGAGCTTCGTGCTGGATGCTCTGGAGCAGACCCTAAACGAGCGTCGCCCTGCGCAAGGCAGTGGACTGGCGCATCACTCGGATCGCGGCTCGCAACTTACGTTCAAGCGGTCATCGCAACACCATCTTGCACGGCGGCCAGCACAGCGTCGAGTGCCTCTGCCGGCGTCTTCCAGTTCAGCGTTTTGCGCGGTCTGCTGTTGAGGGCTGCGGCCACAGCAGCAAGATCGTCCACGCTGTGAGCGCTCAGATCCGTTCCTTTCGGGAAGTACTGCCGTAGCAACCCGTTCGTATTCTCGTTTGTCCCCCGCTGCCAGGGTGAGCGTGGATCACAGAAGTACACCTGCAGACCCGCGTCGATCCGCAAGCGCGCATGCTCGGCCATCTCGGCCCCCTGGTCCCAGGTCAAGGAGCGCCGCAGATGCTCCGGCAAGCGCGCGATCGTGCCGGTGATCGCCTCGCGGACCGCCGCGGCCCCGTGCCCCGCCAGCGCTGGGCCAGTCTTGGCGCGTGGTGTCACCCCATGGCCGTCCATCGGCGGAAGATGCAGCAGCATCGTAAAACGTGTCGTGCGCTCGACCAGGGTCCCGATCGCCGAGCTCTTCAGACCCAGGATCAGGTCTCCCTCCCAGTGACCCGGTACCGCGCGGTCCTCCACCTCGGGCGGACGCTCGCTGATCAGTACCTCGGGGGTGACGAACGACTTGCCGCGCCGCAGGCAGCGGGCCCGCGGCACTCGCAAAGCCCGTCCTGTGCGAAGACAGGCGGTCAACTCACGCTTCAGCGCGCCCCGACCCTGAATGTAGAGCGCCTGATAGATCGCCTCGTGACTGATGCGCATCGTCGGATCGTCCGGAAAGTCGAGCCGCAGGCGTTCGGCGATCTGCTGCGGGCTCCAGGATCGGCCCCAGCGCCGGCTCTGGCGTCGCCCGTGCCGCCGTCCCTTCCAGGCAACGCTCGGTCCAGGCAGAACGCTCCCGCCCGGTGTCGCGACAGCGCCGGCGAGCCGTTCCTGCACGTAGGTCCGTAGCGCGGTGTTCCCCACCAGCTTTGCGGGTTTGGGCCGGCGTGCCGCACGTTCAGCGTGCCACTGCGCCGTCGTCGCGCGATAGTCCAAGCCGCCACTGCGGGTCGCTGCATTGCGCCGCAACTCGCGCGAGATGGTCGACGCCGCCCGCCCCAGACGCCGGGAGACTTCCCGGACCCCATGACCTTGCGCCTGCAGTATCGCGATCTCCTCACGCTCCGCGAACGACAGATAGCGCGTAGAAGGTGACTTGGATGATGGTGACAGATGAGACGGTGCCATTCCGCCTGCTGTTCGGAACCATCGCGAGCCGACCGGTGGCGAGATCCCGACCTTCATCGCTGCGTCCTCGCTGGAGAGACCTTGGGCGATGAACGCCCAGAACTCCCGCCGCGTCACGCGTAAACCAACCCCGGGACGACCCGGTGACCGCAACTTCTCTCGAAGACACCGATCCGAACGCCGCCGACCTGCCATCACAGCCGCCCTCCGCCAAGCCGTTGCGACGACCACTTGAATCCACCCAATACCTGGCTTTGCGCTACACCGAGCGCCTGGCCGGAGCCGGGATCGAGCCGTCGGTCGGCAGCGTCGGCGACAGCTACGACAACGCCTTGGCGGAGACGATCAACGGCCTGTTCAAGGCGGAGAGCTTGCCCCGGACTTGATCCGGGGTGATCCATCGGCGCGGGCCGTGGCGTTCCTTCGAGGCCGTCGAGTACGCCACCCTGGAGTGGGTCGACTGGTACAACCATCGTCGCCTCCTCGCGCCGATCGGCAACGTCCCTCCCGCCGAGGCCGAAGCGCGCTATCATGCTCACGTCGGCGACCAAGCCTTGGCCGCCTGACACAAGCCAACCAGCCTCCGAAAAACCCGGAGCGGTTCAAAGGGTGAACCGGTCGGGCGCCTGGTCGAGGAGGTCGCGATACGCCTTGACGTCGTCGCGGGAAATTTCGCGGATCGGCTTGTCGCCCACGGCCCGGAGAAATGAGGCCAGTCGCCGGGGGACATCTTCCTGATGCTTAGCCCCGCCTCGGTTGCAAACCTCCTCGGCCTCGAATTTGGCGATGGCTTCCGAGAGCGGCATGCCCGACCACTTCTCGGTCTCGGCGCGAGCGAAGCCGTCCCGCAGTTCCGCCGTAATCATCTTTCGAACAGCCTGAACGTCCAGGGCCGGGGCCGCCGGGGCGAAGTGCGAGGCGAGCAGGGCCCGCAGCTGTTCGAAGGGGAAGTGAGCCTGCGGGACGGCGGCGCCTTCGCGCAGGACCGTAAGGGCGGAAAGCGCGGCGTCGAGGTCCCGGGCGCCCTGGTTCGTGTCACTCAGGCGACCGAGGCTCATCCTCACGACAGCTTCAAGGATCGCGACGGCGATCTTGTTCTCCTCGCCCTTCGGCTTCTCGCCGCGCAGCATCCGCAAGGCATCGTCGGCACGGACGAACAAGATGGGTTCGGCCTCCGGGTCCTCGGTCGAACCGGCGGTGTCGGTCCTTCGACCCACCGAGCGGTCGCCGTCACCCGTCCGGCGCAGGACACCGGCCGCTTCCTGAAGTAGCTGCTCGTTCCTCTCGAACGTTGCGGCGGTGCCCGAATTGGTCCGAAAAGCTTCATCCAGCAACGCCAGGGCGACGTAACGGGCGGGACGCATCGGGCGCTCGGGCCGCAGGACGGCGTAGACCTCCTCGACCCTGACCAGTACCTCAAGCGCCCTCCGTCGCGCCTCGCGGGCGCTGCGGGTGCGCAACGACCTGCGGACCTCGGCGATGCCGAGCACGTCCACGAGGTCTCCGGGAATGGCTTTACGAAACCACCAACGGTCGCCGCGCCTGACGACGTACGTGGGCACCCCGAACCGGAGCCTGGACCGCGATCCGGGCTGTGACGGGGTACTGTGACGTCCAGGGTCTGATGTTAGGCAGAAAACTCAATTATTTCAATGACTTAGAATGGCTGAGACGGAGGGATTCACGGTACACGACAGCTGCGTCTGGGCGGCTGGTACAGCTAAGGTTGATGCCCTGGCTGTGGGCGGTGCGCTGTGATGGACTGAGGGATTCTCCGCCAAGAGGATCCCCCGATGTCCTGTTGCCCGCGCACCGCCCTGATCGCGAGCCTATCGGCCCACCTCGTCCTCAGCAAATCTCGCCTGGTGTGAATCGATACCGAATCGGGACCCCGGGCTGGATTAGGAGCAAACCCTTGAAGATATATTAGAAATGTTACCCCAGGCGGGGTCCTGATCGGCGCCGATCAGGACCCCGCCTGGAGCCAGTCATTTGATGCATCATCAATGGTTTAGGTAACGTTCTTGGTGGGGATCCGCTTCGGTGCTGATACACACCCCGCTTGCGCTGCAGGTGTTTCCGGACGCACTCGACGGCCTTGAACTCGGGCGAGGCCTTGTCCCGGTACCGGACCACGGGCGCTAGCGCGATCCCGTCGTTCGTCCGTGCGAAGCGCTTGAACAGGATCCGGGCTGCGACGTCGTAGGCCCGCGCACCCTCCTCGGCGGTGGCGTAGGTGCCGAGGTACACCGTTTGGTTGTCGACCACGATCTTGGCTCTGAAGCGGTTGATGCTGGTCACCCAGAACACACCCTTGAACCCCGACGTGTTGTTCTTCGCGACGCCCTGGTTGTGCATGTTCTGCCGGTGGGTCGCGCGCCTGAGCATGCCTTTGCGGCAGTCGAGCGTGTTGCCGAAACGGTGGTCGATATCACCCCGGGGCTCCCCCATCACGAAACGGTGCAGGGCAATCTTCCGCTTGGCCCCGGTCTCGGGGTCGGTGTGCTGGGTGTAGGCGTAGCCGTTGGCTCGATTCCCGGGGTTCGCGTAGTGCCAGGAGCGTCGGCCGACGCGCTCAGCATCCTCCGCGTCGATGATGGCGACCATGCCCCGGGTCAGCGGCACATACGCCACATCCCCTTCGATCCTCAGCGCTCGTTTGCTCGCCATCGTCCAGCCCTCGAACAGGCCGGGAAACGGTTCTACGGCCTTGGAGCGGAGCTGGGTCGGTGTGGGCTCGCGCACAACTGATTCGCGCCTGGCCCTTGACAGGAATGGGGTGTGGAAAAGCCTGGAGCGAACCGGTTCAAACGGTTCATATTCGCCCAGGCTCGATCGGTTCAAACCGGATCAAACGGCCAGGGTAGATACTCGCCACTTCCAATGATTACAGCGACTTAGCGAGGGTCGCGCATAGGTGGCGGAGACGGAGGGATTCGAACCCTCGAAGCCCCTTTCGGGGCTTGCTCATTTAGCAAACGAGTGCCTTCAGCCGCTCGGCCACGTCTCCTGTGGGTCAACGCTCTAGGGAATCGGCGGGGCGCGGTCAACCGGTTTCGTCGCGCTCGCGGCCGAGGCGCGCACCCGCCCCATGCCGGTCGCGACGTCCCCGGCTGCGCCTCGACCGACGCACACGGCGCCATGGCAGCCGATCGTTAACCCTACCGGTCCTACATCTCCGCTCTGTCCGGCAGACGGGAGGGTGAGGCGTGAACGCACTGGTGCCGAAGGAACTCGCCGCGAAGCTGAGCGCCCTGCCGCGCCGCCCCTGCGCGCTGGGCGAGGCCGGGCACGAGCCGCACAAGCCCGTCTTCGCCGAGATCCTCGACCGGTCCGGCCACGGCACCGGCCATTTCGTCCGCTTGCCGCAGAGCATGGTGGAGATGATCACTCGCGAGGCGAGGGCCCCCGAGACGGTGCGCGCGCCTGAGCCGGCGCCGGAGCCCGCGAACGACATCGCCGAAGGCCCGACCGAGAGACCTGCCAAACCGCGCCGGAAGTCCGCCGGCACGCCCAGGCGCTCGGCCCGCGACGGGGCCTGAGCCTGCTGAACCGCGCGGCCTCAGGCCTGTCGTGGTAGCCCGGCCGTCAGACAGGCCGCCGAGGCGGTCCACCTGCCTGCCCTCGCTGCCCGTCATTCGTCGGAGCATCCTCGCGAGAGGTTGAGCGGGCGGTCGAGGCTGCGCGCCGCCGTTCTCCGTGAATTGGCTCGCCCGACGGCCGTTCCGACGCGCAAGGCGCAGGGTGAGCCGGGCGGTGAAACCTGTCCCCGGCGACGGCTCTTCGTGCGGGTTGCTCGACCGCGTCCCGGATCGACCCCGTCCCAGCCCTGCGACGCGAGCGATCGGTCTCCGACGCGCCGCCCGCGCTCCGCGGTCCAGACCTCGCGCCGCCGACGGGAAGCCCCGGCCGCGGGGCCCGGGCGAGGCCGCGGTGACGGGCCTCGGCAAGGCCGGGCGGGGCAAGGCGGAGCGGAGCGAGATGAAGCGCGGTAAGGCGGAGCACGGCGCGGCAGAACGCGAAAAAGGCCGAACACCCACACCCACGCCCGCATTCCGGCCAAGCCGGCCCGGGGCATCCCGCGGGGCCGCACGGGGCCAGCCACCGGGACGCCCAGGGGCCGGGGAAGACCGAGGGCAAGGCGATGCCCGAGGTCCGCGACGGCAGGCTGCCGGCCACTCCGGGCGGGGCGACCGCCGCCACGAAGCCGGCACCCGACAGCAAGCCCGCACTCCGCACCGAGGCCGCCCAGCCGGCGCCGGCTCCGCAGGCGGCCAAGGTTGCGCCGGAGACATCCGCCCCGGAGAAGACTGCCCTTGAGAAGATTGCCTCGGAGAGGACGGCACCGGCGAAGGCGCCGGCGGCGGTGAGCGCCGCGGCGAAGAGCTGCAAGGCGCCGTGAGCCGGCGGGCGCTAGCGTCCGCCGCGCCCGCCCTCCGGTCCACCCAGGCTCCAGCGCTCCCGCAGAGCCTCGGCCACGAAGGCGAGCACCGTCGCGGAGGTGCGCACCACGCGGCTCATCGTCAGGATGCCGTGGGTCTGGTCGGAGAGATGCAGCGCCGTGACCGGCACCCCCTCGCGCTCGAGGCGGTGGGCATAGAGGCGGCCCTCCTCGCAGAGCGGGTCGTGGCCGCAGGTCAGCACCAGGGCAGGCGCCGCGCCGGCGAGGCTCGCGGCGCGGGCCGGGGAGGCGCGCCAGTCGGTGCGGTCGCGCGGGTCGGGGGCGTAGTGGTCGACGAAGTAGCGCATCGTGCCGGCGGTGAGGGGCTGGCCCTCGGTGATGCGCTCGAAGCCCTCGCTGGTCAGGCCGAGATCGACGGACGGGTAGAGCAGCACCTGCATCGCCGTCCGCGGCAGGGTGCCGTCGCGGCCCATCAGGGCGAGCACCGCCGCGAGATTGCCGCCGGCGCTGTCGCCGCCGACCGCGAGGCGGTCCGGATCGACGCCCAATCCCTCCGCCCGCTCGGCCACGAAACTCAGCGCCGCCGCCGCATCCTCGACCGCGGCCGGGAAGGGATGCTCGGGGGCCAGCCGGTAATCGACCGCGATCACGCAGGCGTTCGTCAGGTTGGCGAGCCGCCGGCAGACCCAGTCGTGCGACTCGATGTTGCCGAGCACCCAGCCGCCGCCATGCAGGTAGACGAGGCAGGGCAGGGGCGTGCCGGGCGCCGTGCCCTCGCCGCGGTAGAGCCGCAGCGGCACCGGTCCGGCCGGGGAGGGGGCGGCGAGGTCGCGGATCTCGGCGACCGGGTCCGGCGGCGGCTGCAGGGCGCGGCGCCCGGCCAGGTAGCCGCGCCGCGCCGCCTCGGGCGGCATCGCCTCGAGGGGTTGCGCGTTCGCGGCGCGCAGCATCGCCAGCAGGGCCTGGACGTCGGGGTGAAGGGCGGGCATGGGCGGCTCGAGCGAGGTCTCGGGACGGAGAGCCTTAGAGCGCTTCACGATCGCAGTGCAACCGCGAAGCGCTCTAAGTCTTTGTTTTATCGCATTTTCCTCGACGACCCGGTTTCCGCTTCGTCGGACAATGCTTCGGCAGGTCTCCGCCGGTCTGGTTCCGGCTGTCTGGTGCCTGGCTCTCGCGCCTCACGCGGTCGGCCAGGCGAAGAAGCCGCGTCCCTCCGAGTCGAGGTGGCGGTTCAGCACCATGCGGTGGACCTCGTCGGCGCCGTCGACCAGGCGGGCCTGGCGGGCGTAGCGGTAGATCCACTCCAGCACCGTGTCCTTGGAATAGCCGCGGGCGCCGTTGATCTGGATGCCGATATCGGCCGCGCGGTGCAGGGTGTTGGCGACGTGGACCTTCGCCATCGACACTTCTTTCCGGGCGAAGCGGCCCTGGTCGAGCTCCCAGGCGGCGCGCATCACCAGGAGGCGGCCGATCTCGATGTCCATGGCGAGCCCGCCGAGCATCAGCTGCACGCTCTCGCGGTCGGCGAGCCGGACGCCGAAGCCCTCGCGCGTCACCGCGTAGTCCCGGGCGATCTCGACGCAGCGGCCGGCGAGGCCGAGCCAGCGCATGCAGTGGGTGAGGCGCGCCGGCCCGAGGCGGACCTGCGTCACCTTCAGGCCCTTGCCCTCGCCGCCGAGCACGTCCTCGGGCTTGACGGTGAGCCCGTCGAAGGCGAGCTCGCAATGGCCGCCATGCTCCTCCGGCCCCATGATCGGGATGCGGCGGACGATCTCCCAGCCCGGCTGGTCGCGGTGGAACAGGAAGGCGGTGAGCCCGTAGCGCGGATCGTCCGAGGTGCGGGCGATCAGGATGAAGTGGGCCGCGTCCTCGGCGCCGGTGATGTACCACTTGCGGCCCGAGATCCGCCAGGAGCCGTCGGGCTGGCGCTCGGCGCGGGTCCGGATCATCGACGGGTCGGAACCGCCGCCGGGATGCGGCTCGGTCATCGCGAAGGCCGAGCGCACAGCCCCCGAGACGATCGGCTCCAGCCAGCGCGCCTTCTGCTCCGGCGTGCCCAGCGCCTCCAGCACCATCATGTTGCCGTCGTCGGGGGCGGCGGAGTTGAACACGACGGGCCCGAAGATCGAGCGGTTCATCTCGGTGTAGCAGGCCGCCATCCCGACCTTGTCGAGGCCCTGGCCGCCGGTCTCAGGCTTGAGCTGCAGGCACCACAGGCCGGCCGCCTTCGCCTTGGCGCGCAACGCGGAGAGCGCCTCGGGGCCGATATTCTCGTGCTCGTCCCAGGTGCCACGATCGGCCTCGACGGGCAGGATCTCGCTCTCGACGAAGGCCGCGATGCGGGCGCGGAACTCCTCGATGCGCGGGGAGAGCGTGAAGTCCATGACCGAATCCTCGGGGCGGTGGAATTATAATTCCAAACGCTTGCGCCACCCGGAGGCCGCGGTCAAGCGCGGACCGGTCATCTCGTCGCCGCGCCCGCCCGCCGCCGCGCTCACTTGCCCTTCGGCGGCCCGGTCGGGACCAGCAGCGCGATGCGGTAGGTGCCGGCCTCGCGGCCGATCAGGAACACGCTGGTGGGGGCCGCGTCGCCCTCGACCGGCGGCTCGTCGAACACCACCCGCAACCGGTCGGTGATCGGCATGTTGGCCTTGAGGGTGCCGCGGGCGGTGGCTTCGGCGAGGCCGTCCTCCGGCATCGGTTCGAGGGACGCCGCCTTGATCGGCCGACCGAAGCCGGAGCGGATCTGGTAGAGCGTCAGGCGCTTGCGCTGCGCCCGGGTGCCGGTCCAGTTCACCAGCCGCTCGAAGGCGGCGACGTCGTGGTCGCGGATGGCCTGCGTCACGTAGGCGACGAGGGCGTCGGGCTGCGAGGGCAAGGGGGCCGCGCTGGCGGCGGCCGCTCCCTCCTGCGGGCCCGGTTGCGGGCTCTGCGCGCCCGCCGGCCCCGCGAGGACGCCGGCGAGCGCCAGGGCGGCGAGACGCAGCCCCGGCTTCATCGTGTGGCGGACCTTCAGTCGATGAAGGATCACTTGGCCGCCGCCTCCTCGCCCATGACCCGGAACACCCAGATCACGCCGCCCTGGGGCAGGACGCTGACCCGGCGCTCCTCGGGGATGAGCGCGTTGATGCCGGTGAGCATGCGCTCGGCATCGACGCCCCAGCCGGCCTGGACCGCGACGTACTGGATCCCGTCGACCATGTAGCTCGACGGCACGCCGGTGACGCCGGAATTGAGCCGCGTCTCCCACAGCACCTTGCCGGTGGTGCCGTCGAGCGCCCGGAACTTCCGGTCGCTGGTGCCGCCGGCGAAGATCAGCCCGCTGCCGGTGGTGAGCAGCGGCCCCCAGTTCGCCGAATCCTGGAAGTCGTGCTGCCAGGCCTTCTTGCCGGTCTTCGGATCCCACGCCTGGATCGCCCCGATGGCGAAGGGCTTCGACTTGTCGACGCCGTCGCGCAGGCGCAGGGAGTTCAGCACCTCGTCGATCGGGATGCCGATATAGAGCTCGCCGGGCTTGCGCGTGCCGGCCTGGGCGCCGGCCAGCTCCGAGCACAGGTTGTCGTTACTGGGGATGTAGAACAGCCCGGTCTTCGGGTTGTAGGCCTCCGGCGGCCAGTCCTTGCCGCCCCACAGGCCGGGGCAGAAGGCGGCGCGGCGGTTGATGCCGGGGATCTTGGACTGGTCGTAGGTCGGCCGGCCGGTCTTCGGATCGATCGACGAGAAGACGTTCTGGTAGACGAACGGCTTGCCGTCGACGAAGCTCAAGGGCCCGTCCTTGCTGCGCTCCAGGGTCCAGAGATAGCCGTTGCGGCCGGCATGGATCGCGGCCGGGATCTTCCTGCCGTCGCGCTCGATGTCGATCAGTACGGGGGCCGAGACCTCGTCCCAGTCCCAGGCGTCGTTCCAGTGGTACTGGTGATGGCCCTTGATCTTGCCGCTGTCGAGGTCGAGGGCGACGACCGACGAGGTGTAGAGGTTGTCGCCGGGCCGCGCATCCGGCGTCCACGGGCCGCCGTTGCCGGTGCCGAAATAGGCGAGGTTGGCCGTCGGATCGTAGCTGCCCTGGATCCAGACCGAGCCGCCGCCGGTCTTCCAGGCGTCGCCCTTCCAGGTCTCGGCCGCCGGGTCGCCGGGGCCGGCCACCGTGTAGGTCTTCCAGGCCTCGTTGCCGGTCTCGGCATCGAGCGCCGTGATGAAGCCGCGCACGCCGTACTCGCCGCCGGAGACGCCGACCACGACCTTGCCCTTCGCCACCAAGGGCGAGAGCGTCATGTAGTAGCCGTCCTGCCAGGGGGCGACGCACTTCTCCCACTTCACCTTGCCGGTGGCCGCACCCAGCGCCACCACGCAGGAATCGGTGGTGGTCATGTAGACGTTGTCGCCGTAGAGCCCGACGCCGCGATTGGTCGGGTGGAGCTGCGACAGCTCCGGCGGCAGCTCCTTCTGGTAGCGCCACAGGATCTCGCCGGTGCGGGCGTTGATCGCCATCACCTGGGCCTGCGGCGTCGTGACGAACATCACGCCGTTGTTGACGATCGGCGGGGCCTGGTGGCCCTCGCTCACGCCGGTCGACAGGCTCCAGGCCGGGACGAGCTTGGTGACGTTCTTCGCGGTGATCTGGTCGAGGGGGGAGTAGCCCCAGCTCTGGTAGTTGCCGCGGTATTGCAGCCAGTTCTCGGGCTCGGGATTGGCGAGGCGCTGGTCGGTGACCGGCTTGTAGTCGACCTTGCCCTCGGCGGCCTGCTTGCTGTCGGCGGGACCGGCCTGGACCGGGGCGGCGGACAGCGCGAGGGCCACCGCACAGGGCGCGACCGCGGCGAGCCAGCCCCTGGCTCGAACGAGACGTGACATGCTGCTCTCCTCAACCAAGGAGCCGGCGCGAGGGCCGGCCCGGCGTTTCCCGAAAACCCTCATGGTTTCGTCGTCCGGGTCCGCGTCGTTGCTGCGCGGGCCTCGGTCCCCTCTCGCCAGGCGGCGCGACGGCGCTGCCTGTGCGTCCTCGACGACAGCGCGGCAGCGCTGCCGTTTCTGGCGCGGGGCGGCGCACGAGCGCCGCCCCATCCCGCTCAGGCGGGACCCGGCCCCGGCTTGCCGACGAAGCTGCCGGCCACCATCAGCGTGCCGCCCTCGCCCTTGGCGAGGGGCAGCACCGGCAGGCGCTTGCGCGCCGGCCCCTTGGCCACCCGGCCGCCCTCGGCGGGCAGGAACTCGGAATGATGGCAGAAGCAGCTCAGGCGCTTCGTCTCGTGGCTCCAGCCCGAGATGGTGCAGCCCTGGTGGGTGCAGATGGCCGAGAGCGCGAGCACGCCGTCGACCGCGTGGGCGCGCTGGTCCTCGGCGACCTGGTCGGGCGCGACCCGCACGAGGATGATCTTGGCGAAGCGCGAGCCCTCGCGCTTGTTGCCTTGAGCGTCGACCGCCACCGCCTCGACGAGGTCGCCGCCGACGGGCAGGCCGTCGAGCGTCACGGGCTGGCCGGCCTTGGCGCCGTCGCCGAGCACCAGCCGGTCGCCCTTCTGCGGCAGCAGATCCTCGGGCCCTGCCCAGGCGGCACCCCCCGCCGCGCAGCAGACGACGGCCCCCATCACCACGCTGCGCCGGTCGAGCCCGGGCTCGGACCTCTGCGCGCGCCGTTCTCCGCGATCCATCGTTCCTCCCGGTGGAATCATTCTTTGTTCTTATGATTTTCTATATGAGTAGACGAGCGGGCGGTCGCGTCAACCCGTTTCATGCCACATCACGGGTTCCTGATGTTGCCTGTGCTTGGTGCGGTGCGAAGAAAAACCGTGCGATGCAGCGCGGTCGCGCCGCGTGTCTCACCGTGAGAGTGCGCGCCGCAGGATTCCGGCGAGCGCGTCCGGCGTGACCGTGACCGGGATCCGGCCGACCGGCACCCCCGCCGGGCCGACGAGGAAGAACTCGACCGGGTGGTCGACGATGCCGTCGTGGCGCCGGATCGGCGCGGCGTAGGCCGCCGCGAGGCCGTCGATGACCGCGACCGGGCCGGTCACCGCCACGATGGCGGGGTGGAACGTGTCGAGGTAGGCCGCGAGCACGCCCGGGCCGTCGCGCTCCGGATCGGCGGCGACCAGCACCGGCGCCAGCCGGGCGAGCAGGGCCGGCGGCAGCTCGTCGAGGGCCTGCGTCACCGTCATCAGGGCGGTCGGGCACAGGTCGGGGCAGCGGGTGTAGCCGAAATAGACCAGGCGCAGCCGGCCTGTGAAGCGAGCCTCGTCCACCGCCGCCCCGGTCTGGTCGACGAGGCCGCGCCCCGCGGGCCAGGCGAGGGAGCCGGCGGCGGAGGGGTGGGACGCCGCGGCGACGCCCAGCAGGACCGCCAGGGCCAGTCCCCGGCCGAGGCGCCGCAACCGTGACGAGACCGCACTCATCTTCACCCTCGCTCTGCTGGACGATGTAAGCGTCTCCCGCGCAAATCGCCAACAGAAGGCGGCGATCATCCCCGTATCTCGCAGGCTTTTGACGAACGACGGCGCCCCGTGCCGCCACCTATTGGATGATCGACAGCGGCGGCGAGGTTCCCTTAACCTTTCCCCCCGGGTATCGACGCATCGCCGCACATTCGAGCCATCGCCGCAGCCCTCCGTTAAGGGCGAAAGGTTTGTATGTCCCGATCAGCGAACGGGTTGCGGCGGACGGCGACCATCGCCTCGAGAGGACGTCATGGCACTCATCAAGCAGCTCATCACCTCGGCCGGACCGGTGCTGGCCTATATGGGCGTCGTGCCGGTGCTGCGGATGGTGCCGTTCCTGCGCCGCGAGCCGCCGGCGCTCCTCGACGGGCCGCTGCAGCAGACGGTCGACTTTCCGGCGGCGCAGCCCCCGGCCGATACCTACCTGCCGGCCTTCTCGACGATCCTGTCGGGCAACCCGGCACAGACCGCGACCTACCTCTACCGCAGCGCCGACGGCCAGTTCGCCGCCGGCATCTGGACCTGCCGGATCGGCAAGTTCCGCATCGACTTCGACCGCGACGAGTTCATCCAGATCCTCGAAGGCGTGGTGATCGTCACCGATGCCGAGGGCGGCTCGCGGACCTACCGGGCCGGCGACGCCTTCGTCACGCCGAAGGGCTTTTCCGGCACCTGGGACGTGATCGAGCCGATCAAGAAGCACTTCACCTGGTACGGGGCGGCGGAGGAGGGAGTCTGCTCCGCGTTTTAGGCGAGGCGGGCAAGTCGGTCGCTCAACAATCCTGGCACCCTCCGCGTCATCCCGGGGCCGCAAAGCGGAACCCGGGATGACGGAGAAGATATGACACCGGCGGGAGCCTCCGGAAGACCGCCCGCCCGATACCCCTACAGATCGAAATTCGTCGGCAGCATCACCACGTCGCGGATCGTCATGCCGCGCGGGCGCGTCAGCATGAACATCACCACGTTCGCCACCTCCGCGGGTTCGAGCAGGCTGCCGGAGGCGCGGGCCTCCGCCAGCTTCTCGGCCGGCCAGTCGGCGAGCAAGGCCGTGACGACGGGACCCGGCGAGATCGCGCCGACGCGGATGCCGTGCTTGAACACCTGCCGCCGCACCGTCTGGACGAAGCAGTTGATCGCCCATTTCGACGAGGCGTAGACCGGCTCCCACGGCGTCGGGTAATGCGCGGCGAGCGAGCTCGTCACGATGATGTCGCCCGCGCCCCGCGCGATCATGTGCGGCAGCACGTCGTGGACGTTCTTCATCACGACGTTGACGTTGAGGGTGAGCATCCGGTCGATCGCCGCCGACTCGGCCTCGACGAGGTCGCCGCCGACGTAAGTCCCGGCATTGGCGTGCAGGATGTCGAGGCGGCCGGCCGCCGCCAGGATCCGCGGCAGCAGGTCCGCGCAGGCCGCCGGATCGAGGAGGTCGAGGGGCAACGGGATCGCGGCCTCGCCGTGCGTCGCACACAGCGTCGTCAGCGCCGCCTCGTCGCGGTCGACCAGCACCACCCGGGCGCCGGCCGCCAGCATCGCCTCGGCGCTGGCGAGCCCGATGCCGGAGGCCGCGCCGGTGACCGCCGCGACCTTGCCGTCCAGCTCTCCCGCCACGGCGCGTCTCCTATCGCAGGGCCAGCGCCGGCACCGCCGGTACCGCCGGCTCGCCCTCGCGCGGCAGGCCCGACTGCCAGACCGTGTTGGCGCGGCCCTTCTCGTAGCCGTCGTCGTAGAGGCGGCGCATGTAGGCGGTGTCGAACCCCTGCGCGGCCGGGACCTCGGGGATGCGCCGGTCGATATAGGTCAGGTTGAAGCCCATCCCGTTGCGGCGGGCGAAGGCCTGGGTGCTGGCGAGCGTCGCCCGGGCGCGGGCGCGCCCGACGGTCGAGAGCGAGCGCACCGCGATCGGCAGGGTGCCGTTCTGCACCACGTCGAAGCTCGGCTCGATGCGGCCGTTGATGATGACGTAGATGTTGGGCTTGCCGCGGCTCGCGGCGATGCGCCCGTCCTGGGTCAGGAAGGCCTCGGGCAGGGTGAAGACCGGGGTCACCACCGAGCCGTCGACGTGCATCTCCTGGAAGGCGCGGTTGCCGGCCTGGGCGTCGATCAGCATCGGCGGGAAGACCGCCGGCACGCTGGCCGAGGCGGTGAGCACGTCGCGGAACAGGGCGGCCGCGTTGGGCTGGCCGCTCGCCGCGATGGCGCCCATGTCCCAGATCACCGCGCGCTGCGAATCGAGGTTGGTGGTGACGACGAGGAGGCGCCGGCCCTTGCGGTGCTCCTCGGCCACCGCCGCCAGCAGGTCCGGCGTGACGTAGCGCCCGACGAGGTCGCGCAGGCGCGCGTCGCCGAACAGCCCGTCGCCGATCAGCACGTTGAGCGGGTTGGGCGAGCGCACCAGGGTCGCGGCCTCGCCGCTGGTATAGATCTCGCGCAGGTAGCCGTCATAGGCCGGCCCTAGGAACGCGAAGGGCGCGATCAGCGCCCCGGTCGAGACGCCCGACACCATGGTGAAGTTCGGCCGCCGGCCGGTCTCGCTCCAGCCGTTGAGCACGCCGGCGCCGTAGGCCCCGTCGCCGCCGCCGCCCGAGAGGGCGAGGTAGCTGAACGGCTCGCGCGAGGCCTTCACCTGGTCGGCGACCGCCGCGAAGCTGCGGGCCGGACCATCGGCCCAGAAGCGCACGTCGGGGGCCTGCCCCGGCACCGTGGCGCCGGCGGCCTCGGCGGCCGTGTAGGGGGCGCGGGGCAGCGACGCACAGGCCGCAGCTTGCGCCCCGATCAGGGCCACCGCGAGGCCGCGCATCCAGGTCGATCGATGGGACACGATCATCACACCACGAGTTTCGCCAAGCCGCCTCGACCGGGAGTATCCGACGAAGACGGCGAAACGGCAACGCTTATGGCAAAGCTCGAACGGCGGAACGGTTCCGCCGCCGGCCCGTCGGTCCTATTCGGCGGCTTTGGGGCCGCCGGCGCGGCGGCCGAAATCCGGCTCGGCGGTCTCCTGGCCCATCGCGACGATGCCGCGGCGGATCGTCCGGGTGCGGGTGAACAGGGCGTGCAGGGCCTCGCCGTCGTCCCAGCGGATGGCGCGGGCGAGGGCCGCCAGGTCCTCGTTGAAGCGGCCCAGCATCTCCAGCACCGCCTCCTTGTTGGTGAGGAAGATGTCGCGCCACATCGTCGGGTCGGAGGCGGCGATGCGGGTGAAATCGCGAAAGCCGCCGGCCGAGAACTTGATCACCTCGGACTGGGTCACGGTCTCGAGGTCGGCGGCGGTGCCGACGATGTTGTAGGCGATGAGGTGCGGCACGTGGCTGGTGATCGCCAGCACGAGGTCGTGGTGGGACGGGGTCATCGTCTCGACGACCGAGCCGAGGCCCTCCCAGAACGTCCGCACCCGCGCGACCGCCGCCGGGTCCGTCCCCTCCGGCGGGGTCAGGATACACCAGCGGCCGTGGAACAGGCTGGCAAAGCCCGCATCCGGCCCCGAATGCTCGGTGCCGGCGACCGGATGGGCGGGCACGAAGCTGACGCCCGCCGGCAGGTGCGGCTCCGCCGCCGCCACCACCGCGGCCTTGACCGAACCGACGTCGGACAGGATCGCGCCGGGCGCGAGGGACCCCGCGATCTCGGCGGCGACCGCCCCGATGGCGCCGACCGGCACGCACAGGATCACGAGGTCGGCCCCGGCCACGCCCGCCGCGAGGTCGGTCGTGGCCTCGTCGGCGAGCCCGAGGGCGCGCACCCGCTCGATCACGCCCGCGTCGCGGTCGACCGCGACGATCTCGCCCGCGAGCCCCGACGCCCGGGCGCCGCGGGCGATCGAGGAGCCGATCAGCCCGAGGCCGACGAGGGCGAGGCGCCGAAACGCCTCAGCCACGCGAGCCGCCCTTCTGGGACGGACCACCTTGCACGAACTCGGTCAGCGCCGCGATCACGGCCTCGTTGGCCTCGGCGGTGCCGATCGTCATGCGCAGGGCGTTCGGCAGGCCGTAGGCGCCGACCCGGCGCAGGATCAGGCCGCGGGCGGTGAGGTAGGCATCGGCGTCGGCCGCCGAGCGGCCGGCCTCCGCGGGGAAGTGGATCAGCACGAAGTTGCCGACGCTCGGCGTCACGCTGAGGCCGAGCCCTTCCAGGGCCTTCGTGACCTGCGGCAGCCACGCGTCGTTGTGGGCCACGGCCTTGGCGATGTGGGCATCGTCCGCCATGGCGGCGGCGCCGGCGGCGATCGCCGCGGAGCCGAGGTTGAACGGGCCGCGGATGCGGTTGACCGCGTCCACGATCGCGGCCGGCCCCACCATCCAGCCGATGCGGAGCGCCGCGAGGCCGTACACCTTCGAGAAGGTGCGGGTCATCACGACGTTCTCGGACTCGGCCACCAGCTCGAGGCCGGCGGCGTAGTCGTTGCGGCGGACATACTCGGCATAGGCCGCGTCGAGGACGAGCAGCGTGGACTTCGGCAGGCCGGCATGCAGGCGCCGCACCTCGTCGAAGGGCAGGTAGGTGCCGGTCGGGTTGTTGGGGTTGGCGAGGTAGACGATGCGGGTCTTTTCCGTGACCGCCGCGAGCAGCGCGTCGACGTCGGTGGTGTGGTCGCGCTCCGGCGCCACCACCGGCGTGCCGCCCGCCGCCAGGATGGCGATGCGGTACACGAGGAAGCCGTATTGCGAGTACAGGCCCTCGTCGTCCGGGCCCATAAAGGCGTAGGTCAGGAGCGACAGCAGTTCGTCCGAGCCGGCGCCGCAGACGATGCGCTCGGGGTCGAGGCCGTATTTCTGCGCGATGGCCTGGCGCAGCTTGGTCGCGGCGCCGTCCGGATAGAGTTCCAGATGCGCCGCCGTGTCCTGCGCCGCGGCGATCGCCGCCGGGCTCGGGCCCATCGGCGTCTCGTTCGAGGACAGCTTGTGCAGCTTCACGCCGGCCGGCGCCGCGCTCTTGCCCGGGACATAGGCCTCGATCTCGAGGACACCGGGGCGCGGGACGGGGCGAAGGGCGGCGGCGGACATGAGCGAACCTTGGGGTCGATGTCGAACAACGTCACGCCGTCTAGAGCAAGTCGCGGCCTTTGGGAAACGGTGCGCATCGCGCGGGAGCCTTGCGTCGGCCACGGCGTCGATTCGCCGGTGTGCCGCGGGGCCGGCAGGTAGCGCAGGCGGGCGCGGGGCGGTACACCGGGCATCCCAAGGCCGCCCGTCCCGGCGCGGTCCGCGAAGCCGCCGGATCATGCAGCCGAGCTTTCCTGTTTCATGCGCCGCCTGATCGTCGAGGAGCCCGTCACCCGGGCGGCGCCCTGGGCCCTGCGCCTCGCCTGGCTCTCGCTGGCGGTGGTCGGCCTCGCGCTGCTGCTCGTGCGCGATCCCCGGGCCGAGACCGAGGCGGCGCTCGCGGCCCTGGGCTCCGGGGTCGGGCTCGCGGCCCTGGCGGTGCTGCTCGCCGTCGCGGCCTTCGTGCGGATCTGGCGCGAGGGCGCGCGCGGCCTCGGCGTCGCGGTCGGCGGCCTGCTGCTCGCGGCCCTGGTCCTGGCCTATCCGGCCTACATGGCGGCCCGCGGGGCGATGCTGCCGCCGCTGACCGACGTCTCGACCGATGTCGAGAACCCGCCGGCCTTCTCGCGCTCCCGGGCCGCCTGGGAGGCCCGGGGCGGACGGCTGCCGCGCGATTCCAATCCCGCCGCCCGGGCGCTGCAGCGCGAGGCCTACCCGCAGATCGCCCCGCTGACCCTCGATCTCGGCCCCGACGAGGCCTTCGCGCTGGCCATGAAGGCGGCGCAGAACCGCAAGTGGCAGGTGGTGGAATCCTACAAGCCCGGCGGCCGGGCCGGGAACGGCCGCATCGAGGCGGTGGTGCGCTCGCGCCTGCTCGGCCTGCCCTACGACGTCACGGTGCGGCTCCACCCGCGCGCCGACGGCACCCGCATCGACGTGCGCGCCGCCACCCGCTTCGGCGACCGCGATTTCGGGCAGAACGCGGATCACATCCGGGCCTACCTGGACGAGATCGGGAATCTGGCGCTGGCGGTGAAGTAGGCGGCATCCGGCGCCTCGCTCGCTCTCGTCAGAACGTGCACCCCCTCCCTCCCCCCTCTGCGGCAGGGCTGTCCGGGAAAGAAATGGCGCGGGTTTCCCCTCTCCCCGCGGGCGGGGAGAGGGCTGTGTTCCCGTTCAGGGAACGCAGCAAGCGGAGGCGAAAGCCGGAGCGGGGGTGAGGGGGTGTTTCCGGAGGAGCCTCATCCGGAGACACCCCCTCACCCCCGCCCCTCGGGCTCCCGGAGCCCCCTCGGAGCTCAGGCCTCTCCCCGCGGGCGGGGAGAGGAGAATTTCCGCGCCGCGTCTTTCCCCGGACAGTCCTGCCTCTGCGGGGGAGGGGGAAACCCGTGCCCGATCATCGGGCCCTTACCCCGGCCGATACTCGGCATCCAACGCCGGCAGCCCGTCCGTCACCACCCGCCCGCGCTCCACCAGATCCTCCAGATGGGCGAAGACCGAGAGCGCCGCGGCCGGCCGCAGCTTCGGGTCGAGGCCGGAATAGAGCGCGGCGACGAGGCCCGGGATGGTGCGCTCGCCGGCGGCCAGCCGCTCCAGGATGCCGGTCTCGCGGGCCCGGCGGTGGCTGAGGAGGCCGCGCACGAAGCGCTGCGGGTCGCGCACCGGGCCGCCATGGCCGGGCCAGTACACGCTCTCGGACCGGCCCCGCAGCTTGTCGAGAGAGGCCATGTAGGCGCCCATCGCACCGTCCGGCGGCGCCACGATGCTGGTCGACCAGGCCATGACGTGGTCGCCCGAGAACAGGGCGTTCTCCTCGGAGAAGGAGAAGGCGAGGTGGTTCATGGTGTGGCCGGGGGTGGCCAAGGCCGTCAGGGTCCAGCCCGGGCCGGAGACGCCGTCGCCCTCGGCGAGTTCGCGGTCCGGCCGGTGGTCGGCATCGCCCGCGGCGTCGAGCCGGCCCTGCTCGGCCCCGCGCACCGCGCGGGCCGGCCGGTGCGGGCCGCAGCCGACGATGGGCGCGCCGGTGGCCGTCGCGAGCGGGCGGGCGCCGGGCGAGTGGTCGCGATGGGTATGGGTGACGAGGATCGCCTCGACCGTTTCGCCGTCGAGGGCGGCCAGCAGCGCCGCCCGGTGCTCCGGATGGTCCGGGCCGGGATCGATCACCGCCACGCGGCCGTGCCCGACGAGATAGGTGCAGGTGCCGCTCTGGGTGAAGGGCCCGGCGTTGGGGCAGACCAGCCGCCGGATCAGCGGCGACACCGCCTCGACCCGGCCGCTCGCCGGGGCCTCGCGCAGGAAGGGCGGCGCCGCGTCGGGTGCCTCGGATTCGCTCACCGGACGGCCTCCCGCGGCGTTGACGACGCGTCCGGGTTAGCGGCCGCGCTCCCCCCTGTCGAGGGGCTTAGCCCCCGCCTGTCATGTGGCCATCCACGCCCAAGCCAGCAGTCCTGCGAAGAACAGGCCGGAACTCACGAAGACGGCCGCGACTTCGCGGTAGGGCAACAGACGATTCTCGAGCGCGGACGACATGGCGGGGGTCTTGGCGAACGACGATGCGGGGAGCCGGGCGGGGGCCTCGGCGCATTGAGTTTCGTCACGGGCGCCTGGGAATCGCAAGCGCCGCGACGGCACCGTTTCCCGGAAGAGCGCCCCTGTCTCCGGCCCGCAACAGAATCCGGCGGGTGGCTCAGCGGTACGGCGAGGGCGCGACGATCCGGATCGGAGCGGCGCTCGCGTCGCTGACGACATCGGCGAAGCCCGTGACCCCGGCGGCGTAGCGCAGGCGGCCGAACCCGCCGCTTTTCTCGGCGGCGAGCGAGCGGCGGAACTCCGCCCGCACCCGCTCCAGGCGGCTCACGTCGAGGGTGCGGTCGAGCTCGCGCCGCTCGCCCGCGGAGAGCATCGCGGCGCGGCGGAAATCGATGAAGCGGGCCTCGCCGGTCCCGCCGCGGCCGGCGAAGACCTGGGCTCCCGTCCCGCCCGCCACCGCGTCGCCGGGCCGCAGCGTCGCGTCGCGCAGGAGCAGCCGCGCGTAGCCGCCGGTGCCCGGGTTGCACGAGCAGCTCGGCGTCAGCCGGTTCCGGTACGAGAAGGCGGCGGCGAGGCTGCGATAGGGCTTGCCGGCCCGGTTCACCGCCTGGTCGAGCTCCTCGCCGGCCCGCACGGTGTAGAGGGCGGTCTCCGCCCCCGGGCAGGCCGCCGCGCAGGCCTGCTCCTGCGCCGGCGCCGCGTCGCCCTTCTGGAGATTCGCCAGCGGGAACATGTAGCCGTCGCAGGTGCGCACGCAGACGGTGCGGGCGTGGCTGCCAGCACCGTCGTGGCGGCTCGCGGCGGGGGCCGGCTCGCGGGTCTGGCGGACGGAGGCGGGTTTCGGCTCGGCGGCCTGCCAGCGCGGCGTCGGATCGCTCCAGCGCGGGCGCTCGGCGGCGGCGGCGTTGGCCGGCCGGCTCGTCCAGCGCACGCGCCGCTCCTTCAGTGAGGCCTCCGCCCGCGGGGCCCGCGCCGGCAGGCCGAGACTGCGCGGCACGTCGCCGAGCAGGAAATCGAGGACGCCGGCATCGTCCGCGGCATGAACCAGGGTGGTGCCGGCCCCCACGCCCCCGAGGCCGAGCAGCGTGCCCAGCGCCAGCGTGCGGACGAGGGCGCGCGTCCGGGCGCCACCGGCCGCGGTCGGAATCGGGGGGAAGTTCACGGGGTGCCTCACCAAAGATTAAGGCCAATTAACAATTCGCCCCTGACGCGCGCAACTGCGGAAAAGCGCTGAGTTAACAATTTGATGACTCCGCTCCGGCGGTGCGGTGATTCGACCTCCCGGCACCTCGTCCGGATCCTCTCCGCCAGCCAACTCCGAACGCCCGGCAGGCGGAGTCGCGAGACCGTTTCGGCTCCCGGCGCGTTGAGGAGGGGAGCGGCGGCCGTGCGCGGACCGCCCGCCACGAAGGAGAGACGCGATGGATTCCGACCGAATCATCGGCGCCGGCCAGGAGCTCGGCGGCAAGGTGCAGCAGCGCGTCGGCGAGTGGACCGGCGATGCCGGCACCCGGGCTCAGGGCCTCGCCGATCAGGCGGCGGGGACGGCCCGCACGATCTACGGCCAGGCGAAGGACGGGGTGAGGGGGGCGGTGCGCGGCCTCGCCGACGCCGCGCCGGACTCGCTCGACCAGGCCCGCGAGGCCGGGAGCCATTATTACCGCCGCGCGGACCGAGCGGTGGCCCGTCAGGTCGGCGACCACCATCTCGCGGCCCTGCTGCTGGCGGGCGGGATCGGCTACGTCTTCGGCTGGCTGATGCACAACCGGCACTGAAACGCGAAGCGCCCGCGGGATCGGCCGCGGGCGCCGTCATCGACGTGCGAAGGGAGCGAGGGCGTCGGACGCCCTCCCCTCAGACGCCTTCCCCTCAGACGCCCTCGCCCATGGCCGATTGCATCATCCGGTCGCCGGAGAGGTCGTCGTCGCCGTAGCCGAGGAGTTCGGCCAGACGGTTGCGGGCGCGGTTGACCCGGCTCTTGATCGTGCCGATCGCGACGCCGCAGATCCCCGCCACCTCCTCGTAGGACAGGCCCTCGGCGCCGACCAGGATCAGCGCCTCGCGCTGGTCCGGCGGTAGCTTGGCGAGGCCGGCGCGCAGGTCCTGCACGTCGAGGCGGTGGCCCTGGTCGGGGGCGGTGAACAGGCGCGCGGCGTAGGAGCCGTCCTCGTCCTGGACCTCGCGCATCCGCTTGCGCTGCTCGGAGTAGAAGGCGTTGCGCAGGATGGTGAACAGCCAGGCGTTCAGGTTGGTACCGGGCTGGAAGCGGTGCTGGTTCTGCCAGGCGCGCAGGATCGTGTCCTGGACGAGGTCGTCGGCCCGCGCCGCGTTGTTGGTGAGCGAGAGCGCGAAGGCGCGCAGCGACGACAGGGCGGCCAGCATGCCCTCGCGGAATTCCGGCTCGACGGCGCGGCCTTGCGCGGCGAGCGCCGCCTCCAGCCGCTCGATCAGCGCGAGGAAGATCTCGGGGGTCGCGGCGGTCTCGAGGGGCGCGTAGGCGGCGCGCAGCTGGTGGCCGAGATGGCGCTGGACGGTCGGGGGCAGGCCGGGCTTGGCTTCGGTGTTGAGGATGGGGTTGTCGGTGGACGCCATGCGACTCTCACGTTCTGAAGCGGGGAGGGCGGGGCGGCGGCACTCTGACGGGCCGCTCGCGACAAGACCCCGCCGGGGCTTCCTGGAAGGGGAAGTGGGGCGCGCCGCGCGCCTGTCGATCCGCGCGCATCGCCGCGGGTGGGGGAGGGCTCAGCAGCGGCGCATCCGGTGCCCCACCGCGTCCTCGATCCACACCTCGCCGCACCGCATCGTCGTCGCTCCGTCCCTCGCACGCATTTTCCGACGACGTGGAAACCGGTTCGTCGAAGACAATGCGGCCAACCAAAGACCCGGGGCATCACCCGATCGCCGCGATCCGGTGATGCCCGCGCGGCCGCACGGCCGCACGGCGCCCGGGCCGGTGGCCCGGGTCGCGAGGGGCAACGGTCTCGTACTGCCCAGGTTCCCTGCTCGACCGTCCGCGCTCGGGTTCCGGCGGTGTCCGGCTCCCGTCCGCCGGAGATCCGTGTCCTACCAGGTGCGGGCGCCGGGCTGGCTCCGGTACTCCGCCGCACGGATGCGGGTCATCAGGCGGTCGAGTTCGGCGAGCAGCGCGGCCTCCTCGCCTTGCGCGGCGGCCGCGGCGGCCGGGTCGGTGAGGTAGAGGCGTTCCTGCTCGGCCCGGGCGAGGCGCTGCTCCAGCTCCGCCCGCTCGGCATGGAGGGCCATCAGCTCCCGCCGCTTCGGGTCGTCGGATCTGGGATCGTCGGGTCCCGGGTCGTCGGAGCGGTCGGTCTCGCAGCCGCCCTGGCTCCGGTTTCGCTCTGTCGTCGTATGGAGGTTGTGCACGACGGTTCGTCCTGTCGGTGTGATCGCGGCCCGCGCGGGCCTGCACGCATTGCCCTCCCAACGCATGAGAGGGCCGGACCGTCGCATCCGGCCCGCGTCTGTCATCTCAGCGTCATGCAACCGTCATAGGGCCGGCGTCGCACCGGGCTTATCCCTCGCGCCGCGGCGGACGCCCCGGCAACGATCGGGACACGATCCGGCGCACCAGGGAAGCCGGTCGCGTCCTCACCGGCCGTCGACGCGCAGGGTGCGGGCCAGCGACAGCACGCCCGCATCGTGCCGGACCGATCCGAACACGGAGAGATACCAGTGAAGCCCTTCTCCTACGCGCTCGCCATCGGGCTCGCGACCGCCCAGATCGCCACCTCGGCGCTCGCCCTCGACATCACCGGCGCCGGCGCCACCTTCCCGTTCCCGGTCTATTCCAAGTGGGCCGAGGCCTACCGCAAGGAGACCGGCAACGGCCTGAACTACCAGTCGATCGGCTCGGGCGGCGGCATCAAGCAGATCCAGGCCAAGACCGTCGATTTCGGCGCCACCGACGCGCCGCTGAAGGGCGCGACCCTCGACAAGGACGGCCTGGTCCAGTTCCCGACCGTGATGGGCGGCGTCGTCCCGGTGGTGAACATCCAGGGCGTGAAGACCGGCGAGGTCAAGCTCACCGGCGAGGTCCTGGCCGAGATCTACCAGGGCAAGATCAAGAAGTGGTCGGACCCGAAGATCGCCAAGCTCAACGAGGGCGTGAAGCTCCCCGACGCGCCGATCACCGCGGTCTACCGGTCGGACGCGTCCGGCACCACCAACATCTTCACCACCTACCTGTCGGACGTGTCGCCGGCCTGGAAGTCCGAGCTCGGCGCCTCGACCACGGTCAGCTGGCCGGCCGGCCAGGGCGGCAAGGGCAACGAGGGCGTCACGGCCGTCGTCAAGCAGGTCCCGAACGCCATCGGCTACGTCGAGTACGCCTACGCCAAGCAGAACAACCTGCCGGTCGCGCTGATCCAGAACAAGGACGGCCAGTTCCCGATGCCGGGCGACGAGGCCTTCCAGGCCGCCGCCGCCAATGCCGACTGGAAGGCCGCTCCCGGCTTCGGCATCTCGCTGACCAACCAGGCCGGCGCCAAGGCGTGGCCGATCACCGCCGCGACCTTCATCCTGGTCCACAAGAACCCGGCCGACGCGGCCCGCACCGCCGAGGTGCTGAAGTTCTTCCGCTGGGCCTACAAGAGCGGCGACAAGCTGGCCTCCGACCTCGACTACGTGCCGCTGCCCGACAAGGTCGTCGGCCAGGTCGAAGACGAGTGGAAGACGATCGTCGGCAAGGACGGCAAGCCCGTCCTCGGCATGTAATCCAGAGCCTGTGATCAAGGTCGATCCGACCTGACAGACGGGAGGACGGGGCCCCGGTCCCGCCCTCCCGCTTTCCGCCGGCGAAAGACAAGGGGCCGCCCGGGATGCCGCACGCATCCGCCCCGTGTCCGGGCCCGCGCGGCGCTTGAGGAAAGCCGAGATCCCGCCGCCCGCCGGATCGCGTCCGACTCGCCTCGATCCGCCGAGCGCGCTAGAGGCCGCTCACTCCAAGGGAAACCCGGATGGTCGCGTTGTCTGAGAACGTCGCTGTGGCGGCGAGGCCCGAAGTCGCCCGCCGCCCCCCAAGCCCCGTGGGCGACCGCATCTTCCGCGGCGCCGCCTTCGCGTCGGCGCTGCTGGTGCTGCTGGTCCTCGCCGGCATCCTCGCCTCGATCGCCTATGGCGGGTGGCCCGCCTTCCAGGCCTTCGGGCCCCACTTCCTCGTCTCCAGCGCCTGGAACGTCGGGCGCGAGGAGTACGGCGCGCTCGTCGCCATCATCGGCACCCTCGTCTCGGCGCTGCTCGCCCTGGTGATCGGCGTGCCGATCTCGCTCGGCATCGCGATCTACCTGACCCAGCTCTGCCCCGGCTGGGCCCGCCGCCCGGTCGCGATGACGATCGAGCTGCTCGCCGCCGTGCCGAGCATCATCTACGGCATGTGGGGCCTGTTCATCTTCGCCCCGCTCTTCGCGCGCTTCGTGCAGATCCCGGTCTCGAACCTCGTCGAGGGCCTGCCGATCGTCGGCACCCTGTTCTACGCCCAGGTGCCGTCCGGCGTCGGCGTGCTCACCGCCGGCATCATCCTGGCGATCATGATCGTGCCGTTCGTGGCCTCGATCACCCGCGACATGCTCGACCAGATCCCGACCGTCCTGCGCGAGAGCGCCTACGGCATCGGCTGCACCACCTGGGAGGTCGTGCGCCACGTCCTGATCCCGCAGGCCTCGGTCTCGATCATCGGGGCGATCATGCTGGGCCTCGGCCGCGCGCTCGGGGAGACGATGGCGGTCACCTTCGTGATCGGCAACGCCAACCGGCTCTCGGCCTCGATCTTCGATCCGGGCTCGACCATCGCCTCGCGCATCGCCAACGAGTTCAACGAGGCCGACGGCCTGCAGCTCAACTCGCTGATGGCGCTCGGCTGCATCCTGTTCGTCGTCACCTTCATCGTCCTCATCATCGCCCGGCTGCTGGTGCGCCGCGCGAAGGTGGCCTGATCCCCCGACCCTGCCCAAGGACGCTTCTTTCCGATGAACGCCTCCCCCGCCGCGGTCCAGGGCACCGCCCCCGCACGGCCCGCTCCCCAGGAATGGGGCCGGGTCCGCGCCAGCCGGCGCTCCGCCGACAAGATCCTGATCGTGTCCTGCACCGTCGCGACGGCGCTCGGCGCGGTGGTGCTCGGCTCGATCCTCCTGATGCTCATCATCGAGGGCGTGCGCGGCTTCACGCCGGCCCTGTTCACCCAGGTCACCCCGGGCCCCGGCTCCGAGGGCGGCGGCATCGCCAACGCGATCCTCGGCAGCCTCGTCATGACGGCGCTCGGCATCGTGGTGGCGACCCCGATCGGCGTGCTCGCCGGGACCTACCTCGCCGAGTACGGCCGCACCTCGAAGCTCGCCGACCTGATCCGCTTCCTCAACGACATCCTGCTCTCGGCGCCCTCGATCCTGATCGGCCTGTTCGTCTACACCCTGATGGTGCGGCCGATGGGCGGCTATTCGGGCTGGGCCGGCGGCGTGGCGCTCGCCATCATCGCGACGCCGGTGATCGTGCGCACCACCGAGGACATGCTGCGCCTGGTGCCCGGCACCCTGCGCGAGGCCGGCGCGGCGCTCGGCGCGCCGATGTCGATCGTGATCCGCAGCGTCACCTGGCGGGCGGCGCAGTCGGGCATCGTCACCGGCGTGCTGCTCGCGCTCGCCCGCATCGCCGGCGAGACCGCGCCGCTGCTCTTCACCGCGCTCAACAACAATTCCTGGTTCAGCCCGAACCTGATGGGCGGCGTCGCGAACCTGCCGGTGATGATCTACCAGTTCGCGCTGTCTCCGTACGAGAACTGGCGCCAGCTGGCCTGGGCCGGCGCGCTCCTCATCACCGTCACCATCCTGGGCCTGTCGATCGTGGCCCGCCTCGTCCTGAGCGGCCCGAAGGGGCGCTGACCGCACATCCTGCCCGGAGACACACCGATGAGCGCCACCGCCACCGCCGCGCCGGTCGTGGGCCAGAGCACGGCCGACGAGTCCGCCCCGGTCCGCCTCGCCGTCAAGGACCTCAACTTCTACTACGGCGACTTCAAGGGGTTGAAGAACATCAACCTCAACTTCCTCGACCGCCAGGTCACGGCGCTGATCGGGCCGTCGGGCTGCGGCAAGTCCACCCTGCTGCGCACCTTCAACCGGATCTACAGCCTCTACCCCGAGCAGCGCGCCGAGGGGCAGATCCTGCTCGACGGCCGCAACATCCTGGACTCGTCGATCGACCTCAACGAGCTGCGCGCCCGGGTCGGCATGGTGTTCCAGAAGCCGACCCCGTTCCCGATGTCGATCTACGACAACATCGCGTTCGGCATCCGGCTCTACGAGCGCCTCGGCAAGGCCGATCTCGACGTCCGCGTCGAGGAGGCCCTGCGCAAGGGCGCTCTGTGGGACGAGGTGAAGGACAAGCTCAAGCAGTCCGGCATGGGCCTGTCCGGCGGCCAGCAGCAGCGCCTCTGCATCGCCCGCACGGTGGCGCAGCGCCCGGAGGTGATCCTGTTCGACGAGCCGACCTCGGCCCTCGACCCGATCTCGACCGGCCGCATCGAGGAGCTGATCGAGCAGCTGCGGGGCGAGTTCACCATCGCCATCGTCACCCACAACATGCAGCAGGCGGCGCGCATCTCGCAGTTCACCGCCTTCATGTATCTCGGCGAACTGATCGAGTTCGGGCCGACCAACCGGCTGTTCATGAACCCGTCGAAGCGCCAGACCCAGGACTACATCACCGGCCGGTTCGGCTGAGACCCGACGCCTCGTTGCGCCGGCCCGGCCCGGGCCGGCGCTGACCGTAAGCTCCACCCTATCGCGGGGAGTCAGCCCTCATGTCGAACCACATCGTCACCTCCTACGATCAGGAGTTGCAGAACCTGCGGCGCAGCATCGCCGAGATGGGCGGCATCGCCGAGAAGATGGTGGCCGATTCCGGCCAGGCGCTCCTGCGCCGCGACACCGCCCTCGCCCAGAGCGTCATCGCCGTCGACCAGCGCCTCGACGGCCTGCAGCGCGAGATCGAGGAGAAGGCCATCCTCCTCATCGCCAAGCGCCAGCCGATGGCGGTCGACCTGCGCGAGACGATCTCGGCGATCCGCGTCTCGGGCGACCTCGAGCGCATCGGGGACCTGGCCAAGAACGTCGCCAAGCGCGTCGTCGCCATCGCCGACCAGGTCCAGCTGCAGAAGATCGTCGTCGGCGTGGAGCACATGAACGAGCTGGTCCAGGGCCAGCTCAAGGACGTCCTCGACGCCTACGCCACCCAGGACACCGTCGTCGCCCTCGACGTGTGGGCCCGGGACGGCGGCATCGACGCGCTCTACACCTCGCTGTTCCGCGAACTCCTGACCTACATGATGGAGGATCCGCGCAACATCACGTTCTGCACGCACCTCCTGTTCTGCGCCAAGAACGTCGAGCGCATCGGCGATCACACCACCAACATCGCCGAGACGATCCACTACCTCGCCACCGGTGAGACGCTGCCGACCGATCGTCCCAAGAACGACCGTTCGAGCTTCGCCACCCTCGATCCCCAACCGGAGGCCTGACGGGTCGGCCCGCGCCGGGCTTCGCGCCCGGCGCGGGTCCCCCTCCGGATCCCGCCCGAAGTGCCCCGCATGAGTACCCGCATCCTGATCGTCGAGGACGAGGAGGCGCTGACCCTCCTCCTGCGCTACAACCTCGAGGCCGAGGGCTTCGAGGTCGACGCCGTCGCCCGGGGCGACGAGGCGGATATCCGCCTGCGAGAGCAGATCCCCGACCTCGTCCTCCTCGACTGGATGATGCCCGGCCTCTCCGGCATCGAGCTCTGCCGGCGCATCCGCGCCCGCCGCGAGACCGAGCGGCTGCCGGTGATCATGCTCACCGCCCGGGGCGAGGAGGGCGACCGGGTGCGGGGGCTCGCCACCGGCGCCGACGACTACATCGTCAAGCCGTTCTCGGTGCCGGAGCTCCTGGCGCGGGTCCGCGCGCTGCTGCGCCGCTCCAAGCCCGCCCACGTCGCCGACCTGCTGGTGGCCGGCGACATCGAGCTCGACCGGGTCAGCCACCGCGTCCGCCGCGACGGCCGCGAGCTGCATCTCGGCCCGACCGAGTTCAAGCTGCTCGAGTTCCTGATGCAGAGCCCGGGCAGGGTCTTCTCCCGCGAGCAGCTCCTCGACGGCGTCTGGGGCCACGACGTCTACATCGACGAGCGCACGGTCGACGTGCATATCGGCCGCCTGCGCAAGGCGATCAACCGCGGCCGCGATGCCGACCCGATCCGCACCGTGCGCGGCTCCGGCTACTCGTTCGACGAGATGTTCGCGCCGGAGCCGTGAGGCCGAGCCTTCGGAACAAGCGGTACCATCTGGACGGCCCGGCCATCGGTCACTCCACTCTCCAGGTCATCCCGGATTCCGCTGCGCGGTCCCGGGATGACGAGGTGGGTGTCAGAGATGTCGCCTGCTCCCGGGCGGCGGCGCCGACTCCACTTCGAGCGAGCCACCGGACAGGATTCGTTAGGATTTGAGCGATACGGTCGACCAATCGGAAGGGATGGGCGCGACGCCGCCTCCGGATTGGTCGTCCGGGTGCGGGCCTTCAGCGGAATCCGACGACCCTGCGGTCGCGCTTGCGCTCGGCGGCGGGCTGGTAGGCGATGCGGCTGTGGTGGGTGCAGTAGGGCAGGCCGGTGATGGCGCGGTCGCCGCAGAAGCGGAAATCGGGCGTCGACGGGTCGCCCATCGGCCAGCGGCACATGAATTCCCGCAGCTCCATGATGGTGACGCGGGCGCTCTCCGGCAGCGCGGTGGTGTCGGCTGGGGATGCGGTCTGATACAGGGCGAGTGCCGGCGGCGCGGGAGCCACTACTGACGGGGTCTCGCCGGCAGCGGACTCACCCTCGATCCGGGGACGGCGGCCGCCGGCCGGCGCGGTGCCGTTGGCTTTCACGACGCGCCCGGCCAGGCCGAGGCGGTGGACCTTGCCGATGACGGCGTTGCGGGAGACGCCACCGATCTCGGCGGCGATCTGGCTGGCGCTGCGGCCGTCGCTCCACAGCCGCTTGAGAAGCTCGACGCGTTCCTTCGTCCAGCTCGGACCCGAATCCATCATCGCCGCCTCCAATCCCCCGACATCACCCATGGAATCGGCACGCAGCCGCGAGCGGCACGCCGTTCGGCCGCGCGGTGACTCCGTCCGATCCTGCTGGTGATCGCCGCCACGCCCGGAGCGGTGGCGACGGGGGTGAACCTACAGGACGGCCTAACACCCGCGCAAGAGTCCGCCCCCCGCCGAGACGGTTTTTCCCCGCGGCCGCCCGGCGGTCCGGACCCGGCCGGGTTGCGCCGCCAGTCTGACGCGCGCCAAGGCCACGCCGGATCGCTCCCATAAATTATCTATCACCTTCAAGGGTTTGTCGGATCACCCCGGAGGGGGTGTCATACTGGGGCGCCGCATGATCGCAGGTTGCGCTGCCGTTGCGGCCGCCGACAGCCGGGGGGTGTCCCTCCGGTCTTCGGCAAGCGTGGCCGGAGCGCCACGCCCTCCTCTCCGGCAAGCGTGGCCGCAGCGCCACGCACCTCCGTGGCAAACGTGGCCGCGGTGCCACGCACCGGGCCGGCTGGCCGGCGGTCGCCGGCGCCCGGAACGTTGCCGGGGGCCGGGGCGGGACCTATCTTGCGAGGACCAACAGGGCCGACGCCAGCACCGACGGCCGCCCCGGGAGACCTCATGCGATCACTCCTCGCGTGCGTCCTGCTCGCGCTCTCGTCGCCCGTGGTGGCGGCCGAGGCCGTGCACCTCGCGCCCCACCGCGCCGTCTACGACCTGTCCTTGTCCGGCAGCTCCGGCACCCGCGCGGTCGAGAGCGCCCGCGGCCGGATCGTGTTCGATTTCACCGGCGATGCCTGCAAGGGCTTCGCGCTCCAGTACCGGCAGGTGACGGTGCTCGAGAGTTCGGAGAGCGGGACCCGCACCTCCGACCTGCGCAACACCACCTTCGAGACCGGCGACGGGCGCAGTTTCCGCTTCCGCACCCAGTCCGACCTCAACGGCAAGGCGGCCGCCCCGGTCGACGGCAATGCCGAGCGCGGCGACAAGGGTCTCGACATCACCCTCAAGCAGCCCAAGCGCGGCGAGATGGCGGTGCCGGGCGAGGTGCTGTTTCCCGCCGCCCACATGAAGCGGCTGATCGAGGCCGCCCGAGCCGGGCAATCCACCGTCGCCGTCAAGGTGTTCGACGGCTCGGACGACGGCCGCAAGGTCTACGACACCCTGGCGGTGATCGGCCCGCAGCGCGTCGCGGCCAAGTCCGAGGCGAAACCCGATTCCGGCGCACCCGACGCGTCCAAACCCTCCGGGCCCAAACCCTCCGGGCCCAAGCCCGCCTCCGCGCCCGCCGAGGCGCCGTTGCGCGACGGCGCTATGGCGTCGATGCCGCACTGGCCGGTGACGCTGAGCTACTTCTCGCCGGGGGAGGGGGAGCGGACCCCGGTCTACGTCCTCGCCTTCGACCTCTACGAGAACGGCGTCAGCGGCGCGCTGCGCCTCGATTACGGTGAGTTCTCGCTCAAGGGCGAGCTGTCGCGGATCGACCTCATGCCGGAGAGCAAGGACTGCAAGTAGGACGCCGCCACGGAAGGCAACCGGATCGGGGGCCGTCAGCGCGGCTTCCGTTCCGGCGGCTCCTGGCTCCCATGCGCCTTGCCGCGCGGATCTCCGGCCGGTGGCGCGAAGCCGAGTCCGCGCTGCACCGCCGCCGCGCCGAAGCGCTCCCGCAGGGCGTCGATCGCCGCCGCCCGGCTCGCCTCGCGCACGGCCGAGACGTCGGCGAGGTCGCCCCGGTCGGCATGGGCCGCGTCGCAGAGGTCGCCGGCCCCGATCCCGATCAGCCGGTAGGCGGTGCCGTCGCAGGATTCGCGCAACAGCGCCTCGGCCGGGCGAAACAGCCGCTCGGCGACCTGCGTCGGCGCCAGTCCCGAGCGGGTGCGGGTGCGCAGACGAAAATCCCGGTCCTTCAGCTTCAGGGTCACGCTGCCGGCGGCGAGCTCCGCCCGCTTCAGGCGCCGCGCCACCGTCTCGCACAGCCGCCACAGCACCGGCCGCAGGGCCTCGAAGGCGCGCAGATCCTCCGCGAAGGTGGTCTCGCCCGAGATGCTTTTGGTCTCACGCCGCGGCTGGACCACGCGCCGGTCCTCGCCGCGGGCGAGCGCCAGGAGGCGGGCGGCGTCGCGCCCGAGGCTCGCATGCAGCCGCTCCGGCGCGATCCGGCCGATCTCGCTGATGCGGTGGATGCCGAGCGCCGCCAGCCGCTCGGCCGCGGCCTGGCCGATCCCGGGCAGGATCCGCACCGGCCGCGGTGCCAGGAAGGCCTCGGCTTCCGCCCGGCCGATGATCGAGAAGCCGCGCGGCTTCTCGAGGTCCGAGGCGATCTTCGCCAGAAACTTGTTGGGCGCGAGGCCGACCGAGACGGTGATGCCGATCTCCGCTTCCACCGCGCGGGCGAAGCGCGCCAGCGTCACGGCGGGCGGGGCACCGTGCAGCCGCTCGGTGCCCGACAGGTCGAGGAAGGCCTCGTCGATCGAGACCGGCTCGACCAGCGGCGTGAGCGCCTGCATCATCGCCCGCACCTGCCGGCCGACCCGGGCGTATTTCTCCATGTCGGGCCGCAGCACCACCGCGTCCGGGCAGGCCTCGAGGGCGCGGAACATCGGCATCGCCGAGTGGACGCCGCGGATGCGGGCGATGTAGCAGGCGGTCGAGACCACCCCGCGCCGTCCGCCGCCGATGATCAGCGGCCGGTCGCGCAGGGAGGGGTCGTCGCGCTTCTCGACCGCGGCGTAGAACGCGTCGCAATCGACATGCGCGATGGCGAGGACGTCGCGCTCCGGATGGACGAGCAGGCGCGGCGAGCCGCAGGCCCGGCAGCGCGGGGCGTCGCCCGGCGGGCTCGCCCCGCAATCGCGGCAGAGCGCGCCTGCGCTCACGCCCCGAACTCGCCGGGATCCTCGGGCGGCTCGAGGCGGCGCCAGGCCTGGGTGATCCGCTCCGGCGGCACCTCCAGGGCGGCGGCGCAGGCGACGAGCAGCTCCTCGTCGGCCACCACGTGGTCGAGGAGGCCGGCGACGAGATCGGGACTGTCGGCCGCCTGCCGCAGCGCATCCGGCGAGAGACCGGAGCTCTCCATGAAGCGGAGCAGTCGCCCGGGCTCGCCGGTGACGTAGGCGAAGACGCGGGCGCCCAGGGCCTCCGCGGCGGATTCACTCAGCACTCCGCCACGGGGATCGGACCCCCTGGCAAATCCATCGAATTTGCGTTTCATCAACATGTGCCGCTTAACAGTGTTGCGGATCCGGTCGCAGCCGGGGTGTGACGCGGCCCGCGGGAGCGCCGGAGACAGCGAGCCATGACGAAGACGGTGCTCATCGTCGAGGACAACGAGCTGAATATGAAGCTTTTCAACGACTTGTTGGAGGCTCACGGCTACGCGACCCTCAAGACGGCCAACGGGATTGAGGCGATCGAGCTGGCGCGCCGGCATCGGCCTGACCTGATCCTGATGGACATTCAGCTCCCCGAGGTGTCGGGCCTCGAGGTCACTAAATGGCTCAAGGAGGACGATGAGCTCAAGAGCATCCCGGTGATCGCCATCACGGCTTTCGCCATGAAGGGTGACGAGGAGCGCATCCGCGAGGGGGGCTGCGAGGCCTACCTGTCCAAGCCCATCTCGGTCGCGAAGTTCCTCGCGACGGTCCGCACCTATGTCGGCGACGAGCGCCAGAGCTGAGCACAGCTGAGAGGGGCCTGGCCTTCCATGTCGGCACGCGTTCTCATCGTCGACGACCTCTTCCCGAATATTAAGTTGCTCGAGACGAAGTTGACCGTCGAGTATTTCGACGTCGTTTCGGCGATGAACGGGCCCGACGCCCTCGCGGTGTGCGAGAAGGGCCTGTGCGACATCGTGCTGCTCGACGTGATGATGCCGGGCATGGACGGGTTCGAGGTCTGCCGGCGGATCAAGTCGACGCCGACGACTGCGCACCTGCCGGTGGTGATGGTGACCGCCCTCGACCAGCCGAGCGACCGCCTGCGCGGGCTCGACGCCGGGGCGGACGATTTCCTCACCAAGCCGATCGACGACACCGCCCTGATGGCCCGGGTGCGCAGCCTGGTGCGCCTGAAGGCGGTGACCGACGAGTTGCGCAGCCGCGCCATGGCGTCGCGGGTCGGCGACCCGCTCGCGGCGGCCGCCGCCGAGACCGGGCACAATGCCAACGTACTGATCGTCGAGGATCGCCGCTCCTCCGCCGAGCGGCTGGCGGCGGCGCTCGGCCAGTACCATTGCGTCGAGACCGTGGCCTCGCCGCAGGAGGCCCTGGAGCGGGTCAAGGCGGGCGATTACGACGTGGTGCTGGTGAGCCTCGACCTCCAGGACCATGACGGCCTGCGCCTGTGCAGCCAGCTCCGCTCCCTCGACCGCACCCGCACCGTGCCGGTGGTGATGATGGCCGACGCCCATGACCGGGCGCGGATCATGCGCGGCCTCGATCTCGGCGTGCACGATTACCTCGTCCGCCCGATCGACCGCAACGAGCTCGTCGCCCGGGTCCGCACCCAGGTGAAGCGCCGGCGCTTCTCGGATTCGCTACGCGAATCGGTGCAGGTCTCGATGGACCTCGCGGTCACCGACGGGCTCACCGGCCTGCACAACCGGCGCTACCTCGACAGCTATCTCGGCGGCCTGTTCTCCGAGCCGTCCTTGCGCGACCGGCCGGTGGCGCTCTTGATCCTCGACATCGACCGCTTCAAGACGATCAACGACCAGTTCGGGCACGATGCCGGCGACGAGGTCTTGAGGGAATTCGCCACCCGCATCCGGGCCCAGACCCGCGGCATCGACGTGGTGGCGCGCTTCGGCGGCGAGGAGATCGTCGTGGTGGTGCCCGATACCGGGCTCGACGCCGCCCGCCAGGTCGCCGAGCGCATCCGCGAGCGGATCGAGGCGGCGCCGTTCCAGGTCCAGCGCGGCACCAGCGCCATCGACGTCACGGTCTCGATCGGGGTCGCCGCCCGCCAGCCGGAGGATGCCGACCCGGCCCAGATGCTCAAGCGCGCCGACCTCGCCCTCTATCAGGCCAAGCAGTCCGGCCGGAACCGGGTGGTCGCCGCCGTCGCGGCGTAAGGTTCGACGTACGCCTCGCCGGATGAGGCGCGGTTTTCCTCCTCTCCCCGCGGGCGGGGAGAGGGCTGTGTTACCGTTCAGGGAACGCAGCAAGCGGAGGCGAAGCCGCAGCGAGGGTGAGGGGGTCTCGACGCGTGAGACTCTTCCGGAAACACCCCCTCGCCCTGCGGGCTACCTTCGCACCCGACAAGGGGTGCGAAGGCCTCTCCCCGCACGCGGGGAGAGGAGAAGACCCGCGGTTTTCTTTCTCGGTCGGCTCCTCACCCCACCCTGAACCCCGCCAGCACCTCCCCCAGCACCCCCGGCATCATCTCAGGCAGGTCCTCCGCGATCAGCCCCGGCCCGTGCCGGCGCCCGGCCGCCGCGTGGAGCCAGACCGCGGCGGTGGCGGCCTCGAAGGGCTCCATCCCCTGGGCCAGCAACCCACCGATGAAGCCGCACAGCACGTCGCCGCTGCCGGCGGTGCCGAGCCAGGGCGTCCCGTTGGGGTTGATGGCGGCGCGGCCGTCCGGCGCCGCGATCACCGTGTCGGGGCCCTTCAGCACCACGACCGCGTCGAGATGGGCCGCGGCGGCCCGGGCGCGTGCGAGCTTCGAGCCCTCCGCCGGCACCGCCGCCACGCCCTTGAACAGCCGCGCGAACTCGCCCTCGTGCGGGGTCACGACCGCCTGCGCCCCTCCCGCCGCGATCATCTCCGCGAGTTCGTCGGCCTTCCCCGAAAAGCTCGTCAGGGCGTCGGCGTCGAGGACGAGGCCTCGGCCGGCTTCCGCGGCGACCCGCACGAGGTCGCGGGTCGGGGCGCCGGTGCCGAGGCCCGGGCCGGCGACGATCGCGTTCAGGCGCTCGTCGGTGAGGGCGTCGTCGAGGTCGTCGGCCCCGTCGCAGGGGCGCAGCATGATCGCGGTGAGCTGGGCGGCGTTCTCGGCAAGCGCCGGCGTCGGCGACAGCACGGTCACGAGGCCGGCGCCGATGCGCAACGCGCCCCGGGCGGCGAGCCGCGCCGCCCCGGTGCGGTGCGCGGGGCCCGACAGCACCACCGCGTGGCCGCGGGTGTATTTGTGGCTGTCCTCGGCGAGGCGCGGGAAGGCGGCGCCCCAGAGGTCCGGGCCGTTGACGTGGGCCTGCGGCGCGATCCCCGCCACGACGGCGTCCGGGATCCCGATCCGCGCGACCGTCACCGGGCCGCACAGGCGCCGGCCGGGCAGCAGCAGGTGGCCGGGCTTGCGCCGCACGAAGGTGACGGTCTCGGTCGCCGCCACGACGGGACCGCGCGCGGCCCCCGTATCGCCGTCGAGGCCAGAGGGCACGTCGACGGCGAGCACCGGCACGCCGGCCGCGTTGACCCGCCCGACGAGCGCTGCGGCGTCGCCGTCGAGCGGCCGGGACAGGCCCGCGCCGAACAGCGCGTCGATCACGAGCGCGACGCCCGCGGGCTCGACGGCGGCGGCGTTCGTCACCGGGCCCGTCCACTGGACCGCCGCGGCCGCCGCGTCGCCCGCGAGGGCGTCGCGCGCGCCGAGAAGCGCCACCTCGACCGCGAGGCCCGCCTCGGCCAGCAGCCTGGCGGCCACGAACCCGTCGCCGCCGTTGTTGCCCGGCCCGCACAGGATCAGGATCCGGCCGTCACCCGCGAGCACCCGGGCCCGCTCGGCGACCGCCCCACCGGCGCGGTGCATCAGCGTCAGGCCCTGCGTTCCGGCATCGATCGTCGCGGCATCCGCCCGCCGCATCTCGTCGGTGGTGAGCAGCTCGGTCCCGGCCATCGCATCATACTCCGAGAAGCGCCCGGACGCGGCGGCCTTGCCGCGGCGCCAGGCTTGAGAACGGCGGATTGCGCAACAAACGCGCAGCGATTGCTTATCGATTAGGCATTCCCGGTCCGCTCTCGGGAAATCCCCCGTGGCGGTCGGCGCGGCGCGATGCTAGGAATGCCGCCGGAACCGTTGCAGACCAGGCCCGCCCGGCATGAAGAAGATCGAAGCGATCATCAAGCCCTTCAAGCTCGACGAGGTGAAGGAGGCGCTGCAGGAGGTCGGCCTCCAGGGCATCACGGTGATCGAGGCCAAGGGCTTCGGCCGCCAGAAGGGCCATACCGAGCTCTATCGGGGCGCCGAGTACGTGGTCGACTTCCTGCCCAAGGTGAAGCTGGAGATCGTGCTGCCCGACACGCTGGTGGATGGCGCGGTCGAGGCGATCCGCAAGTCGGCCCAGACCGGCCGCATCGGCGACGGCAAGATCTTCGTCTCCTCGATCGAGGAAGCAATCCGCATCCGCACCGGCGAGACCGGTCAGGACGCGATCTGACGGCACTGCCTTCTCTGCAGCGACGAAAACCGCGGCCTGACCCCCAGGACCGCGGCTTCATGGCGGCCAAAACGCCGTTCTAGGAAGGGATCAGACGAGAATGTCTAAGACCGCGACGGACGTCCTCAAGGAAATCAAGGAAAACGACGTCAAGTACGTCGATTTCCGCTTCACCGATCCGCGGGGCAAGTGGCAGCACGTCACCTTCGACGTGTCGCTGGTCGACGAGGACATCTTCGCCGAGGGCACGATGTTCGACGGTTCGTCGATCGCCGGCTGGAAGGCGATCAACGAGTCCGACATGCTGCTGATGCCGGATCCGGCGACCGCCTGCATGGACCCGTTCTTCTCGGCCTCGACGATGTCGATCGTCTGCGACGTGCTCGAGCCGGTGACCGGCGAGCCCTACGGCCGCGATCCGCGCGGCATCGCCAAGAAGGCCGAGGCCTTCGTCAAGGCGAGCGGCATCGGCGACACCATCTTCGTCGGCCCCGAGGCCGAGTTCTTCGTCTTCGACGACGTGCGCTTCTCCGCGGATCCGTACCACACCGGCTTCAAGCTGGATTCGGTCGAGCTGCCGATCAACGGCCAGACCGAGTACGAGGGCGGCAATCTCGGCCACCGCGTCCAGATCAAGGGCGGCTACTTCCCGGTCCCGCCGCAGGATTCGGCCCAGGACATGCGCGGCGAGATGCTCGCCGCCATGCAGTCCATGGGCGTCAAGGTCGAGAAGCACCACCACGAGGTCGCGTCGGCTCAGCACGAGCTGGGCATGAAGTTCGACACGCTCACCCTGATGGGTGACCAGATGCAGATCTACAAGTACTGCATCCACAACGTCGCCCAGAGCTACGGCAAGACCGCGACCTTCATGCCGAAGCCGGTCTACGGCGACAACGGCTCGGGCATGCACGTCCACCAGTCGATCTGGAAGGACGGCAAGCCGGTCTTCGCCGGCAACAAGTACGCCGACCTGTCGCAGGAGTGCCTGTGGTACATCGGCGGCATCATCAAGCACGCCAAGGCGCTCAACGCCTTCACCAACCCGTCGACCAACTCCTACAAGCGCCTGGTCCCGGGCTACGAGGCGCCGGTGCTGCTGGCCTACTCGGCCCGCAACCGCTCGGCCTCGTGCCGGATTCCGTGGACGACTTCGCCGAAGGCCAAGCGCGTCGAGGTCCGCTTCCCCGATCCGATGGCGAATCCCTACCTGGCCTTCGCCGCCATGCTGATGGCCGGCGTCGACGGCATCAACAACAAGATCGATCCCGGTCCGGCCATGGACAAGGACCTCTACGACCTGCCCCCGGCGGAGCTCAAGGAGATCCCGACCGTGTGCGGCTCGCTCCGTGAGGCGCTCAACAGCCTCGACGCCGACCGCGAGTTCCTCAAGGCCGGCGGCGTGTTCAACGACGACTTCATCGACTCGTTCATCGAGCTGAAGATGACCGAGGTGATGCGGTACGAGATGACCCCGCACCCGATCGAGTTCGTGAACTACTACTCGCTCTGAGCCGTACGCGCTTCGAGGACGAGATGGGGGGCCGGAGCGATCCGGCCCCTTCCTTTTTGGCATCCGGCTTGCGGAGTCACCGGCGACAGCCCGGAGCCCCGATGACCGACTCGACCTCCCCCGCCGCAACCCTGCGCGCGCTCCTCGCCACCCTGGTCAAGTCCGCGCTCATCGCCGACGAGGCCCGCCTCGCCGCCTGGCGCCGCGAGGCGGCGGACCTGCACGGGCGGCTCCGGGGCCAGGATCTCTCCGCCCTCAAGCTCGACGGGATCTGGACGCTGGCCGTGCGCGAGGCGGAGGCGCCGGAGCTGCGGCCCGACGAGACGCAGGTCTCGCTGACGATGCCGCAATCCTGTCCGCTGTCGCTCGACGAATTGACTGGATCCGGCTTCGACGCCGATGCCGCCATCGACCGGGTGCGCAAATCGGCATCCACCGGTTGAACGGCGGCCGGCGTTGCTCGGTCCCCCGGCGCATCCCATATTATGGAGCGGAGCCCCTGGCCGTCGGCCGGGGCCGTTGTACGTCCTCCTTGAGTCGAGCTGTTGGCCAAGCGCATCCATCCCAAAGGAAATCCTGCCAAGGGCATTCCTCCGAAAGCGGCGCACGCCGTCCTGCCCAGCCGCGAGGCCGTGCTCGCCTTCATCGCGGACGCGCCCCAGAAGGTCGGCAAGCGCGAGATCGCCCAGGCCTTCGGCATCAAGGGCGCGGACAAGATCGAGCTGAAGCGCCTGCTCAAGGAGATGCAGGAGGACGGCGCGATCGAGAAGGACCGCGCCGGCCTGCGCAAGGCCGGAAGCCTGCCGCCGGTCGTCGTCGCCGACATCGACACCCGCCGCGACCGCGACGGCGAGCTGGTCGCGCGGCCGGCCAATTGGGATCCGGAGGCCGGGCCCGCTCCCCTCATCACCGTGCTGATGCCGCGCGGGCGTAGCGCCAGCGGGCCGGCCCCTGGCACCGGCGACCGGGCGCTCCTGAAGATCGAGCCCGACAGCGACACGCCCGGGCGCTATCTCGGCCGGGTCATCAAGGTGATCGGCCGCAACAAGGCCGAGACGCTCGGCGTGTTCCGGGCGCTGCCGACCGGCGGCGGGCGGATCGTCCCCGTAGACAAGAAGGCGCAGGGGCGCGAGATCGCGGTGCCGCCGGGCGGGGAGGGCGAGGCGCTGGACGGCGACCTCGTCACCGTGACCCTCGGCCGCGAGGACCGCTTCGGGCTGACGCAAGGGCGCGTCAAGGAGCGCCTCGGCAGCCTCGGTTCCGAGAAGGCGGTCAGCCTGATCGCCATCCACGCCCACGGCATCCCGCACGTCTTCCCGCGCGAGGTGCTGGCGGAGGCCGAGTTCGCCCGCGAGGTCGGGCTCGACGGCCGCGAGGATTGGCGCGACCTGCCGCTCGTCACCATCGACCCGCCGGACGCCAAGGATCACGACGACGCCGTGATGGCGGTGCCGGATCCCGATCCGGCCAATCCGGGCGGGTTCGTCGTCACGGTGGCGATCGCCGACGTCGCCGCCTATGTCCGGCCCGGCACCGCCCTCGACCGCGAGGCGCTGATCCGCGGCAACTCGGTCTACTTCCCCGACCGTGTGGTGCCGATGCTGCCGGAGCGGATCTCGAACGACCTCTGTTCCCTGCGCCCCGGCCAGGACCGGCCGGCGCTCGCCGTCCGCATGACCGTGACGGCGGAGGGCCGGAAGCTGCGCCACAGCTTCCACCGCGTGATGATGCGGTCGGCCGCGAAGCTCGCCTACGCGCAGGCGCAAGCCGCGATCGACGGCCGGCCCGACGAGGTGACGGGCCCGATCCTCGAGCCGGTGCTCCGCCCGCTGTGGGAGGCCTACCGGGTGCTCGCCGCGGCCCGCGATGCGCGGGGACCGCTCGCCCTGGACCTGCCCGAGCGCAAGGTGATCCTCAACGCCGAGGGCGGGGTCGATCGGGTGATCGTGCCGGAGCGCCTGGAGGCGCACCGGCTGATCGAGGAGTTCATGATCCAGGCGAACGTCGCGGCGGCCGAGATCCTGGAGGCGAAGAGCCAGCCGCTGATCTACCGCGTCCACGACGAGCCCTCGCTGGAGAAGATGCGGGGCTTAAGCGAGGTCATGGCCTCGATCGGCCTGAAGCTGCCGAAGGAGGCCAACCTCCGGCCCGCCCTGTTCAACCGCATCCTCGGCATGGTCGAGGGCAGCGAGCACCAGCTCTTCCTCAACGAGGTCGTGCTGCGCTCGCAGGCGCAAGCGGTCTACGCCTCGGACAATGCCGGGCATTTCGGCTTGGCGTTACGCCGCTACGCCCACTTCACCTCGCCGATCCGGCGCTATGCCGACCTCATCGTGCACCGCGCCCTGATCCGGGCCCTGCGGCTCGGCTCCGACGGTCTGCCGCCGGACATGGAGAGCGGGGACCTGGCCCAGATCGGCCAGCAGATCTCGGCCGCCGAGCGCCGCGCCATGGCGGCCGAGCGGGAGACCATCGACCGCCTGATCGCCCACCACCTCGCCGACCGGGTCGGCGCCACTTTCTCGGGCCAGGTCTCGGGCGTGACCCGCTCGGGGCTGTTCATCAAGCTCGACGAGACCGGGGCCGACGGCTTCGTGCCGATCTCGACCCTCGGCGCCGAGTATTTCCGCCACGAGGAGGGCCGCCACGCCCTCGTCGGCGAGCGCACGCGCCAGACCTTCCGCCTCGGCGACAAGGTCGAGGTGGAGCTGATGGAGGCTGCGCCCGTGGCAGGCGCCCTGCGCTTCGCGATCGCCGGCGGTGGCCGCGCCTCCGCCCCTGGCCCGGCCCGCGGTGGACCGCGTAAGGGGAGGCCCGCCCCGGCGAACCGGGACAGCCTGACCAAGCGCCGCGGGAGACGCGCATGATCGAGATCCACGCCGGCCCCGCCGCCGAACCCGCCGCCCCTTCGGGCTCGGGTCCCTCCTGGGCCCTGGCGATGTGGCGCGGCTTTCGCAATCGCTGCCCGCATTGCGGCGAGGGGCGGCTGTTCGGCCGTTTCCTCAAGGTGCGGGAGACCTGCGAGGCCTGCGGGACCGAGCTGCACCACCACCGCGCCGACGACCTGCCGCCCTACCTCGTCATCTTCGTCGTCGGCCATCTCGCCGGCATCGGGATCCTCGAGACCGAGATGCGCCTCGACGTGCCGCTCTGGTTCCAGATGACCTTCTGGCCCGGCCTGGCGCTGATCGCCTCGCTCGCGCTGCTCCAGCCGACCAAGGGGGCGGTGGTCGGGCTGCAATATGCCCTTGGCATGCACGGCTTTTCCGCGATACGCCGCGCCCAGACCCGGCCGGTGGACCATCCGGTCCAGGACAATCCGGCCCAGGACGAGACGGAGACGCGGGATGGCAGGACCGACGGACGGAGCATCGGCTCCTGAGCGGAAGAAGCGGCCGCTGCGGATCCGCAACGCCGCGACGCTGATCATCCTCGACCGCTCCGGCGACGAGCCGAAGGTGCTGATGGGCCGGCGCCATGCCGGCCACAAGTTCATGCCCGGCCTGTTCGTGTTCCCCGGCGGCCGGATCGAGCTCGGCGACCGCTCGATGCCGGTGGCCGGCACCCTCAACGACCGCGCTGAAGCTGCCCTGGCCGAGCGGGTCCACCCGCCGCTGTTCCATCTCGGCCGGGTGCTGGCGCTGGCGGCGATCCGCGAGACCTACGAGGAGACCGGGCTGATGATCGGCTCCCTCGATTACGGCCCGCCCGAGACGGCCCCGCCCGGCGCCTGGACGGCCTTCCGCGAGGCCGGCGTGATGCCCGATCTCGAGTTGCTGCAATTCGTCGCCCGGGCGATCACCCCGCCCTCCCGGCCCAAGCGTTTCGACACCCGCTTCTTCGCCGTCGACCGCGAGGCGGTGGTGGCCGAGACCCCCGGCGTCGTCGGCCCCGATTCCGAGCTGACCGAGCTCGCCTGGGTCGACCTCGCGGCGGCGCGCAAGCTCGAACTCCCGCGGATCACGTCGATCGTGCTCGACGAACTGGAGGCGCGGCTCGCGGCGGGGTTCAGCCCGATGCTGCCGGTGCCGTTCTTCCAAGACGTCGACGGCGAGCACACGCGGGAAGAATTGTGATCAGCATTCTTCTTGGTCATTTCTAATAAAGGTAGAGCGCATCTCCCCTCTCCCGAGTGGGAGAGGGGCCTGGGGTGAGGGTGGCTCGGGTTCCGATTAGATCGCTAAGCGTTGAGCTGCGCAGCTCGACGCTCGGAGCCTTGCACGGAAGCGCGCCACCCTCACCCCTATCCCTCTCTTACTCGGGAGAGGGGATCCCGCGCTTTGCTGGTTTCTTGAATGAGCTAGGCGGAACTCCAGTGATAAGGCCATGGGCCGGGCTGGCTTTCGATGCCTCGTTGGTCCATACGGGCCGGCCCCGACGGCCGGCCCCATCATGACCCCCACCACCCCCGCTTCCGAGTTCGACGCAGCGCGCCTCGCGGCCATCGCGGCCGCCATCGCCTGCGTGGCGGTGGTCGGCATCGGGCTCAGCCTGTCGATCCCGCTCCTCTCGCTCGAGATGGAGCGGATGGGCCTGTCCAACACCTGGATCGGCGTCAACACGGCGATCGCCGGAGTGGCGAGCATCGTCGTCCTGCCCTTCGTGCCGCGGGTGGCGGCGCGCCTCGGCGTGATGCCGCTCCTGCTCGGCGCCATCGCGGTCGGGGCGCTGACGCTCCTCGGCTTCCGGGCGGTCCATGATTTCGCCTGGTGGTTCCCGCTGCGCTTCGTGTTCTCGGCGGCGCTCGGCGTGCTGTTCGTCCTCTCCGAATTCTGGATCAACCAGGCGGCGCCGCCGGCGCGGCGGGGCCTGGTGATGGGGGTCTACGCCACCGTGCTGGCGCTCGGCTTCGCCATCGGCCCGGGGTTGCTGCGCGTCCTCGGCACCACCGGCTGGGCGCCCTACCTCGCCGGCGCGGCCTTGTTCTGCGCCGGCGCGCTGCCCCTCGTGATGGCGCGCGGGCTCTCGCCGGAGATCCCGCACAAGGGCGGGCGGGGCTTCCTCGGCTACCTGCGGGTCGCGCCCTCGGCGACGCTGGCGGCCCTCGTCTACGGCGCGGTCGAGACCGGGGGCTTCGCCATCCTGCCGATCTACGGCCTGCGGCTCGGCCTCACCGCCGAGCAGGCGGCGGGCCTCGTGAGCCTCGCGGCGCTCGGCAACGTGCTGTTCCAGATTCCCGTGGGCCTCCTGGCGGACAAGGTCGACAAGCGCCGGGTGCTGCTCGCCGCGGCCTTCCTCGGCGCGGTCGGGGCCGCCGCCCTGCCGCTCGGGGCCGAGGATCCCTGGCTCCTCGCCGCGATCCTGTTCGCCTGGGGCGGCATCGCCGGCACGCTCTACACCGTCGGCCTCGCGCATCTCGGCGCCCGCTTCGACGGTGCGGCGCTCGCCGGCGCCAATGCGGCCTTCCTGGTGCTCTACAATATCGGCCTGGTGCTGGGGCCGCCGCTCGTCGGCGGCGGCATGGACCTCGCCTCGCCGCACGGCTTCGCCTGGTCGCTGGCGCTGCTGTTCGTCGCCTACCTCGCGGTGGTCGGCGGGCGGATGATCCGGGCTGCGCCCTGACGTCGCTCGGGCTTGACGCCCGGGAGGCGATGGGGCAGGAAGGCGCCGCGTTCTGGCCGGGCCTGCCCGGCCGTTTTGCGTTTCGGTCCTCCGGGCGCAACACCCATCATCCAGAAGAGGTCGCGCCATGGCCAAGGCCGTCACCATCAAGATCAAGCTGCTCTCGACCGCCGATACCGGCTACTTCTACGTCACGAAGAAGAACTCGCGGACGAAGACCGACAAGCTGTCGTTCAAGAAGTACGACCCGATCGCGCGCAAGCACGTCGAGTTCAAGGAGACCAAGATCAAGTGATCTTGTGCGGGATCTAGCGATCCTGGGTGCATGACGCATCGTGAAAAAGGCCGCCCGCGAGGGCGGCCTTTTTCCGTTGAGGTAGCGTTTCAGCCGAACAGGTACATCGCCCCCGGCAGGGCGACGAAGCCGGCGGCGCAGCCATAGGCGAGCCACAGGCCGGGCCGGCGGGCGGCGAGGCGGCGCAGGCGCTTGGCGGTCGGCCCGGCCTTGACGGTGCGCCCGTTCACGCACGAGCAGAGCAGGTTGTGAGCCTCGCCGGTGCTCAATTCGAAGAAGCTGCGGGCCTCCCCGAACGTGTCGCCGGTGAGCCCGCTCGCCCGCAGGACCGGATCGGCATAGGCGAAGGCGAGCGGCGAGTTGTCGGCCCGGATCGCCGCCCGCTGCTTGCGGGGCACGAACTCGATCTCCTCCAGGGTGATGAAGCTGCGGCCCGGATCGCGTTCGAGGATCTCGGCGAAGCGCTCGAGCCGGGCCCGGCGCCCTTCGAGCAGGGCCGGGATCGTCTCGACGTCGGCGATGTCACGGATGTGGCGAAGCGGCTGATGTTCCATGCTGGGAACCTCATCGATGCGCTGCAGCCCATTTTGCGCTGCGGGTGCGCCAGCATGCTCCAAGCATCCGGCCGATGCATTGGCTCACGTTAACACAATCTCTTGATCGAATTGCTGCCAAGCTCGAAGCAGTCGCCGGTAAATCGGGCGCCGGCAAGGACTTGAATACATCGCCGGAAGCGTGGCCGTCGTTCGTCCGGAGGTCGACTGCGACCGCCGGACGCAGGGGGGTCGTGCTTCGGGGCCGGCGGCGATGGCGGACGGATGTGGAATCCTTCCTGTCATCCCGCGACCGCGCAGCGGAACCCGGGATGACAGGGAGGGGATGATGACCCCGAGGGGATATCGGCCCATGGGCCCGGTCGATCGACGCGCTCTCAGCTCACCTCGAACCAGCCCCACAGGCCAGTATCGAACCGCTCCAAAGCCGTCGCGCTCAACAACCAGCGGCCGGGATTGTCGGCCAGGAACGCGATGCGGGCGGTGCGGCCCTCCAGCAGCTGGAAGGTGTCGAGCCAGTAGGGCTCCCAGCCGTCGTCGAGGGGATGCAGCAGCCGGAAGACGTGGCCGTGCAGGTGCAGCGATTGCGGAAAGGCGGTGTTGTTGGTGAGCGCCAGCACCACCGCGGTGTTGCGCTTGACCGAGAACAGCGGCGGGTTCTCCGCCCGGCCGGCGGCGCCGTTGAGCGTCCAGATCCGGCTCGGGTCGCCGCCGAAGGCCGGGGCCGCCTCGGGCTTCCCCTTGTCGAACACCGCGCCGCCCGCGATGGCGATGTCGCGCCGGAAGGCGTTCTGGAGCTTGATCTCCGGCGGCAGCAGCTTGTTCTCGCCGATCGGCGCCACGGCCGGCCGGGCCGCGACCGGCTCGCCCTTGGCGACGATGCGGGCGAGCGGCATGCCCGGCCCGATCAGCGCCACCACGGCGCCCGCCGGCTCGGAGGCCGCCGGCACGTCGAGGAAGATGTCGTAGCGGGTGCCGGGCTGGAAGGGGAGGGTGGCCCGCAGGGGCTCGAAGGTATCGGTCGGCTGTCCGTCCACCGCCGCCACCCAGGCCTTGAGGCCGTCGAAGCGGATCCGGGTCGCCCGGGCGTTGCAGGCGTTGGCGAGGCGAAGCCGCAGCCGGGTGCCGGGCGCGGCCTCGATCACCTCCGGGGCCGGCTTGCCGTTGACGGTGAGCGCGTTGCCGAGCCGGCCCGAACTCGCCGCGAAGGCGACCTGCCCGAAGGGCGCGAGCGTCCCGTCGGCCTCGAGGCGCCAATCCTGCAGGACCAGCGGCACGTCACGGTCGACGACCGGGGCCTTCGCCTCCTCGACCACCAGGAGGCCGGCGAGCCCCCGCCCGGCGGGCTCGCTCGACCCGCCGACGACGAGCGGGCGAACCAGGAAGGTGCCGGCATCCGGCGGGGTGAACTCGTAGAGGAAGCTCGCCCCCGGGGCGACCGGGCCCTGGGTGACCCCGCCGACCCCGTCCATGGCGTTGCGGTTGCGCACCCCGTGCCAGTGCAGCGACAGGGGCCGCTCGGTCTTGTTCTCCAGCCTCAGGCGGACGGTCTCGCCGTGCTTGACGCGCAGGACCGGGGGCGAGGCCTGCCCGTCGAAGGCCCAGACCGGGGTCTCGGCCGCCGGCTCCGGCTTGAGCCGCGCCTTGGCGGGCGCGGCGGTCAGGCGTCTGGCCTCCGCCGCAGCCGGCGCCGGCTGGGAGTTGGTTGCGGCCGTGCCGCCCTGCGCCCGGGCGAGGGAGGGCGCGAGGGAGAGGGCGGCGCCGGCGAGCAGCGCGCGGCGCGAGGGCGGCAGGGACGACGGCATGGCACCTCGCTGAACGGAGATCGTTTTTGCTTCGGGCACGAGCGGTCCCCGGGCGGACCCGCCTTGTAGCCGGGCTGCCGGCGCGGGGCGAGGCGTGGCCTAAAATTCTTGCTGCGTGGCCGATACACCATGCTATAGAGCCGCGCCCGGGTGCGTCAGGCCTCGGGCGCGAGCGTCGCGGGCGTGGCGGAATTGGTAGACGCGCTGGATTTAGGTTCCAGTGACGAGAGTCGTGGGGGTTCGAGCCCCTCCGCCCGCACCACCTCCGCCAGGCGACACGACGGATTGGGTTCAAGCAGCAGGGCCGGCTCCTTGTCCTGACGGTCCCGTCGCACGGCAGCCGCCGTCCGGGCCCGCAGCCAAGCCGGATTCGAAGGTGCAAGGCGGAATGACGACGATGCAGGTGACCGAGACCAAGGCCGAGGGGCTGAAGCGCGAATTCCAGGTGGTTCTGCCCGCGGCCGAGCTGGAGAGCCGGCTGGCGACCGAGCTCGACGGGATCAAGGGCAAGGTGCAGATCAAGGGCTTTCGCCCGGGCAAGGTGCCGGTCGCCCACCTGCGCAAGGTCTACGGCCGCTCCGTGATGGCCGACGTCGTTCAGAACGCCGTCACCGAGGCCAACCAGAAGATCGTCGAGGACAACAAGCTCAAGCTCGCGCTCGAGCCCCAGGTCCAGATGCCCGAGGACAAGGACGAGATCGAGAAGGCGCTCGACGCCAAAGGCGATCTCTCGTTCAAGGTCGCCCTCGAGGTGATGCCGAGCTTCGACCTCGTCGACCTCTCGGACGTGAGCCTGACCAAGCAGGTCGTCACCCCCTCCGACGAGGAGGTCAACGAGACGATCGAGCGGATGGCCTCGGCCAACCGCCCGTTCACGGACCGTCCCGAGGGACAGTACGCCGAGTCGGGCGATCGCCTGACCATCAACTTCACCGGCCGGATCGACGGCACCCCGTTCGAGGGCGGCACCGGCGAGGACATCAACCTCGACCTCGGCTCGAACACCTTCATCCCCGGCTTCGAGGACCAGCTGCTCGGCGCCCGGGTCGGCGACGAGCGCCTGGTCAAGGTCACCTTCCCGGAGAACTACGGCGCCGCGCACCTCGCCGGCAAGGAAGCCGAGTTCGACGTCACCGTGAAGGCCATCCAGTCCCCGGGTGAACTCACGATCGACGACGAGCTCGCCAAGAATTTCGGCATGGACTCGCTCGACGCCCTCAAGGACGCCGTGCGCACCACCATGGGCCGCGAGTACGAGGCGGCCTCGCGCCAGAAGCTGAAGAAGGGCCTGCTCGACGCCCTCGACAGCCGCTACTCCTTCGAGCTGCCCCCGAGCCTCGTCCACCAGGAGTTCGCCGCCGTGTGGGCCCAGGTCGAGCAGGACCTGAAGAACCGCGGCAAGACCTTCGAGGACGAGGACACCACGGAGGAGAAGGCGCGCGAGGAGTACCGCCGGATCGCCGAGCGCCGCGTGCGCCTCGGTCTGGTGCTTGCGCAGGCCGGTGAGAGCGCCGATATCAAGGTCTCGGACGACGAGGTGAATCAGGCCCTGATCGCCCGCGTCCGTCAGTTCCCCGGCCAGGAGCAGCAGGTCTGGGATTTCTACCGCAAGACCCCGCAGGCGCTCGCCGAACTGCGTGCCCCGCTGTTCGAGGAGAAGGTGGTTGACCACGTCCTCGGTCAGGTCAAACTGGTCGAGGAGCCCGTCTCCAAGGAGGCGCTGTTCGCCGACGAGGACGACGCCGAGGACGGCAGCAAGGGCGAATCGGCCAAGGCCGACATGGCCGAGGCTGCTCCCGCGGGTGAGTCCAACCCGGCCTGATCCTCGTCCGGCCCCGAACGGGCGGCGGGGACGGGGCCTGCGAGGTCGTTCGTTTCCGCCGCTACCCCGGCCGCCCCGAGGCGGCCGGGTTCCGTTCAGAGGGCCATCGAGATGAGAGATCCGGTCGACTATTACAACAGCGCGCTCGTCCCCATGGTGGTCGAGCAGTCGAGCCGCGGCGAGCGCGCCTTCGACATTTATTCGCGCCTGTTGCGCGAGCGCATCATCTTCCTGACCGGCCCGGTCGAGGACTACTCCGCGTCGCTGATCGTGGCGCAGCTGCTGTTCCTCGAGGCGGAGAACCCGAAGAAGGAAATCTCCTTCTACATCAACTCGCCGGGCGGCGTGGTCACCTCCGGCCTGTCGATCTACGACACGATGCAGTTCATCCGCTGCCCGGTCGCCACGCTCTGCGTCGGCCAGGCCGCCTCGATGGGCTCGCTGCTGCTGGCCGCCGGCGAGGCCGGCCATCGCTTTGCCCTGCCGAACGCCCGGATCATGGTGCACCAGCCCTCCGGCGGCTTCCAGGGCCAGGCCACCGACATCCTCATCCACGCCCGCGAGATCGAGGCCCTGAAGCGGCGCCTCAACGAGATCTACGTCAAGCACACCGGCCGTGAGTACGAGGCGATCGAGCAGGGCCTGGAGCGCGACAACTTCATGACCGCCGACGCGGCCAAGGAGTGGGGCCTGATCGACGAGGTGCTCCAGAAGCGGGCCGAGGCGCCGGCGCAGGCCTAGTGACAGGGCCTCCCGCCGGAGGGTCCCGCGCCGCGGGACCTCCCCCGGCGGGAGGCCACCGCTCCGGAAGGCGGATCCCCGATGCGGCCATTTGGCGGGAGCCTGTCGCATCCGCGGGATTGATCCGGCGGTGGCTGCGTGTTTGCATCGCGATTCTGCGTCGGGCGCTCGGCGCGCGGGGGGCGGTGACTGTTTCTTTAGCCGGGCGCCACTATCTAAAAGCGATGCGGTCGTGCCCCCGGGGCGGGACCGATCGGGGACTTGGAGACCCATATGAGCAAGGCTGGCGGCAACGACTCGAAGAGCACGCTGTACTGCTCGTTCTGCGGCAAGAGCCAGCACGAGGTTCGCAAGCTGATCGCGGGCCCGACCGTCTTCATCTGCGATGAGTGCGTCGAGCTGTGCATGGACATCATTCGCGAGGAATCGAAGTCCTCGCTGGTGAAGTCGCGGGACGGCGTACCGACCCCGAAGGAAATTCGGCGGGTCCTGGATGACTACGTCATCGGGCAGGACTTTGCCAAGAAGGTCCTGTCGGTGGCTGTGCACAACCACTACAAGCGCCTGGCGCACGCGACCAAGCACAACGACGTCGAGCTGGCGAAGTCCAACATCCTGCTGATCGGCCCGACCGGGTCGGGCAAGACGCTTCTGGCCCAGACCCTGGCGCGCATCCTCGACGTGCCGTTCACGATGGCCGATGCCACGACGCTGACCGAGGCCGGTTACGTCGGCGAGGACGTCGAGAACATCATCCTCAAGCTGCTCCAGGCCTCCGACTACAACGTCGAGCGGGCGCAGCGCGGCATCGTCTACATCGACGAGATCGACAAGATCTCCCGCAAGTCCGACAACCCGTCGATCACCCGCGACGTGTCGGGCGAGGGCGTGCAGCAGGCCCTCCTGAAGATCATGGAGGGCACGGTCGCCAGCGTGCCGCCTCAGGGCGGACGCAAGCATCCGCAGCAGGAATTTTTGCAGGTCGACACGACCAACATCCTGTTCATCTGCGGCGGCGCCTTCGCGGGGCTGGAGCGGATCATCTCGGCCCGCGGCAAGGGCACCTCGATCGGCTTCGGCGCCACCGTCCAGGCTCCGGACGATCGCCGCACCGGCGAGATCTTCCGGAACGTCGAGCCCGAGGACCTGCTGAAGTTCGGCCTGATCCCCGAATTCGTCGGCCGTCTCCCGGTCCTGGCGACCCTCGAGGACCTCGACGAGACCGCGCTGAAGCGGATCCTGCAGGAGCCGAAGAACGCGCTGGTCAAGCAGTACCAGCGCCTGTTCGAGATGGAGAACGTCGACCTGACGTTCCAGGAGGAGGCGCTGAGCCTCGTCGCCCGCAAGGCGATCGAGCGCAAGACCGGCGCCCGCGGCCTGCGCTCGATCCTGGAGAGCATCCTGCTCGAGACGATGTACGACCTGCCCGGCCTCGACTCGGTCGAGCAGGTGGTGATCGGGCCGGAGGTCGTCGACGGCAAGTCGCGGCCGCTCTACATCCACGGCGACCGCGGCAAGGACGCGCCGGCGAGCGCCAGCGCCTGATTGTGACCCGGAGGCCGCCGCGAAAGCGGCGGCCTTTGCTGTGAGAGTAGCCCGGATGCGGCCGGGTGGCACGGTGCTTGAAAGCGGCACCCCGAGGAGCCACCTGAGAGTCAACGCGGCGGCCGCATGCTCACCGAATCGAGGTGCGGTGCCGCGACCCGGCCGCTCTCTCGTTTCCGACCCCCGCGGCCCGGTCGGCCCCCAACGTTCCTCCTGCTTTCCCGTCATGAGGGGAGGGATCTGGGCGTCACCACACAAGGAAGTCAGTCAATGACCCAGCCGAAATCGCGCCAGCCCGTCGTCCCCGGCACGAGCGGAACCTACGCGGTCCTGCCGCTGCGCGACATCGTGGTCTTCCCGCACATGATCGTGCCGCTCTTCGTCGGCCGCGAGAAGTCGATCCGGGCCCTCGAGGAGGCGGTGCGCACCGACCGCCACATCCTGCTCGCCACCCAGGTCAACGCCACCGACGACGACCCGGCCACCGACGCGATCTACACCATCGGCACGCTGGCGAGCGTGCTCCAGTTGCTCAAGCTCCCCGACGGCACCGTGAAGGTGCTGGTGGAGGGCGGCGGCCGGGCCAAGATCCAGGATTTCGTGCGCTCGGACGAGTACTACGCCGCCGAAGCCGAGGTGCTGCCGAACGATCTCGGCGACCGGATCGAGGCCGAGGCTCTCGCCCGCTCGGTGATCTCGGAGTTCGAGAACTACGTCAAGCTCAACAAGAAGATCTCGCCCGAGGTGGTCTCGGCGGTGATTCAGATCGACGAGCCCTCGAAGCTCGCAGACACGGTCGCCTCGCATCTAGCCGTCAAGATCTCCGACAAGCAGGCGATCCTCGAGATCCCGACCGTCGCCCAGCGGCTGGAGCGCGTGCTCTCGCTGATGGAGAGCGAGATCTCGGTGCTGCAGGTCGAGAAGCGCATCCGCACCCGCGTCAAGCGGCAGATGGAGAAGACCCAGCGCGAGTACTACCTGAATGAGCAGATGAAGGCCATTCAGAAGGAACTCGGGGACGAGGACGGCCGCGACGAGCTGGCCGAGCTCGAGGACAAGATCGAGAAGACCAAGCTGTCCAAGGAGGCGCGGGACAAGGCGCTGGCCGAGCTGAAGAAGCTGCGCCAGATGTCGCCGATGTCGGCCGAGGCGACGGTCGTGCGCAACTACCTCGACTGGATGCTCGGCATCCCGTGGGGCAAGCGCTCGAAGATCAAGAAGGACCTGCCCGGCGCGCAGGCCATGCTCGATGCCGACCATTTCGGCCTCGACAAGGTCAAGGAGCGGATCGTCGAGTACCTGGCAGTGCAGCAGCGCGCCAACAAGCTCACCGGCCCGATCCTCTGCCTCGTCGGACCGCCCGGCGTCGGCAAGACCTCGCTCGGCAAGTCGATCGCCAAGGCCACGGGCCGCGAGTTCGTCCGCATGTCGCTCGGCGGCGTGCGCGACGAGGCCGAGATCCGCGGTCACCGGCGGACCTATATCGGCTCGATGCCCGGCAAGATCGTGCAGTCGATGCGCAAGGCCAAGACCTCGAACCCGCTCATCCTGCTCGACGAGATCGACAAGATGGGCATGGACTTCCGCGGCGATCCGTCGGCGGCGCTCCTCGAGGTGCTGGATCCGGAGCAGAACGCGACCTTCAACGACCATTACCTCGAGGTCGATTACGACCTGTCGAACGTGATGTTCGTGACGACGGCCAACACCCTCAACATCCCGCCGGCCCTGCTGGACCGGATGGAGGTGATCCGCATCGCCGGCTACACCGAGGAGGAGAAGGTCGAGATCGCGCGCAAGCACCTGATGCCCGGCGCGCTCAAGAAGCACGGTCTCGAGCCGAAGGAATGGTCGATCACCGATGACGGCCTGATGCTCCTGATCCGCCGCTACACCCGCGAGGCGGGCGTGCGGAACCTGGAGCGCGAGATCTCGAACCTGATCCGCAAGGCGGTGAAGGAGATCCTGATCTCGGGGGTGAAGAGCGTGACGGTCTCGGCCGACAATCTCGACACCTTCCTCGGCCCGGCGAAGTTCCGCTACGGCGAGGTCGAGACCGACGATCAGGTCGGCGTCGTCACGGGCCTGGCCTGGACCGAGGTCGGGGGCGAGCTGCTCACGATCGAAGGCGTCATGATGCCCGGCAAGGGCAAGATGACGGTCACCGGCAACCTGCGCGACGTGATGAAGGAATCGATCTCGGCGGCGGCGTCCTATGTCCGCTCGCGGGCCGTCGATTTCGGCGTCGAGCCGCCGCTGTTCGAGCGCCGGGACATCCACGTCCACGTGCCGGAGGGGGCGACCCCGAAGGACGGGCCGTCGGCCGGCATCGCCATGGCGACGGCGATCGTCTCGGTCATCACCGGCATCCCGGT